>JBJMIW010000372.1:0-63338 GCA_045806665.1 Actinoallomurus sp.
GTCACGTAGGAGCGCTCCGATGGCCGTCCGGGGGACTCGGCCCAGCCGGCGACGCGGCGACGCAAAGCGGTGAGCGCGGCGTCGGCCGCGGTCAGGTCCGCCCGGGTATGGGGGAGGTCCGCCCGGTAATGGGCCTCCAACAGCGCCAGGCGCACGGCGAGCGGGTCGAGGCCGTCCCAGGACACCGGAGCCCAGCGGCCGACGGTCGCACCGACGTGCACGTCAGCGGGCCCCGATGCCAGCTCGGCGGGGCGTACGCCCAGGTCCGACGCCCCGGGCACGGCGTTCCAGATCCCCAGGGCGCGCAGCCGGTGGCGCCCGGCCAGCCGGCGGATCAGATCGCCGACCACCTGGGCGCGCAAGTCGTTCGCGCAGGCCACCCGGATGACTCCCGGCCGGGCCGGGACGACCTCCGTGAGGCGCCCGGTTCCGGGGTCGTACAGGCGCAGCATGCGGACGACCCTACCCACATGTCCGGCATTCCGACCGTCTTGCCGCGGTCGGGCGGGATCCGCGGTCGTTGAACCCGGAGCGACGCTCAGGCGTGGGGGGTCGACGATGCCTGCGCCGTCGACGGCGCGTGTGGTGCGGAGGGCGCGTGCGGCGTCGGCGGCGTCTGCGGACCGGGCGGGGTGTGCGCCCCCGAGGACTCATTCGGAGCGAGCGGTTGGACGAGCTCTTCACCGCCGGGCTTGCGTACGGCCGCGAACCGGAGCCGTACGTAGTCGGCCATCCAGCCGGACTCGCGGCGGAGGGCGGGCGCGGCCAGCTCGTTCACCCGGTCGAGGAGCGGACCGGCGAGCTCCGGGGGCACCTCGGCGATCAGCTCCGGCGCGAAGAGGCGGACCCAGTCGGCGGCGCCGTCCGGGCACTCGGCCAGGCGCGTCGGCCGGTCGAAGTGCTCCAGCAGCCGTACGACGAAGCCGCCCTCCTCGAGCCGGGTCGCGTACTCGGCCGGGGTGGGGAAGTACCAGGGCAGTTCCGGTTCGGGCAGGCCGAAGACGCGCCATGCCGTCTGCACGGCCGCGATCAGCTCGGCGCAGTTGCCCGCGCCGCCCATCTCCGCGACGAACCGTCCGCCCGGCCGCAGCGCGGCGTGCACCCGCGAGATGACGGCGGAGGGGTCCCGGGTCATCCAGTGCAAGGCCGAGTTGGAGAAGACCGCGTCGTACCGCTCGCTGATCGTGAAGCCGTGCGCGTCGCCGACGGCGAACGACAGGTGGGGATGCTGGGATCGCGCCTCGTTGACCATCTCGAGCGATTCGTCGATCCCGAGGACCTGCGCGCCCCGCTCGGCGATCTCGACGGTCATCACGCCCGTTCCGCAGCCCAGGTCGATGATGCGCTCGTCAGGCTGAGGATCGAGTAGGTCGAGCAGCGGCGCCCCGTGGGCGGAGACGTACCCGAACGCGGTGTCGTACGCCGCCACGGCCCATTGCATGTGCGCAAGATATAGGACAAAGCTGGCAAGCGCCGTAACGTCTCGAATGCTGGATCGTTGGCAGTGATTCGCGTCACGTGCCCGCCGGATCCGGGCCGGCCGGGGGAACCGGTTATCCACAGACCGGCGGACGGGGCTTACGGCGGGAGAGCGCGCCGGGCGAGGCTTTCCGGGAGACCGATTCCCGGAGGCATCCCATGATCGACCTGAGTGTTCCCGAGTCCGTGACGGCGCCCTTCGTGGTGGCCACCGCGCATCCCCTCGACGATCCGGCGGCAGTGGCACGCGACCGGGTGTGGCTGCCGTTAGCGGCCGAGCTGCTCGACTCGTCGCTCCTGCGATTCCGCGCTCGCCCGGCGGCCGAGTCCGGATACGCCGATCTCATCGGGAGCGCCGCCTGGGCGCGGCCGGACGAGGCGCACCTCCTCGGCAAGGCGCGGCACCACATCGTCATCACCGCGCACGCCCCGCCCGTGTCCCAGCCCGAGCACGCGCAGGCGGCCCGCGAGATCGCCCGGGTGGTCGCCGAGGCCTGCGACGGGGTGGTCTACGACGCGTGGTCCCATCAGGTGCTGCCCCACGCCTTCCGGTTCGCCGCCGAGCACCCGGAGTTCTGCCTGGCCGACGACTGGCTCGCGACGTTCGTCACCGGCGAGGAGGACGGTGAGCTGCACCTGGTCACCGCGGGGCTGCACCGCTTCGGGTTCCCGGAGCTGGAGGCCCGCGAGGTCCCGGGAGGCAACCTGTTCGCGGCTGTCACGCTGCTGCGCTGCCTGGCCGTCGGTCTCCTCGACGAGCACTGGGCCTGGCTCGCGTGCAACCCCGGTGCTCCGTTCCGCCGCATTCCGCCCGAAACGGTGGTGGAGGGCGCCGACGTGTGGCGCTACTGGGCGGCCGAGCCGGCCGGTGTGCCCAGTGCGCCCGTGCGCGCCCGCCTGACTCCCGCTCCGCCCGAGGGGGCGGACGGACTGCCCTACCTCGTCGCCGGGCCGCCCGCCGACTTCGACGCCCCCACCGCCCTGTGGTGGAACGACGTCGTCGACCTGGCCATGCCCTACGTCCCGGAGGCGCCACGCCGCACGGCCGCCTGAGCCGACGCACGCCCGATCCCTCGCGCCCGCTCGCCGGGCCGAGTCGATCGCGCCCCGTCCGGCGGGCCTAGTGCTGCGCGCTTTCAGCAGTGGGGTGCGCCCAGTGCAGCGCGTCCAACGATCGCGAAAGTCAAGGAGGCGGTCATGTCCCCGTTCGTCCTGTCCGTACCCGAGGTCGTCACCTCGCACTATGTGATCGCGACCAGCGAGCCGCCGGTCGACCCCTACGCGGTCGTCCCCTGGCGCGTGTCAGAGCCCTTCCGGAAACCGGCCATCGAGGCGCTCAAGACCCCGCGCCTCGGCATCTTCACGGTCGAGGCCGGCGAGGCCACCTGGCGCCTCGACGACGTCCTGGCCTCCGAGGAGGACCGGCGGCGCATCCACGAGTCCTCCCACCAGATCGTGCTCGTGCATCAGGCCCTGACGGTCGAGCAACCGCACCGGGAGCAGGTCGCGCGGGCCGTGGCGCGAGCCCTCGCCGACGCCTCGGGCGGCGTGCTCATCGACCCGCAGGCCCGGCAGGTCCTCCTGCGCGACGGCCTGGCGCGCGCCGAGCGCGGCTGGTTCCGCATGGGTGACCAGTGGTTCGGCACCCGCTACCAGGTCGACGAGGCGGCGCGTCGCCTCGGCCCGGCCGGTGATGCCGACGCCGCCGTCTGTGCGTGTCTGCGCATCACGCTGCTCGGGCTGCGGCGGTTCGGCCTTCCGGATCTCGTGATCGACAAGGTCGCCTGCACCCAGGACCTGCCCGCGCTCAACCTGCTGCGTGCGGTCGCGTCCCGGCTGCTCACCGACCAGTGGCGATGGTGCCGGGAGCGCCCGGCGCGGCCCACACGTCGCCTCGACGACCACCCCAAGATCGAGCCGGACGACTTCTGGAACTTCTGGGGCGCCACCCCGTTCGTGGACGGCAGCCCGGTGGTCACGCGGCTGACGGCGACCTCGGCCGCGACCCTGGAGGTGGCGCCGCCCGCCGACTACACCGGCACCGTCGCCGACTGGAGCCGGGAGGTCCTGGCGCCCGCCATGCCGCCGCTGGTGGGCTGCCCCGCCGACGAGGATGCGGACCGTGCGCGGTCCGCCGGAGGCGGGGCGTGACGCGACTCTAGAATCCCATTCTGTATTCGTTCGCGGGCGTGAGGAGCAGCAGTGACGTACACCGAGATCGACTACACCGTCGCCGACGGGATCGCGACCATCACGCTGGACCGCCCCGAGCGGCTCAACGCCTTCACACTCGTGATGCGCGGCGAGCTCATCGACGCCTTCGACCGCGCCGACGCGGACGACGACGTACGGGCGGTCGTCGTCACCGGCCGCGGGCGGGCGTTCTGCGCCGGGGCCGACCTGCAGCGGGGCGGCTCGACCTTCGACCACCGGGCCGCCAAGGACATGTTCGGCGGCGAGGACACGTTCGAGGACGGGGCGCCGCGCGACGGCGGGGGCACCGTCGCCCTCCGCATCGCCCGGTCCCTGAAGCCGGTGATCGGGGCGATCAACGGTCCGGCGGTCGGCGTGGGCATCACGATGACCCTCCCGATGGACGTCCGGCTCGCCGCCGAGGGGGCGCGGTTCGGGTTCGTGTTCGCCCGGCGCGGCATCGTCACCGAGGCCGCGTCGAGCTGGTTCCTGCCGCGGATCGTCGGCATCGCCCAGGCGATGGAGTGGGCCGCGACGGGCCGCATCTTCGACGCCGACGAGGCGCTGCGCGGGCGGCTGGTGTCCTACGTGCATCCCGCGGACGAGCTCCTGGACGCCGCGTACGCCCTGGCCGGGGAGATCGCCGCGAACACCTCGGCGGTGGCCGTCGCCGCCGTGCGCCGGCTGATGTGGTCGGGCCTGGGCGCGCCCTCACCGTGGGACGCGCACCGGGCCGACTCCCGCCTGATGCACGTACTGGGCTCGGCGCCGGACGCGGCCGAGGGGGTGACGTCGTTCTTGGAGAAGCGACCGGCCGAGTTCCCGATGAAGGTCAGCCGCGACCTGCCCGCGGAGGTCCCCGACTGGCCGCTGCCCTGACCGTGCGCCGCCACCCGGCCCGGCCCGCTGAATGAAGGGCGGCCGGCGGGGTTGAGAAGTGGTGGGCACGGCCGGTGGGGGTCAGGAGCGGGCCGCGCGGCACCGGGACCGGGACTGGCGGGCGGGTCTGCCGGGTCCGGAAGTGGTCGGCACGGCCGGCGGGGGGTCAGGAGTGGGCCGCGTGGCCTGCCGGGCTTAGGAGTGGCCGACGGGTCTGCCGGGGCTCAGGAGTGGGCTATGCGACCTGCCGGGGTCAGGAGCGGGCGGCGCGGTGTGGCGGCGGTGGAGGGACGACCTTCCCCGCGACCAGGTCCGCTTCGGCCACCGTGACGACCGAGCCGTCCCGGCGGCGGACGGTGAGCCGGCCGTCGGCCCAGTCCTGCAGCTCACCGACGACGTCGCTGTACATTCCGCCGGGCACACGGCGTCGTAGGGACACGCGCCGTCCGACGTCGGACGGAGCGATCGCGATGACGTAGCGGGCGGAGAAACGCGGGCTGATATGACGCCCCCCATGGTGAAAGCCTCGGCTGACAGCGGCAATACTAGGCAATGACACCGCTGCGAGCGTGGCGATGGCCACAGACGTTGAGGAGTGGAAGTGACCTACGTCATCGCGCAGCCTTGCGTGGACGTGCTCGACAAGGCATGCATCGAGGAATGCCCCGTCGACTGCATCTATGAGGGCAAGCGCATGCTCTACATTCACCCGGACGAGTGCGTCGACTGCGGCGCCTGCGAGCCGGTGTGCCCGGTCGAGGCGATCTTCTACGAAGACGACACGCCGGATCAGTGGAAGGACTTCTACAAGGCGAACGTGGAATTCTTCGACGATCTGGGCTCGCCGGGAGGTGCCTCCAAGGTCGGCAAGATCGACAAGGATCACCCGATCGTGGCGGCGCTGCCGCCGCAGGGCGAGGACGCCTGAGCCCACGCGCCCGGTGCTCCCGGACGCGCGAGTTCACGATAGGCCGAGGCGCGCCGTCTGCCGGTGAGCGGCAGGCGGCGCGCGAACGTTGGGGGGACAGATGTTCAGGACGCTTCCGGACTTTCCGTGGGACCGGCTCGCCCCGTACAAGGAGCAGGCGCGGCAGCACGCCGATGGCATCGTCGACCTGTCGGTCGGTACGCCGGTCGACCCCACGCCGCAGATCGTCCGGCAGGCGCTCATGGACGCCGCCGACGCGCCCGGGTACCCCGCGACGTATGGCACTCCCGAGCTGCGTGAGGCGGTGGCGGGCTGGCTGACCCGCAAGCTCGGCGTCGAGGCCGACCCGGCCGCCGTCCTGCCGGTCATCGGCACCAAGGAGGCGGTCGCCTGGCTGCCGACGCTGCTGGGCGCCGGGCCGGGCGACACCGTGGCCTTCCCCGAGCTCGCCTACCCGACGTACGACGTCGGCGCGCGCCTGGCCGGCGCCACGCCGCGCGCCGTCGACGGGCTGTTCTCCCTCGGCCCGGAGACGCCGAAGATCGTCTGGATCAACTCGCCGTCCAACCCCACCGGCAAGGTGCTGCCGGCCGAGCACCTGCGCAAGGTGGTCGCCTGGGCGCGGGCGCGTGGGGCCATCGTCATCAGCGACGAGTGCTACATCGAGCTGGGCTGGGACACCGAGCCGGTCTCGGTCCTGCGCCCGGACGTGTGCGACGGAGACCACCGCGGCCTGCTCGCTCTGCACTCGCTGTCCAAGCGCTCCAACCTCGCCGGGTACCGCGCCGGCCTCGTCACCGGCGACCCCGCCCTGATCGCAGAGCTCCTCGAGGTCCGCAAGCACGCGGGCATGATGGTGCCCGCGCCGGTGCAGGCCGCCATGACGGCCGCCTACGGCGACGACGCGCACGTAGAAGAGCAGCGCGTACGGTACTCCCGCAGACGTGCCGTCCTGCGCCCGGCGCTCGAGGCGTACGGCTTCCGCATCGACCACTCCGAGGCCGGGCTCTACCTCTGGGCCACTCGCGACGAGCCCTGCTGGGACACCGTCAAGGCGCTGGCCGAGCTGGGCCTCCTCGTCGCGCCCGGCGAGTTCTACGGCGAGGCGGGTGCCCGGCACGTGCGGGTCGCGATGACCGCCACAGACGAGCGCGTCGACGCCGCCGTCGCCCGCCTGACCGCCTGACCGCCCGCCGGGTCCGGGCGCCCCTCACCGGCTGACGTGCGGACGAGGCCGCTCTACTTGACTGACCGCCTGAGCGTATGCGTCGCCGGCCTGTTCGGCGTCCGACGAGGTCGCCTCCCGCTACCCGAACTACGACCCGTGGTGGCGGGAGAACCAGGCGCTGGACGCGGACCGCCTGCCGACGATGGGTTCGCCTTCGGGGTCGAGCGGCTCCTCGACGGCCTCCAGAGCCGGCTCGACCGGCGCGAAGAGGGTGGTCCGGCCTGAGTGCCAGTGGACCGAATGGCATTCTGTCCGTTCCGCTGTAAGTGCTAAATTACTAACCGTCGGCTGGTTCGAGCTGAGGGAGGCCGAGGGTGCGGCGCGAGATCTTCACCGACGAGCACGAGGCCTTCCGCGACATGGTGCGGTCGTTCATCACCAAGGAGATCGAGCCGTTCCACGAACAGTGGGAGAAGGACGGTCTCGTCTCCCGCGACGTCTGGCTGGCCGCCGGACGGCAGGGGCTGCTCGGTATCGACATCGACGAGGAGTACGGCGGCGGAGGCGACCCCGACTACCGCTACTACGTTGTCCTCAACGAGGAGCTGGCCCGCGCCGGGATCCACGGCCCCGGCTTCGCGGTGCACAACGACATCAACGGCGCCTACCTGAACCGGCTGGCCACCCAGGAGCAGAAACGTCGCTGGCTGCCCGGTTACTGCTCCGGCGAGCTGATCACGGCGATCGCCATGACCGAGCCGGCCGCAGGCTCCGACCTGCAGGGCATCCGCACCACCGCCGTACGGGACGGCGGCGACTACGTCCTCAACGGGCAGAAGACCTTCATCTCGAACGGCATCCTGTCCGACCTGGTGATCGTCGTCGCACGGACCGACCCGGACGCCGGGCACCAGGGCATCAGCCTCCTCGTGGTCGAGCGCGGTATGAAGGGCTTCGAGCGCGGCCGCAACCTCGACAAGATCGGCATGCACGCCCAGGACACCGCGGAGCTCTACTTCGAGGACGTCCGGGTGCCCCGGGAGAACCTCCTTGGTGAGGAGGGGCAGGGCTTCATCCACCTGATGCAGAACCTCCCGAGGGAGCGGGTGTCGATCGGCGTCGGCGCGCTGGCGGGCGCGGAGCGCGCGTTCGAGCAGACCTTGGAGTACTGCAAGACCCGCGAGGCGTTCGGCCGGCCGATCGGGCGCTTCCAGCACAACCGCTTCACGCTGGCCGAGATCAAGACCGAGCTGACGGTCGCCCGCGCCTTCACTGACCGCTGCATCACCGAGCACACCGCCGGACGCCTCGGTGCGGAGGAGGCCTCGATGCTCAAGTGGTGGAACACCGAGCTGTGCAACCGCGTCATCGACCGCTGCCTGCAGCTGCACGGCGGGTACGGCTACATGGCCGAGTACCCGATCGCCAAGGCGTACCTCGACGCGCGCATCCAGACGATCTACGGCGGCACCACGGAGATCATGAAGGAGATCATCGGCCGCGGCCTCGGCGTGTAGGCCCCCGCGCCGTCGTACGGTCTCCGAAGCCGTCCAGCCGGTCCGGTTCCGCCGTCGGCCGCCCGGCCCCCGCTCCGCTGGGCCGCGGACCACGCCGGCCTGATCCAGCCGGTCAGTCTCAGTGGATCAGAATCCGGCCCGCGGGCGCCTGGGCGTCCTTGGTCCAGCCGTCGTGGCCCTGCGCCGACCGCCAGTGCCGGCCGGCGTAGCGCACCTCACGGATGCCGTACGGCTGGGCGTGCGCCACCATCCAGATCGCCATCGTCCATCCGCTGCGTGAGTTCGCGGCGGTCATCCCGTCGCCGGTGTCCTTCCGCTTGAGCGTCTTGCGCAGCAGGTCGAGGGCCTGCTGGGGCTGGACCTGCTTCTTGCGCTTGTTCGGTGGATACCAGCAGCGCACGGCGCCGGGCACGCGCCCGGTGTAGGCCGCGGCCATGATGCGCGCGTCCTCCTCGTGCTTGGCGTACGCCTTGCCATCGGCGCTGCGCTGGACCTTCTGCGCCGCCTCGTGGACGGGCAGGCCGCTGTAGTCCTTGACCTTGACGAGGGCGCTGAAGAACCGGTTGGCGGCGTACGCCGGATCCTTGAGCTGGGTGGCCGTTCCCCATCCCTGCGACGGACGCTGCTGAAAGAGGCCGACGGAGTCCCGGTCGCCACTCTCGAGGTTGCGCAGATGCGACTCCTGCAGCGCCGTCGCGTACGCGATGACGACGGCCTCTTCGGGGAGCTTCTTGCGCAGCGCCACCGCGGCGATGGTCGCGGCGTTGCCGGCCTGGTCGAGGTCGAGCGGCACGACCCCGGTGCTCGTCCGTGCCTCGCAGTTGGTGCCGTGGAGGTACGGGCGGAAGTGGACGTACAACGCCGCCCCGCCGCCAACGATGACCAGCGTGGTGACCAACGCGATGATGCCGAGCCGCAGCCGCCTCGCACTCGTCCGACTCACGGGCACGAAGGTACCCGTTCCGTGCACCCTGCCGAACATCCGCCGGTGGCGCCGCCGATATCCTCACCGGCATGACCGACACGTTCACCAGTCCGATCTCCAGCGCCATCGATGAGCTGTGGGAGCGCCGGGCCGAGCTGAGCCCTCAGGACACCGACGCCCGATCCGCCATCGTGGCCGCCGTCGACTTGATCGACGCCGGGCGGGCACGCGTGGCGTTCATCGACGAGGCCACCGACGAGGTGATCGTCGACGAGCGCGCCAAGCGGGCGATCCTCCTCAGCTTCAAGGTGCTGGATATGGTGCGCGCGCAGGTGGGCGACTTCTACTACCACGACCGGATTCCGCTGAAGACCCGTCTCGACGGGGTGCGCGTGGTGCCCGGCGCCATCGCCCGGTGGGGGTCCTACCTCGCGCCGGGCGTGGTCCTCATGCCGTCCTTCACGAACATCGGCGCCTACGTCGACTCGGGCACGATGGTCGACACGTGGGCGACGGTCGGGTCCTGCGCGCAGATCGGCAAGAACGTCCACCTGTCCGGTGGCGTCGGCATCGGCGGTGTGCTGGAGCCGCCGAACGCCAAGCCCGTCGTCATCGAGGACGAGGCCATGATCGGCAGCCGCTCGATGATCGTCGAGGGCGCCCGCGTGGGCAAGGGCGCGGTCGTCGGCTCCGGGACGAACCTCTCCGCCTCGATGCCGGTCATCGACGTGGAGACCGGCGAGGAGCTGGGCCGCGGCCGTATCCCCGACTGGTGTGTCGCCGTCGGCGGTACGCGGCTGAAGGAGTTCCCCGGCGGCACGTTCGGGATGCCCGCCGTCCTGGTGATCAAGCGTCTCGAGCCGGGCGTGCGCCACGACAAGTCGCAGCTCAACGACGTCCTGCGCGACCACGGTCTGAGCGCCTGACTGCGCGCTCAGGGGCCGGGTGACGGCCCGTCGCGGCGGGTCGATGAGACGGCGAAGGCGCCGGGACCGCACGGTCCCGGCGCCTTCATCGGTCGGGGATCAGGTGTTGTTGGCGAGGGCGAGCAGGCGCGTCGAGTCGCCGTTGAAGGTGTCCTGGTCACCCGGGAAGGTGCCGCTGCTGGCGTACTGCCAGAAGGTGTAGAAGCTCCAGCCGTACGGCAGGGTGCCCGCCGAGCTGGAGTACCGCGCGATCCAGAGCGGGCTGTTGCTCGCGAAGGTCGCGTCGTTGTTGCCGGTGCAGCTCGACCACCAGTCGAGGGTGGTGTAGATGACCGCCCACCGGCTGGTCTTGGCGTGGTACTCGTTGAGGAACGCGTGGATCCAGCTCCGCATCGAGGCCTGGCTGAGTCCGTAGCAGGTGGCGCCGTACGGGTTGTACTCGATGTCGAGCGCGCCCGGCAGCGTGTGGTTGTCGCGGGACCAGCCACCGCCGTGGGCGGCGAAGTAGTCGGCCTGCGCCGCGCCGCTCGAGGTGTTCGGCGTGGCGAAGTGGTAGGCGCCCCGGATCAGGCCGACGTTGTAGGACCCGACGTACTGCTGCGAGAAGTACGGGTTCTGGTACGACGTGCCCTCGGTGGCCTTGACGTAGGCGAACTTGGCGCCGTTGCTCTTCACCGAACTCCAGTTGACGTTGCCCTGGTAGCTCGCGACGTCCAGGCCGGGGAGCCCGGCGACCATCGGGCTGACGGTGCCGCCGCCGGAGCCGCTACGGGCGGCCAGGCCCGAGCCGGCGTGGTCCTTGTCGGGGTGGGTGACGGGGTTGGCCGACGCGCCGGCCGCGGGGGCGGCGGCGAGGACGCCGCCGGCGACGGTCAGCGCGGCGAACGCCGTGCTGAGCCTGCGGACGATGCGGTTACGGGATGACGTTGCCACGGATTCCTCCTGGGGGTGGGAGTGGCGGGGGTGGACAGGTCGTCCGGGTGTGGACTCGGGCCGGTGACGGTGGGGATCGCCCGTCACGGGCGGGGTTCGGCGGCACCAACGGCGGGGCCGTGGTCGCCGAGGAAGCGAGGTCCGGGCAGGCCGGATCGCGTGACGGAGGCGGCGCGCGCGGCGAACGGGCGGCCGAGCGCGGTCGCGACGTCCGACCGCAGCTTGGGGAGCTGGGCGTAGAGCGCGTCGCCGGGGCACTGGGTGGGGTTGTAGTCGCGGTGGCCGACGATCGCGGTGGACGGGGACAGCCCGTAGACGTCGCAGAGCCAGGCGAGGGTCTGGACGAGGGAGTTCCAGAGGGCGGTGGGCGGGAGCTCGGTCGTGTAGGTGCCCTCGTTCTCGATGCCGAGGGTGTGGCCGTTCTCATTGGCGCACTGGGCGCCCATGACGTTCGCGCCCTTGCCGATGGCCTCGATCGAGCGGTTGCGGCCCTCCATGACGTAGCCGCCGCGGCTGATGGTCAGCTGCTGGCCGGTGTCGCTCCAGCCGTTGGTGTCCATGTGGAGGTTCTGGCAGTCGCGGGACAGCTGGAAGGCGTGGGTGAGGGAGTAGTCGGTCGAGTTGGGGAAGGCCATGTGGTGCACGATCAGGTGATCGGGCGCCTTGATGATCGTGGCCGGTGACGTCGGGGGCCGCGCTCCCCACTCGGCCCGCGTGTAGATGCGAGGCTTGGTGTAGGCGCCGGCGGCGCGCGGCCGGGTCAGGTCGACGGCGCCGATGAGGGCGGCGCCGCCGGCGACGGCGGCCGCCCGCATGAGCAGGTCGCGGCGGCCGAGGGCGGTCGCCGTCCGGCTGTCGGGTGGGGCGGCCGTCTGCGGGGTCAGGTGGGCGGGAGTGTCGTGCATGGCGGGGAGGTCCTTCCGGCGGGGGTCGAAGGGCTATCCGCTCCTGACAGGTAAATATCCAACATGTAGAGCGTCAGATAAGTGGAAAATTCTCCTAATATCGCCGTCTTCGTTGGCAGGTCGCCGCGTCCTCCCAGCTCAGGGCGCACCAATGGAGGTCACGGGAGCGGGGAGCGCTGGCCGGATCCGGGCATCCCTGGCGTAGGCTCAGGCCCCATGTGGCTTGATCTGACCCAGGACGTCGCCTCCCTCACCGCGGCGATCGTCGACATCGAATCAGTGAGCGGGAACGAGAAGGTCCTCGCCGACGCCGTCGAGGAGGCGCTGCGCGCCCTGCCCCACCTGTCCGTCGAGCGGGACGGTGACACGGTGATCGCGCGGACCTCCCAGGGCCGGAGCGAGCGGGTCGTGATCGCCGGGCATCTCGACACGGTCCCGGTCAACCACAACCTCCCCTCCCGCGTGGAGGGCGACCGCCTGTACGGCTGCGGGACCGGCGACATGAAGGCGGGCGTCGCCGTGCAGCTCAAGCTGGCCACGATCCCGGAGACCACCCGGGACGTCACGTACTTCTTCTACGAGTGCGAAGAGGTCGATGAGTCCCGGAACGGCCTCAAGCGCATCGGCCTGACCCGCCCGGAGCTGCTGCAGGCCGACTTCGCGGTCCTGATGGAGCCGTCCGGCGGAATCGTCGAGGGCGGCTGCCAGGGGACCATCCGCGTCGAGGTCAAGGTCCCCGGGGAACGGGCGCACAGCGCGCGGTCCTGGATGGGGTCGAACGCCATCCACCAGGCCGGCGCGGTGCTCGACATCCTGCGGATCTACGAGCCGGAGCGCCCGGTCGTCGACGGCCTGGAGTTCCACGAGGGGCTGAACGCGGTGTTCATCCGGGGCGGCGTCGCGGGCAACGTGATCCCCGACGAGTGCGTCATCACGATCAACTACCGCTTCGCGCCCGACAAGTCCCTGGCCGACGCGGAGGCGTACCTCCGGGAGCTGTTCGACGGCTACGAGGTGACCGTGGTCGACGGCGCTCCCGGCGCGCGTCCGGGCCTGACGGATCCGGTCGCGGCGGCGTTCACTGAGGCCACCGGCGGCGAGGCGCGGGCCAAGTTCGGCTGGACCGACGTGGCGAGGTTCTCCGAGCTGGGCATTCCGGCTGTGAACTATGGCCCTGGCGAGCCCAGCCTGTCGCACACCCGTCACGAGTACGTCGAGATTCCGCGTATCTTCACCAGCGAGGAGCGGATGCGGGCCTGGCTCACGACCTGAGGCGCGCCGGCTCGGACGCGCGGCTCAGAACCTGACCGGTGCCGTGACGACGTGAGCGGTGCGGCTCACGATCTGAGCGGCGCCCGGCCCTGACTCCGGAGCGGCATCGACGCGGGAGGGTGGCCTCATGGGCCAGGTTCTGGCTGACGGACTGACGATCGCGGAGGCGGCCGAGCGCACCGGCGTCTCCACCCACACCCTGCGCTACTACGAGCGCATCGGCGCGTTCCGGGAGCCGCCGGAGCGTGACGCCAACGGGCACCGCCGCTACACCGAGCGCGACCTGTCCTGGATCACGCTGCTCACCCGCCTGCGCGCGACCGGGATGCCCATCGCGACGATCCTGCGCTACGCCCAGCTGGCACGGGAGGGCAACGGAACGGCCGCCGACCGCAAGGCGCTGCTCATCGCCCACCGCGCCGAGGTGGCCGCGCGCATCGACGAGCTGCAGCAGGACCTGGAGCTCATCGATCACAAGATCAACGTGTACGACGAGATCGACCGCACCCGTTTCGGCCGGTGACCGTACCGCAGGTTGTCAGACGCGGGCCTGGGCCGGCAGCGGATCCCCCTCCGAGAACGTCCCCGTGCGGCGGATGACGTGCCAGCGCAGCGGGGCGCCCAGGACCGCCGTGACGAGTGACTGGAGGACCACCAGGTACATCAGCTGCCGGTAGACGATCTGCTGGAACGGCAGCACCCACAGGGTGGTCAGGCGCTCGCCGTCGAGCTTCAGCGCGTACGTCGCGGCGGCCGCCTGTGCGGCCACGAACGCGACCCAGGACACCCCGACCGTCACCGGGTCGAGGAAGATGATGCCGTAGATGGCGAAGACGTCGACCACGGGCGCCAGGCACGGTAGCGCGACCTGGAAGAGCGTCAGGTACGGCAGGCAACGGCGGCCGAAGCGGCCGGACCGGCCACCCTCGACCAGCGCGCGCTTGTGCTTCCACATCGACTGCAGGGTGCCGTAGCACCAGCGGTAGCGCTGGCGCCAGAGCTGACGCAGCGAGGACGGAGCCTCCGTCCAGGCGAGGGCGGTCTCCTCGTACACGACGCGCCAGCCCGCCCGGCAGATGGCCATGGTCAGGTCGGTGTCCTCGGCGAGGGTCTCGGTGCTGAGGCCGCCGACCGATGCAAGGGCATCCCGCCGGAAGGCGCCGATCGCGCCCGGCACGGTCGGCATGCACTCGAGCACGTCGAACATCCGCCGGTCCAGGTTGAAGCCGATGACGTACTCCAGGTGCTGCCAGCGGCCGAGCATTCCCTTGCGGTTGGCCACCTTGGTGTTGCCGCTGACCGCTCCGACCTGCGGGTCGGCCAGCGGTCGCACGAGATTGCCGATCGTGTCGCGCTGGAACACGGTGTCGCCGTCGACAAGGACGAGCACGGCGTGGCGCGCGTGGGCGATGCCCGTGTTCAGGGCGGCGGGCTTGCCGCCGTTGGGTCGCCGGATCAGCCGGACGTTCCGGAACTCCCGCTCCAGCCGCGCGCCGATGACGGGGGTGTCATCGGTCGATCCGTCGTCGACGATCAGCACCTCGATCGGTGCCGGATAGTCGGTGTTGACGAGCGAGCGCACCGTCGCCGCGAGACCGACCTCCTCGTTGTACGCCGGGACGATCACCGACACGGGCGGTATGAAGTTTCCGGCGCCAGGCCACGGCATGGTACGGCGGCGTTCACGGCGGACCCGCCGTACGTGGATGTGCGCGAACAGCGGGAGGGCCAGCAGCCTCAGCGTGGTCAGCGCACCCGCGATCGCGAAGAGGATCCCCAGCCAGCCGGTGAGCCGGCCGGACCAGCGCTGCCCGTCGATCAGGGCCGTTCCGGTCACCTTGTCGAAGGTCGAGGCGGGCACGTCGGCGGACGGCAGCCGCATCGCCTCGCTCAGCGTCGTGAACCGGTAGCCCTGGGCGGACAGGCGGGTCAGGAGCGTGTCGAGGGCCTGAACCGTCTGGCTCCGGTCGCCTCCCGAGTCGTGCATCATCACGACGGCTCCGGCGCCCTTCCGGGGAGTCGCGGCCTCGAGGATCTTGGCCACTCCGGGGCGCCGCCAGTCCTCGGTGTCGTGGTCGGTGAGCGCGACGACGTAGCCCTGCCCTCCGGCCTCCCGGGCCGCCTGGTATTCAGGCGCCGACAGACCGCCCGGCACGGAGGAGTAGGGCATCCGCATGAGCCGGGTGTGAATGCCCGCCGCGCCGGCGAGGGCCCGCTGGGTCAGGCCGAGTTCGAAGCGGATGCGCGAGGGGGAGGAGCTCGCCATGTCGATGTGGGTGTAGGTGTGCGAGCCGATCTCGTTGCCTTCGCGGACCGCCCGGTCGACGATCTCGGGATGGTCGGCGACGTGCGCTCCGATGACGAAGAACGTCGCGTGGGCCCCGTGGCGGCGTAGCACGTCGAGGATCTGGGGGGTCCAGCGCGGATCGGGCCCGTCGTCGAAGGTGAGCGCGATGGTGTGGCGGGGCGTCCGGATGCTCTGCGGGCGGCCGCCCGACAGGTTCACGACGGGACCGCCGTCCGTCACCGCGGATGGCGCCGCCCCGCTCTTGGTGTACTCGTGCTGCGAAGACTCCCCGACCACGCCGTGCGCGTAACCGCCCAGCAGGAGGCCGGCGGTGAGGGTGACCGCGCCGAGGAACAGCAGGATCCAGTGGCCGCGTGGATCACGTCGGCGATCGCGGCGCGCCATCAGGTGTGCACCGGGTGGGGGTTCTTGGTCCGCCCATACCCGTGCCCCTTGCCGGGCGGTGTGGACGATGCCGTGGGTGTGACGGTCGCGGTGGGGGAGGTCCGCGCCGGGGGCGGCGTGGTGGCGGGGGCGCCCGGCCCCGTGCCCTTGGGAGAGTGCGACGTACCGGTCGTCGGGGCGGGGCCGCTGGGCGCGAGCCCGGCGGCGGAGCTTCCTGCCGGGACGGGCCGGCGCGCGCCATCGCGGGGCATGAGCCCGTCCTGGACGGGGCCATGGCCGGACGGTGAGCTTTGCGCCTGAGGCCACGGGGTGAGCGGCACTCGGGTCCCGGTGACCAGCCCTACTGTGACGACCACGAGATAGGCGGCGAGGACGCACCCCAGCGCGATCCCCGTACGTCGCAGTATCCGTGCCCGTCGGCCGGTCGGGTCGACGAAAACGGGGTCCCGTTCAACCACCTCAGTCGCTTGCTCCACGCGGGCAGTCTAGAACCCAAAAAACCGGCAAACGCCACAAATGCGTTCACTGTCCTCTTGTCGGATCACGTGTCAGAATCCGCAAAGCGCTTGCGCCGCTGGTTAACGTGGGGGCCATGCGACCTGACGAGGCGCCGCGGAGGAGACGACAGGGTCCGGTGACCCTCCGCGGCAAGGCGATCCCCGCCACGACCACCGACCAGCGACTGCTCGACTCGCGCGGCCCCTCCGACTGGCTGCACACCGACCCCTGGCGGGTGCTGCGCATCCAGGCCGAGTTCGTCGAGGGGTTCGGTCTGCTGGCGGAGCTGCCCCGCGCGGTCAGCGTCTTCGGCTCCGCCCGTACGAAGCCAGGCTCGGAGGAGTACGAACTGGCGGAGCAGATCGGCGCCCTGCTCGCTGAGGCCGGCTACGCCGTGATCACCGGGGGCGGCCCGGGGATCATGGAGGCCGCCAACCGGGGGGCCGACGAGGCCGGCGGCGTCTCGGTCGGCCTGGGCATCGAGCTGCCGTTCGAGCAGGGGCTTAACGACTACATCGACATCGGCCTGGAGTTCCGGTATTTCTTCGTCCGGAAGACGATGTTCGTCAAGTACTCCCAGGCGTTCGTCGTGCTCCCCGGCGGATTCGGGACGCTGGACGAACTGTTCGAGGCGATCACCCTCGTACAGACCAGGAAGATCACCCGGTTCCCGATCGTGCTGGTCGGCACGCAGTTCTGGGGCGGCCTGCTGCAGTGGGTCAAGGAGCAGATGGTGCCCGCCGGGAAGATCTCCCCCGAGGACCTCGACCTGGTGCACGTCACCGACGACCCCGCCGAGGTGGTGGACTGCATCAAGCGCGCCCACGAGACCCAGGAGCGCGCGCTGCAGGAACGCGCGGCCCAGGAGGCCGACGCCCGCGCGGGAGGGAACGGAAGCTGATGCGCGTCTGCGTTTTCTGCTTTTCGGCTGGCCCCTGAGAGGACCCATAGCAACCTGACTTTGCGATCCGACTTCTCTCTCCGTCTCCGGGCAGCCACCCGCCCGGATTCGAGGTTCCGAAAACCGTACAGTCCGGGCTAATGAACGTCGTCCACCTCGATGTCGACGGTGTGCAGTTCGACGCCGAGTTGGTCGCGAGCCGCGGCGCGGATCGCGCGGCGTACCCGGTCGGCGGCGGCGAGGGTGGCGTAGCGGAGGCTGAGGTGGATTTGGACCTTGCCGTGGTCGGTGGGAACGGGAAATCCGCATCGTCGTACCTTCACCCCGGGGATGGTCTCGGCGACGATCGCGAGCAGAGCGCTGGCTGCATGCTCGCTGATCGACAGGTGCAGTGGAGGGTCGGCGGGCAGTGGGAGCGTGCGTGAAGAGTGTGGCTCGGCGCGGACGCGCGACATGACCGCGTTGAGGAATCCGGGCGGGGGCCGTATCGGTTCGGCGCGCATGAGTTCGGCGGCGCGGTGCAAAAAGGCGAGGGCGGCCGCGGTCTGCTGGCAGTGCGGGCAACTGCGTTCGTGTTCATCAGGTGCGCCGGCGACGACGTGGTCGTGGAGGATGTTGATCGCCCGGCCGCATGCCAGCCGGTCGCAGGGCGGGTTCATCGCCATGGTGTCAGCTCCGCGGCCAGACGGGCACGGGCTCGGTGAATGCGGCCGCGGACGGCCTCGGGCCCGGCCTGGGTGGCTTCGGCGATCTGGTCATAGGACAGCCCCTCCAACTCTTTGAGCACCCAACATGCTCGCTGTTGCGGTGTGAGGTGGGTAAGCGCACGCCGGAGCGCCCCGAGCAGGTCGTCGGCGAGTGCTTCTTGTTCGGGATTTCCCGATGGTGACGCCGGTGGTGGCGCGGTCTCCAGGTCGGCCTGCGGGCAGCGCGAGCGCGCGGCCTGTAGGGCACGGGTGGCGGCGACGCGATATAGCCAGGCAGCGAATGCCTGTTCGGCGCGGACGTCGTGCAGCCGCCGCCAGGCGATGACGAACGTGTCCTGGGCGGCGTCCTCGGCGTCATGGGCGTTGTGGAGAATGCGCAGCGTGACGCGGTACACCGGGCCGGCGTAGCGGCGCAGGAGCTGTTCGAAGGCCGTGGTGTCCCCGGCGCGCGCCCGCACCACCAAGGCGCCGTCGGCGTCTTGCGCCGCGAGGTTCACCGCCGCTGCGGGGGGCGGAAATCATCCATGGTTGTGATCCAGATCACTGGTGTCGGAGCGTGAGGTACGGCTTCCACACGCATCTTCTGTATGTCTACCCAGTGAGCGCAGTGGGTGGGCATTAGGCAGCGGTGTGGTGAAGGTGCCGGCGAGGCGCTCAAGGCGCGGCACGGGCGGCCGGGACCGGGGCCTACTGGTCGGCGGTTCTTCAGGCGGGTGCGTCGTCGGGACTGACGGCCGCAGGGATGGGCGTGACACGCACGATCGTGTCTCGCAGACGAAGGGGAGCCACATGAGCGCAACGGAGAGTGCGAAGACCTCCTCGGCCGCTTCGGAGTCCACGGCAGGCCCAGTGACCGCCCGCACGGCCAGTGAGCTGGTCGGCGAGCACGGCAAGACAGCGATCGCGGATGCGGTCGTCGCCAAGATCGCCGGTATGGCGACCCGCGAGGTGCCGGGAGTTTACGCGATGGGGTCGGGTCTGTCCCGCGCATTCGGCGCCGTCCGCGAACACCTTCCCAGGGCCGGCGGCCCGAGCATCACTCAGGGCGTCATGGTCGAGGTGGGCGAGCGGCAGACCGCCATCGACCTGGACATGATCGTCGAGTATGGGGTGTCCATCCCCGATCTGGCCAACGGGGTCCGGCGCAACGTGATCAGTGCCGTGGAGAAGATGTGCGGCCTGGAGGTCAAGGAGGTCAATATCACCGTCGGTGATATCCACCTTCCGGACGAAGAATCCGCCGAGTCGGCCGAGCCACGAGTCCAGTGACATTCTTCGGCGACACCGCCGAAACTGGGCGACTGGCGGACCGGATCGCTGCGGCGGTGAGCGCATGCCCATCGGTCGCCCGCCTTGCCGATGGCCCGGTCGCCACATACCTGCCCGGCCGCGCCGTCCAGGGTGTGGCCGTCGGCGAGTGCGAGGTGCGGATCGCGGTGGTGGCCATCTATGGGCGGCCGTTGGCCGAGGTCGCCGATCAGGTGCGCGAAGCCGTGCAGCGTGTGACGCCGCATCAGCGGATCGACGTCGCGATCGACGACATGGAGATTCCTGGCGCGGCCGGGCAGACAGGGTGAAGCCGGACCGGCGGGCCTTCAGCGCCTGGGTGCGGGCCCATCATCCCGATGTCGGCGGCGATCCGGGTGAGTTCGCGGCCGGGCTGGCGCGCTGGCGCGCTGGTGCTGGTCCGGCCGGCGAGGTGAGGGTGTTCCGTTCCCGGGGCGGGCTCTGGCTGCTCGGACGCTGGTTTAGGCGCCGGCGCCGGATAAAGCGGCGCGTGATGTGAGGGAAGGGGTGTGGCAGCTATGGACGAGCTGCGCTGGTGGCCGGTGGTCGGTCTGGCGTTCGGGACCGCATTGGGGTTCGCCGGCGCCTTCGGCGGCGTCGGCGCGTTCCTGATTGTGCTGGTGCTCGGAGTGGTCGGATTGTTGGCCGGACGGGCGCTGATGGGCGACTTGGACCTAGGTGAGCTGCTCGGCGGCCGGAGGCGCTCATGAACACCGTGCCACCGGCGTTGGCCGGTGCGGAGCTCGAACAGCGCGTGGCGGCCCCGGAGATCCGCGGCCGTACGGCGATCGCCGGTCGGGTGGTGGAGAAAATCGCGGCTCGAGCGCTCACCGAGGTGGATGCGGCCGGCGGGGCCGCCCGGCGGCTTTGGGGCGTTCCACTCGGAAGCGATGCCGCAGGCACCAGGTCGCGGGTTAAGGCTCGCGTCGACGGTCGACTGGCGATGCTGCAGATGCGGATCTTTGTGGTCTACCCGGCGCCGATCCGGCAGGTGACACAGAGGCTACGCGCCCGGGTGATGTCCCGCGTCGGCGAGCTGACCGGCCTGCACGTACGTCAGGTCGACATCGAGATCGTTCGGCTCACCCCACCGGAACGAGCCGGCAGGCGGCCGCTATGACCGCTTCAGAGCAGACCCGGCCGCCCAAGACGGTATCTCGCCGTGCGAGAAGGCGGGCGTTCCGGCCCCGGCGCACCATCCCGGCGATCGTGACGGCCGCCGCGTTGGCCACCGCCGCCATCCTCGTCGCCATCGAGGTGATCACCGCGCTGCTGTTCCACCAGTCGGCGAACGTGCTGCCGGTGGCAGACCTGGCGCGGCTCGGCCGCGACACGCACTGGGACGATCCACTGGCGCTGGCCGTGTCGGGCGTCGTTGCGGCACTCGGCCTGCTGCTGTTCCTGCTCGCGCTGTGGCCCGGACACCGGCGGGTCATCGCGTTGGCCTGCGATGACCCCGACATGGTGATGGGCATCACCGCACTGGGGCTACGGCGGCAGATCGCGCAGGTCGCCCAGAGCGTGGACGGTATCACCCGCGCCCGCATCACAGTCGGACAACGCCGCATCCAGATCCACGCGGCCAGCCCGCTCCGCGACACCCGCGGCCTCGCCGAGCAGGTGCACAACGCCGTAACCGAACGCCTTGACCGACTCGCGCCGCTGCGCCTGCCGCGGCTGCGCATCACCGTGCGGAACCGAAAGGACTGACCCATGCCCCGCCGCACCGCACGCGGAAACCGGATCGGTCTGGCGATCATCGGCCTGATACTGCTTTTGGCCGGTGCCACAGGGCTCGCACGCGGCCTGGACCTTTATCCCGGCTTGCTCGGTGCCGCCCACGCGCCGATCACCGGCCGGGCCACCCGCGCCTTCGCCGACGGCCACACCTGGTTTTGGATCGCGGTGGCCGCGGTGGCCGCCGTGATCGGCCTGGCGGCGCTGCGCTGGCTCGCCGTCCAGGCCCGCACCGAGGCCCAGCGGACGATCCGGCTTGAAAGCGACCCCCGGCAAGGAATCACGACCGTGCACGCCCGCGCAGTCACCAGCGCGTTCGAAAACGACCTTCTCGACAGCCCGGACGTGCGGCACGCAGCCGCAACGCTCACCGGGACCCCGGCCCATCCGCGACTGTCCCTCACCGTGACCTTGGAACCGAATACCGATCCCGCGACCGCCAAAGACCGCACCCACCAGGCCCTACAACGACTTCGCCAGGCCCTGCAGACCCCGCACCTGCCGGCCATCGTCTACATCCGCACCAGCCGCTGAGCCGCCGGTGGAACTCGCGGCCGGCGACCGTTGCCGATCCGGTAAGAGCACCTGGCGAATAGCGCCGGATGGCCTCGTCGAACCCGACCACCGTCCCCGCCGGAGGCACGTGCCACTGAGCCGAAACGATCAGTCGGGGGCTTCGGCCAAGTCCGTGAGCAGATCATTGAGGACCAGTTCCTCTTCTACGCGGACCGCACGTTCGGCCATGGCCGTGGCCAGGGCGGGGTCCCATGGGGTCGGGCTTGGGCGGCCGGTCAAGGGGGTCGTCGACGCGGCCGCGAGGTAGGCGGCCGCGTCGAAGCGCCATGGGCGCCAGGCGAGACGCTCCCGGACGGCGGCGGCGATGGCGACTCCACCCCAGTCGAAGTCGCCGTGGTACGCGAAGTCGGAGTCTCCCCGGTGGAGCAGATCCAGCAGTCGCCAAACGGCCGCCGACGGCCGTCCTCCCACGCAGACCAGCGGCGGGCACCCCGGGCCGAGGGACTCGGCCGCGGCGGCCACGACCACGGGGTTCTCGCAGATCCGGACGAGGCCGGCGTGGATGGCACCCGGGTAGCGGCGGAGCATGCGCAGGGTGAGGGTGATCGGCTCGCCTGCCTCCCTCGCCGCTTCGAGTATCCGCCCGTGCGGTGTCCTCGGGTCTCCCGGGAGGCCGAGGCAGAGGACGAGTGAGGACAGGTCGTCCAGGTGCACGCCGACGTTCGCCCACGCCTGCCGGCGGGATTCGGCCGTGCCCTCCGAACGGTAGGGGAGGCCGCCCAGGGCACGGGCCGCCGAAAGGGAGAGAGTGGCCAGTGTGGACCCCTCGTCAAGGGCGTGCGCGTCGCCGCAGGCCTCGGCGGCGAGTTGGCCGAGGGGAATGCCGGGGGAGGGCAGGCGGTCGAGAACGGCGGCGAGCCGGTCCAGGACCTCCTCGGCCTCGCCGGGGCCGGTGGTGAGGCGGCGCACCAATCCGGTCCCGTCGAGCCAGGCTCGCCAGCCGGTCAGCTCGGCGCGGTCGGCGATCACCGCGTCGAGCCGCACGTGGGCCTTCTCCCAGGCGGCGGCCGTCTCGGCCTTCTCACGCTCCAGGTCACGTACGGGCCCGTCGAGGAGTGCGACGGCGGCCGCCAAGCCGTCGGGGCAGGCGCCCCGGCGCAGGACGCGGTCCACTTCGTCGAGAGAGACAGAGAGGGAGGCGCCCGTACCGGCCCGCCGGCCCAGCAGCTTCTCGACGGCGCGGCGTTGGTCCGAGGTGGCGTTGGCCAGGGTGGTCGTGCCCGTGAGGGCGGCGCCGCGTTCGAGGCGATGGCGGGCCCGGGCGAGCAGCCACGTGATGTCCGGGTCGCCCAGCAGCCGTCGCAGCCGGTCGAGATCGGCCGTCACGCGAACAGCTCCTCCTGCGGGGGATCGTCGGGTTCAGGCCGCCGGAACGGATCGGGCCGGGGAGCGCGGGTGCGTTCCCGGCCGTTCCACCGCCAAGGGGTGACGAGGACCGCGTCGATGCCGTCGCGGCGGGAGAGCTGGCAGATGGCCAGACCGGGCACCTGGGGGTAACAGCCCCATTCGCGTTCGCTGGTCATGACCACGTCCAGGTCGAAGGTCGCCAGCAGGCCGAGGCACTTGGCGCGCGAGTCGTCGTCCACGCCCGCGAACGCCTCGTCGAGCGTCACCAGCCTGGGCGCGTACGGGTTGGCGGCGGACTTGTAGTGGGCCGACGCCGCGGCGAACAGCGGTACGGACGCGGCGAGCACGCGTTCGCCGCCGGAGGCGGGGCCGGTCGCCGCGCGCCACTGGCCGTCCTGGAGGCGCTGGATCGAGAACTCATGCCAGGTGCGGTAGTCCAGCGCCCGGGTCAGCGCCTCGGTCCAGCCGGCGGCGGGGTTGTCGGCATGCTCGTGGGCGATCCGCTCCTGCAGGAACGCGCCCACGGCCGCCCGGTCCTCCGCTGACCAGGCGTCGACGGTCTGGCGCAGTGTCGCGCGAACGCGGCCGAGCCCCTCGGGGGCATTCTTGGCCTGATTCCAGGTCAGGCGCAGCCGCATGCCGGTCGAGGTCGGGCGGGCGTTCAACTCGGCGTTCATCGCCGCCACCTCCTCCTCGGCGGCGGTGATCCGTTCGTGCAGCTCGCCGGACACCTCGTTGAGCAGGTGGTTCTCCAGGATCTCCCGTTCTCTGGCCGACAGCAGCCGGGCACGATGCTCGGTCTCTTCCGTCAGCGCTTCGGCCAGGCCGGGAATGTCGCGGGTACGGCCCTGGAACAGCACGTCCACGACCATGACGCCGTCGTGCAGGGTCAGTCCGACCGAGTGACCGTGCCGGGACATGGCGTCCGACAGTAGTTTGTGCTCCTCGGCCACCTTGCGCTGGCTGCGTTCCCATGGGCCGTCGGAGTCGTCGACGGCCTCGAGCCGGGCGTTGACGTCGCGGGCGAGTTGTACGGCGGGATTGGCCGCCCACTCGTCGGCCGGGTCGGGGATCACGATCTCGGGCAGGGCGACGGCGAGCAGGCCGGTGGCCGCGAACGATCGGAACTCGGCGACCGCGGACTCGCGGGCGGTCGTCGCCTCCCGGATGGCCTCGCGCAGGCGGTCGTGAGCCTCCTCGGCCTTGGCGCGTTCGGCGACGGCGTTCCGCTCGCGGTCAGCGGCGGCCCGTTCGGCCGACTCGCGGGCTTCGAGGTCCCCGCGCACCTTCTCGAGCTGGCGGAACAGTTCATCGACGGCGGCACCCGCGGTCTCCACGAGGGCCCGGTAGGTCTCCTCGGCCTGCTCCGCCGCGCCCCGAGCGTCCGCGGCCTGCTCGGCGGCCTCGTACAGGCGGGTCTGGGCGCTCTCCAGGTCTTCGGTGGCCTCGCGCACCGCTTGCCGCGCGGACAGCACCGACTCGGCGGCCGGCCACAGCCCGGCCAGCGTCAGCCGGTAATCCTCCAGCGCGGCGCGGACGACCCGCAACTCCTCATCGTCGGTCGGCAGGCCGACGTCAGCGGCGAATTCGGCGGCGCGCCCCGCCGCCGTGTCCACTTCGTCCTGCCGGCGGGCCGCGACCCCGCGGGCCTCGGCGAGGGCGGTGTCCACTTCGCGGCGTCGCCGGTGTTCCCCGGCGAGCCGGACGTGCGCCTCGCGCAGTGCGGTGTCGGGCGGAAGGCTCCGGTGTTCCTCGGCCAGTGCCCGCTGGCGGTCCGCCACCGCCGTCAGGTCCCGTACGAGACCGGCGACGCGGTCGCGGACCTCGGCGAGTTCGGTGCGCAGCGATTCCAGCCGGGTCCGCCGGGCCGCCTCGCGGGCTCCCTCTCCGATGTACGCGGCGGTGTCCTTGCGCCAGCTTCCCCCCAGAACGCCATTGGCCCAGCGGCCGTCCGCCGCGACCCAGGTGCCGGCGCCCGGACCGAGGCCGATCCGGGTGAGGACGGCTCGTACGGCGTCGTCGGTGAGGGCGGCGGCCTGGGGGGCGGCCCGGTCGACGGCGGGGTGGAGCACGGTCGCGCACGAGGGGCCGTCGACGGGGGCGCCGGAAAGGACGAACGTGTCGTCCTCGGCCAGCAGCTCGCCTCCCGGCGTCACCCAGGCGTCGAGGATTCCCGCCGCCTCCAGGGCCGCCTCGAGACCGGCTCGCTGCTCGTCGGGCAGCGGGCCGGAGAAGTCGACGACCTTCCACAGCGGCGCGCCGGGCCGGTCGGTACGCGCCGCGGGGTCACGGGCATGGGGGACGGGCGGGACGTCGTGCACGCCCGACTCCAGCCGGGAGATCTCGGTCTCCAGCTCCGTGATCTTCTGTCGTTCGGCCCGCAGGCGGGAGTCGAGGTCGGCCTCGGACCGTCCCAGCGCGGCGGTCGCGGCACGCGCGGCGTCGTCCACGGCGGTCGCCGCCGGGCTGGTCCCCTCGGCGGTCTGCGCCCACGACTCCAGCGCCGCGACGATCGCGTCCGGATCAGCGACCTCGATCTCGGTCAGCTCGGACAGGTAACGCAGGTAGGCCGCGACGAGGTCGGCGGCGCTCTCGCGCGTCGCGTCCTCGGCGGCCGCGATCCGTTCGGCGGCGGCCCGCAGCTCGCCGTCCAGGCGCTCGACCTCCTCGCGGGCCTTGGCCAGCAGGACCCGGGTCCGCTCGAGCTCGGCCAGCAGCCGGTCGAGCTCGGTGACGGCGCGGGACCTGTTCACGGCCAGCGTCTCGGTGTCCCGGCGGGCGGCGGCCGGGTCGGTCTCCCACCGGCCGATGATCTCCTCGTGCTCGCCGGCGCACCCTGCCGCCACTGCGGACCGTGCCGCCTGCTCCCGCATCGCGTCCAGCTTCTTGACGGCCTCGTCGCGCC
This sequence comes from Actinoallomurus sp., assembly GCA_045806665.1. Taxonomy (GTDB): domain Bacteria; phylum Actinomycetota; class Actinomycetes; order Streptosporangiales; family Streptosporangiaceae; genus Actinoallomurus. The sequence goes on from JBJMIW010000372.1 coordinate 25,776, forward strand.
GTCGCCCCGCGGTTTCGGCGGCGGACCGGCGACGCTCGGCCTCGCCGGCCTTCTCCCGGTGCTCACGTTCGAGCCGGGCCGCGTGGTCGGCTCTGCGCCGGGCCTCCTGGCCCATCTGCTCGATTCGTTCGGCATCGCGCATCCGCGGGTCGGCCTGGAGCGCCTCCCGGCGGGCCTCCAGGCGCATCTTCGTCTCGGCGAGCTCCGCCAAGAGCCGCGATGCCGCTTCGAGCTCGGCCTGCGCGGCGGTGTACCGGCCTTCGGCCTCGCCGAGCTCCCGGCCCAACCGCTCGTACCTGCTGTGGGTCTGCCGGGGCGCGGCCGCTCGGCGCTTGGCGGCGATCGCGGCGTACCGGCGGTAATGGCCGAGAAAGTCGGTCGCGGCCCCCCGCGCCTCCTCCAGGGCGCGCAAGGCGTCGCGCTCCTCATCCAGGCCGCGGAACGCCTCGGCCACGGTACCGATCAGCGTCGGGCTGAGCGGCGGCAGCGCCTCGGTCAGGGCCCGCGACATCAGCCGCTCGTCGGGCTTCTTCGACAGCTGCGGGGCCCGGAGCTGGATCAGCAGATTGACCAGCGCCTCGTACCGGTGCTCGCCGAGCCCGAACAGCGCCTCGTCCACGGCCCGGCGATAGTCGATCGCCCTGTCGTAGACCATCCCCTGCCCCTCGACCGCCTCACGCAGCTTCTCGCGGGTGAGGGCGACCCCGGTCGGTGAGACCAGGCCCAGGCCCGCGCCCACGCGGTGCGCGGTGACGAAGAACCAGTGCCGAGCGATGCCTCGCCCGGTGACGGCCTTCATCCCGCACCCGATCGTGCGGAACTCGGTCGTGCCGTCGGCGGCGCGGCGGCCGAACTCCAGCCAGGTGTAGCCGAGCCGCTCGGGGTGGGGATGCTTGCCGCCCAGCAGCAGGTTCCACTCCATGCGCTTCTGCTTGTCGCCGTCGGGCTCGACGCGGTGCGGGGACAGTTCGCCGTCGAGCAGGAACGGCAGGGTGAGCGCCAGCACCTTCGACTTACCGGTGCCGTTGTTGCCGCGCAGCAGGAGCCGCCCGTCGTGGAACCAGAATTCCTCGACGTCGTAGTAGAACATGTCCACCAGCCCGGCCCGCAGCGGCTTCCAGCGCTCCGACTCCGGCTCGGGCAGGGTGGGCGTGATCCTCCGGGATGGCGCTTCGGCGGTCACGGTTGAGCGGTCCTTCCGGATTCGCGGACGGTGGGTTCGGCAAGGGTGTAGCGGGCGATCGCGGGCAGGGCGCGGACCCGGTCGGGCAGCACGACCACCAGGCTCAGTGCGGCCAGCTTCTCCAGGGCGATGTCGAGGAGCTCCTCCTCGGCGCCCGGGTCGGTCACGCCTCGTCGCCAGTACGAGGCGTGCTCGCCGGCGGCCCGCCGGACGAAGGCGAGCAGTTCGTCCCGCGCCGCCGCACCGCGTTCGGCCAGGAATTCGGTCACCAGCAAGGTGACGTGCCCGTCGGTGCGCTGCTCGGGCATCCGCACATCGGTCAGTTCGTCGTCGGTGTCCACCATGGCGATGCCCTCCGCCCGGACTTCGGCGAGCAGGCCGGTCGCGTCCTCGATACGGCGCGTGATCGCATGGCGCTGGGAGACCAGGTAGGCGCGCTCGGCATCGTCCAGGTCGGCGTAGTACACCACCGGGTCGTCCAGCAGCCTGCGGGTCAGGCGATGGCGCAGCGCCCGGTTGCGCAGCTCGTCGGTGTCGGGGGCGGGCTCGTCGGCGAGCGCGGCCAGCCGTTCGTCGAACGACACCGCGGAGATCGTCGACGGCCCGCGCGTGCCGCCGAGCAGCACCGCCAGTACGTTGCGGCGCACATCGTAAAGGACGTCGCCGGTCGCGGACAGGTAGGCGTCCTCGTCCCCGGCGACCCGCCGCAGCACGTCCCAGCCGAGCAGGGCCCGTACCACCGCGACCAGATCGGCGCGTTCGGCCCGGGTGTCCAGGGAGAAGTCGAACGCCAGATCGGGCTCGGCCGCGGCGCCCAGGACCTCTTCGGCGAGCCGCCCCAGGGTGGTCTGGGCGTCGGCCCGCTCCAGCACCGCCAGCGCCAGGCACAACAGGATGTACCGGCGTCGCCCGAAGGGCTCCTTGGCCCGCCCCCGTGCCGGACGGGTGCCGTCCTCCAAGGATTCGGGGATCTTGAAGAGCCGGGCCACCTCCGAATCGACCTGGAGCCGCCAGCCCGTCTCGCTCCGCAGCCAGGCCCGTAGCTCGGACTGGTACCGGCGGACCAGGACCAACTCCTCGGGGTGGGATTCGGCGGTCAGCAACGGGTGCAGCAACAGGGCCCGCAGCGCCCTGCGCCGCTGCGCCTCGGCCTCACCCGGGATCACCGCGCGTACCCAGCCAGATCGGTGATCTCGATCAGGTGCTCCGGCCCCTCCAGGACCCCGTCCTCGGTCTCGACCCAGGCCACGCCGCCATCCGGCACCAGCGACAGGCGGACCTCCATCGAGCCGTCGCCGGTGACCGTCTTCACCTCGGTCTCCCCAGGGCGCCGGGCGGCCAGCGCGTCCCCCAGCAGCGCCAGGAACAGCCGGAACGCCCGCGGATCGAGCGTGTCCAGCTCCGACAGCAGCAGCGGCCCGTCGGTGCACAGCCGGGCCCGCGCGGCGGCGGTCTCGGCGGCCTCCCGCTCGGCGGCCTGGACGAGCGTCCGTCGTTCCGCCGAACGATCCCGCACCCTGTTCGGCTTGCCGCGCCGCTCGTACGAGCCCGTCCGCCGCAGCTGCGGAGAGATCCGCATCGGCGGTGCCTCGGCCCACGGCATGCCGGGGACCGCGTCGTCCTCCCACGCGCCCAGGGTCTCGGCGGTGACCGTGAGGTGCCGCGCCGGCGTCAGCCCGAACGCCACCCGCCACAGGCGGTGCAGTGCCTCGCCGTCGGGTGCCTCGGCGAACCAGCGCGCCAGTGTCGCGAAGTCGGCCGACCGGTCGGAACGACCCGAGCGCCGCTCGTTCAGCAGCCCGACCGTGTCGATGAGCTGTTTGATCGCGGTCACCGCCGCCTGCCGCAGCAGGCGCGCCTGCGAGGGGTGGCTCGAACCCGCCGAGACGAACCAGTCGCTCAGGCCCCGCCACCGGTTCCGCCACGCGGCCAACGCCGCCGCCTCCGCCCGCGCCAATTCCACCGCGGCGTCCGCGCCTTCCGGGACCGCGTCCGACGCCTCCCGGCGAGCCGCCAGCTCCAGCAGCCGCTCATGGCGCAGAGACTCCAGGTCGCCGAGCAACCGGGCGATCCGCGCGCCAGAGTTGGCCAGGTCGGCGATGAACCGGTTGATGTAGTCGATGAGACGCTCCTTGTAGGCGATGAACCCCTCCACATCGCCGTCGGAGAAGTCGATCGCCCGCCGCAGCGAGGCCATGAACGCCTGCGCGTTGTCGGCCAGTGACGAGAATCGCTCGGCCAGGCTCAACAACAGCAGATGGACTTTTACCGGATCCGGGTCGGACTGGGCCGCCAGCGCCGCCAGGCCCTCGAGCTGGTCGGCGATGTCGGCGAGCGCAACGGACTGCAGCGACCCCCGGCGGCCGATCGCCTCCTCGTAGAACTCGATGGCCTGCTCGGCCGCATGACCCGCCGCGGTCAACTGGTACAGGAATCGCTTGCGGTGAAAATCCTCGACCGTGGTCACCCGGCCGGTGTCGGCGTCGGCCCGCAGGTTCCCCCACTCGACCAGTTTCTCCAACGCCTGGTCCAGTTGCTCATCGCTCCCGCGCCCGAGCTCGGCCGCCACGTCCTCGGGCCGCAGGTGAACGATGAACCGCTCCTTGGCTCCCGCGAAGGCCCGCAGCACCTGCCGGTAGAACGCCACGTTGGGCGCACTCAGATGCGCGAACGGCTGTGGCTCCTGTCGCTTCTGGGTCTCGCCGGTCACCGGCCCATTCTTGCTGACCACAAAGAGTCGTTCAGCCGATAGGGAGGATTTCCGACGTAGGGACACCGGTCACGACGCAGGGCAGGACCTGGCCGGCGATCTCGTCGTCGGAGCCGCGCAGCACCGGGTCGCCCTCGGGGGGACCGGTCGCCGAAGCCGAGCCCTGACTCGTCTACGCGAGGCCGCGGCGTGAGACGGCCGGCGGCCGGGTCCCGCTGATCGAGGCGACCATGTCGAGCACCTGCCGGGTCGCCTCGACGTCGGCCGTGCGGAAGACCCGGGCACCGGCCCAGGCGAACACCGCCGCCACGGCGGGCTCGGCCTCGTCCACCAGCACCGCGTGCCCGGCCCGCGCGAGGCGCTCGGCGTCGTACGGGTCCGTCACGTGGATCAGCACGCCGTCCGGGCGTACGCCCGCCGCGTGCTCCGGCGCCGAACACAGCAGCGCGGCGCCGGTCGCCGCCGCGACCCTGGCGAAGGCGTCCCCGGACAGCAGCTCGGCCCCGGCCCGTACACAGGCGACGGCCTGCTCCTCCGAGGAGGGCGCCACCGCGATCACCGGCGCCCGCGGGTCCGCCCGCACCGCGCGGACGACCTCCGGATCGGCCGCCACCTCGGCGACGTCGGCGCCGTCCGTCAGACCCTCGGTCATCACCGCGAAACTCCCGGACTGAAAGATCCGGGTACCGAGGCGCAGCTCCATGCTCCTGATCGTGGCATAGGCGCGTGCGGCCGCGTTCGCGCGACCGGGTTGACGCACCGTACGACATGGTTGTGGCACGATCGGAACATGCTCGTCACCATCACCGTGGCCCTCGCCGCGCTGGCCGTCCTGGCGGCGATCGTCGTCGTGGCCATCGGTGGCGGCGGGGAGCTCTCCGCCGAGCACCCCGACCATCCGCCGCTGGCCCTGCCGGGCCGGCGTTCGGTCGGCGGCACCGACGCGGCGCTGCTCCGCCTGCCCATGGGGCTGTGGGGCTACCACAAGCAGATCACCGATGAGGCGCTGGAGCGCTTCGCGCACGAGCTGACCGAGCGGGACACGCGCATCGCCGTGCTCGAGCAGGAGCTCGCGGAGGCGCGTCAGCGCCTGTACGAACCACCGGAGCAGGCGCCCTGGCGGCCGGCCATCCCGTCGGCCTCGCCGGCGCCCGACGCGCTTGACATGCGTGGCCCCTTCGTCCCGGCGGATCCGGCCTTGTCGCACGACGGTGACCTGCCTCCTCTGCCCCACCATGAGGACGAGGCGCCCTGGGAGCCGCCGGCCGAGCCGCCGCAGACGATCGTCGACAAGGTCGTCTTCGACCCCCGGACGGTCGCCGATGCACAGCCCGCCGACGCGCCGGATCACCAGGACGCGGGCGACGGGCATCGAACGGACGCCGACGAGGCGCGTCGACCGGACGCGGGCTCCCGGTGGGAGGAGTCGTGAGCGGGGTCGCCGTGCACGCGTCCGCCGACGTCGACGCGCCGGCGGAGCGGGTGTGGGAGGTCCTCGTCGACTGGCCCCGGCACTCCGAATGGGTGCCGCTGACCCGCGCGGAGGGCGGCGCGGGGGAGGGCGCGAGCCTGGAGGCGTGGACCGGCGTGGGTCCCGTCGGGTTCCTCGACACGATGGTGATCGACGAGTGGCTGCCGCCGCACCGCGTCCGCGTCCGGCACACCGGCTCCCTCATCCGCGGTGAGGGCCGGTTCGACCTGCTCGACCTGCCCGACGGCCGGTGCCGGGTCACCTGGGCGGAGTTGATCGACCTGCCGCTGGGGCCGCTCGGCCGCGCCGGCTGGTTCGCGATCGGCCCCGTCGCCCGCCTCATGCTGGAGACGTCACTGCACCGCCTCGCTAACATGTTCGAATGACTGTGATCGGCCCGGATGGACTGGCGCGGTGCCCATGGGGTGTCTCCGCGCCCGACTACATCGCCTACCACGACGACGAGTGGGGTCGCCCGGTCCGCGACGACCACGGGCTCTACGAGCGGCTCTGCCTGGAGGCGTTCCAGTCCGGCCTGTCCTGGCTGACGATCCTGCGCAAGCGCGAGGGGTTCCGGCGGGCGTTCGACCACTTCGACCCGGAGAAGGTCGCCGCATATGGCCCGGCCGACGTCGAGCGGCTGATGGCCGACGCCGCGATCGTACGGAACCGGCGGAAGATCGACGCCGCGATCGCCAACGCGCGGGCGGCGCTCGACCTGCCGGCGGGTCTGGCCGCCGTGGTCTGGGCGCACGCCGACCCGGACGCCCCGGCGCCCAAGACGGTGACCGACGTGCCCGCCACCACACCCGGCTCCACGGCGCTGGCCAAGAAGCTCAAGAAGCACGGCTTCCGGCACGTCGGTCCGACGACGATCTACGCCCTCATGCAGGCCTGCGGTCTGGTCGACGATCACCTGGTCGACTGCCACCGGCGCGGCGCCTACCTCTAGGGATCATTCCGCCTTCGCGGCCTCCAGCACCGGCACCCCGGCGGCGCGGCGGGCGGGCAGCGCGGAGATCGTCCACGTGACGGCGGCCGCGCCGAGCACCACGACGGCGAGTCGGCCACGTACTTCGTCATCGCCGAGGCCCTCACCAACGCGCCCGCCACGGCGGCGCCTGCTCCGGTCAGGAAGGCAGCAGCCTCTGCGTGCAGGTGGCCCAGATGGTCTTCTCCGGGTCGGACATCTCTGGTCGGTGTGAGTAGCCGCATCGCCGACGATTCGGACGCCGGGGCTGACCCATCGTGTTCCGTGCCGTTTGCTCAGCCGAGACGATGTACCGCCTCAGTAGACGCCCCTGAGACGATGGTGCCACCCCCTGGCGTCCGATCCGTTGCCCGACCAGTAGTCGAGGTAGAGCTTCGTGGCCGCCGAGACGCTGTACCAGTAGAGCGGTGAAGCGATCACGAGATCGGTCGCGTCGAGCGTGGCGTCGAGCAGGATCCGCTCGTTGCCGGTCGGCTCGGGGTACACGGCGCCGGGCACGTGGCGAAGATCCTGGAAATCGGGCAACGGAAGATCCCGAAGACGCAGCCACTGCTGAGCGACGCCTGACGGAAGCTGCGCGGCGGCCTGCCGCGCCAGCTCCTCGGTGTTACCTCCCGAACGGTAAGTGCACCTTGCCCCGACTGGAGGACGTGAGCCGCTGCCAGAGGGATCCAGAAGCACTCGAGGTTCGTGGGCCGGCTGTCCGAGGCACCGTCTACGCCCACTTCAACGCCACACTCAGCAAGCAGCGCATCGACCACCAATGCCTCGCCGTCCCCGAGCAGGACAACTACCTCGCCGTATACCCGGAGCTATGACGCCGTCCGGCCAGTAGGCAAAATGCTCACCGACGCAGCGACGGCTACTTCGACGACCGATGCGACGGTCGTGGTGGCGGACCCCGTGGCGGCGCGAGGTGCCGGTGACCGGGGTTCCGGACCTGCCAGGACCGGTGGACGGCGATGACGTACGCGCGGTGGCGCAGGTGGTCCGGCAGGCCCTGTCCGCCCTGCCCACGCGTCAGCGGACCGCCCTCGTGCTGCGGTACTTCGAGGGGGGCGGTCCACATGGGGACGGGGGGCCGTTGCCAACAATTGCCATACGCCGCAATTCGCCATCAACCATGACCATCATTGCCAATGTCGGCAACGACGTATGATCATCGCTATGGCGGACGAAAACCGCACATCTCCCGGGGGCGCCTGCGCTTCGCCGTCCGAACTCCGGGCCAGCACCGGCTACCTGTTGACCCGGCTCGGTGCCGAGTCGCGGCGGCGATGGGCGCGCATGCTCGTGGAGCACGGCATGACACCACACCACTACGCGGCCCTGCTCGCCCTCGACGATCTCACGGTCACGCACCAGCAGCACCTCGCGGCGCTGATCGGCGTCGATCCGCGGAACGCGGTGTCCGTGGTCGACTTCCTGGAGCGCCGGGGGTTCATCGAGCGGACCCGGGATCCCGCCGACCGCCGCCGGCACGCCATCGCGCTGACCGCGGAGGGCCGTGCGACGATCCGCGGGCTGCGCCACGCGGGCGAGCGGATCGAACGGGACATGCTCGACGGGCTCACCGGCGACGAGCAGTCCGCGCTGCACGCCCTGCTGCATCGGCTGTTCCAGGTGACCGTCGACCGCTGAGCGGTCCCCCGCCCGTACGACCGGTCACCAGGCCGTACGGCTATCGCGGGACGTCCGTGCCCGCGGGCGGGTACCGCGTCTCGCCGGTCCGGCGGGCCTCGATGGCGGCGGGGAGGCGGGCGGCGGCGACGGCGGACAGCATGCCGACGCCCTCCTCGACCGTGACGAACGCGAAGTCGTCGAGTTCCTCCTCCTGCAGCCGGATCGGCGGGTCTCCGTCGTACGTGCCGCAGTCGAAGAGGAAGTACAGGCTCGGGCGTGGGCGCTCATCGTCGGCCGGCAGCCAGTCGGAGACGAGCAGACGTCCCGCGCGCACGCTCAGCCCGACCTCCTCCAGGACCTCGCGCTCACATCCCCGGTGCGGGGCCTCGTCGGCCTCGACGATGCCGCCGGGGAGACCCCAGTACGGGCGGTAGTTCGGCTTGACGAGCAGGACCCGGTCGGCGGCGTCGGTGATCAGGCCGCCCGCCGCGACGTAGACGGTGGGAAGCGAGGCGAACCAGGCCTCGCGCGACAGCCATTCGCGTTCGGTCACGCGTCCGACGCTAACGCGTGGGCGGACCGGCGACCGAACCCTGAAAGATCACCACATACGCCGGTACTGCTAGATAGTTCGCCTTCCAGCGCAGGTGAGAACGGCTCAGCGGCCTTCGAAGACGGGCTCTTCCTTCTTGAGGAAGGCCTTGGTGGCGGCGGCGTGGTCCGCGGTCGCGCCGCAGGCGGCCTGCAGCTCACCCTCCTTGTCCAGCGCGCTCGCCAGGTCGGCGGCGGCCGCGTGGTCGAGGGCGGCCTTCACCGCGCCGTACGCGACCGTCGGCCCGGCGGCGAGCCGCTCCGCGAGCTCCCGTGCCTCCGCGTCGAGCCGGTCGGCGGGCACCACGCGGTTCACCAGGCCGAGCTCGAGCGCCTCGGGTGCGCGGACCGGCTCGGCGAGCAGCAGCAACTCGGTCGCCTTGGCTCGGCCCACGAGGCGCTGCAGCGTCCACGACAGGCCGCTGTCGGGGGCCAGCCCGATCCTCGTGAACGCCGTCGCGAACGAGGCCTTCTCCGACGCGATCCGGAAGTCGCACGCCAGGGCGAAGGAGAATCCGGCGCCCGCCGCCACGCCGTTGACCGCGGCGATCACCGGCTTGGGCATCCTGGTGAGGGCGAGCACCGTGGGGTTGTAGTGCTCCTGCACGGTGTCGCCCAGACCCCGGCCCGCCTCCAGGTTGGCGGCGTGCTCCCGCAGGTCCTGCCCGGCGCAGAACGCCCGGCCGCTTCCGGTCAGGATCACCGCCCGTACGGCGGAGTCATCGCGCGCCCGCTCCACCGCCGCCCGCAGCGCGGTCTTGGTCTCCGCGGTCAGGGAGTTCATCGCGTCCGGGCGGTTCAGGGTGATCGTCGCGATCCTGTCCGCCAGGTCGTACAGCACGCTCTCCGCCACGTTCAGGCTCCTTTGCCTGCGCCCGGCACCGGGCGCGTCATCGTCCGAATCCTTCAGGGAAACGATCGGCGAAGCCGGAGGCCGCGGGCAAGAGCCGCGCCACCGCAGGTGCCGAGAAATGGGCGTGGGAGCGAACCCACCGCCCGGGAAATCGGTCACCGCCGACCGTCCAGACGGTCCGTCGCCGGGTCTCAGCATGATCTCGGAGTTGATCGTTACCACTTAGCGCCCGGAAAACGGGATAATGGACCACCACCAGTTGACTTGATGCGGCAGACGGGTCAGCGGCCAAAGATGCCCGGCGGCCCCGCGCGGCCCTAGGCAGGAAGGGGATGCACGCATGGCGGCGATGAAGCCGCGGACAGGCGATGGTCCGCTCGAAGTTACCAAGGAGGGGCGCGGAATCGTCATGCGTGTCCCGCTCGAAGGCGGCGGGCGGCTCGTTGTCGAACTGTCGGCGGACGAGGCAGGCGAGCTCGGAGACGCGCTGAAGGGCGTCGTCGGCTGACAACGACGCCATCCCGCTCATGAAGTTTCGCGAAGGCCCCGGCGCGAGCACGCCGGGGCCTCGCTGTCCTTAGAGGAGAGGTCTTGCCCGTTCACACCCAGCTGCGCATCTCCGACGGCACGATCCGGGACGTCGCGACGACCGCCGAGGTCGTCGCCGTGCCCGTGCAGGCGGGGCCGGAGATCGACCCTGCCTACGCGGACGAGGTGGCCGGGTTCTTCGCCCTCGGCGCGGCCGACCTGCTGGCCCACGAGGAGGCGAAGGGCGGCGCGGGTGAGATCGTCGGTGCCCCGCTCCGGCTGGGTGACGGCATCACCGACCTGCTCTTCTACGGCGTCGGGGACGGTTCGCCCGCGGCGCTGCGCCGGGCGGGCGCGGCCCTCGCGCGGCGCGGGCGGAGCCGCGCGAACCTCGCCGTCGCCGCACCGTCGGGCGCGAACGACGAGGGCCTTGCGGCGTTCGCGGAGGGCCTGCTGCTGGCCTCGTACGACTTCCGCGTCGGCGGCCCGCCGAAGAAGCCGGCCACCGAGACGATCACTCTTCTCACGGATGCTCAGGCCGCCGTCGAGCGCGGCGTCGTCGTCGCCCGCGCCGTGGCGGTGGCCCGCGACCTGACGAACACGCCCTCGTCGGAGAAGACCCCGCAGTGGCTGGCCGAGCAGGCCGAGCGCCTGGCCGGAGAGTCCGGACTGACCGTACGCGTCCGCGACGAGCGGGAGCTGCGCGCCGAGGGCTTCGGCGGGATCGTCGCCGTCGGCTCCGGGTCGGCCCGCCCGCCGCGTCTGATCGAGCTGACGTACGAGCCGGAGGCCGGCGCCTCCGGCCGGCACGTCGTCCTCGTCGGCAAGGGGATCACGTTCGACTCCGGCGGCCTGTCGCTGAAGCCGAACGAGAGCATGAAGGCGATGAAGACCGACATGGCGGGCGGCGCGGCGGTCATCGGTGCGATGACCGCGCTGCGGGCCCTGCGCGTGCCGGTCCGGGTCGCCGGCCTGGTCGCGGCGGCCGAGAACCTCCCGTCCGGGTCCGCGATGCGCCCCGGCGACGTGATCCGGCACTACGGCGGCACCACGTCGGAGGTGCTGAACACGGACGCGGAGGGGCGTCTGGTCCTGGCCGACGCCCTCGCCTACGCCGATGCCGAGCTCGAGCCCGGCGTGCTCGTGGACATCGCCACGCTCACCGGGGCGGCCAAGGTCGCGCTGGGCCCGCGGCACGGCGCGCTGTACGCCACCGAGGACGCCCTCGCCGCCGAGCTGCTCGGCGCGGGCGAGGACACCGGCGAGCCGCTGTGGCGGATGCCGCTGATCGAGGAGTACCGCGAGGCGATCGACTCCGACGTCGCCGACGTCGCGAACATCGGGCGGGGCGGCTTCCGCGCGGGTTCGATCACCGCGGCGCTGTTCCTGCGGGAGTTCACCGGGCGGCGCGCGTGGGCGCACCTCGACGTCGCCGGGCCGGCCCGCGCCGGTTCCGACGACGCCGAGCTGACCCGCGGCGCGACCGGGTACGGCGTCCGTCTCCTGCTGCGCTGGCTGCGCCCCTGAGGCAGGGTCCCCCGGCTGCTCGGGCGACGCGGAAGCCGGTCAACTCCAAGTCGCCGCTGTCGCCGCGCGGTCCCACCGCGCTCGGGGACAGGATCGCGGCTCCCTCACTGCCGTCGTCGGTCGCCGACAGGACCTCACGACCCTCACGTCGCGATCCGGACGCGGGGGACCGCGTAGCGGGCCTGTCCGAGGGTGAGGATCGACCGGTGGGCGTCACCGCGAGCGGGCGTCCACGACCTGGACGCCGCCGAGCCGGCGGACCTCGTCCAGGACGGTCTCCAGCGGGACGGTCGCGCGCGGCGGCAGCGCGGCCGACCAGTGCAGGGTCGCCGTTCCGGGCACGTCATCGAGGCGCAGCGTCAGCAGCTCGATGCCGGGCGCGGCGCCGGCCGCCGCGGCCCGCTCCTCCGTGGGCAGGAAGGTGACGTGCTGCACCGACCGCGCGCGCCCGCGCGGGAGCACCTCGCTCCACAACACCACCGCGGCCACCTCCGGCCAGGGGAGCCGGCGGTCCCGGGCGCGCGACCGCGGCCACGCAGCCGGGAGGCATACGCCGCGCTCGTCGACCTCCAGCACCGGCCGGCCGCTCACCGCCCGCCCGGCCGTCGCGACGAGGCGGGCGCCGAACACCCCGATGCCCGGCAGGCCCACGAGGAGTGCGACGACACCGCCGACGGCGGGCAGGCTCAGCGCGCCGCTCACCGCGAAGGCCACGGACACCAGGACGAGCAGGAGCGTGCCCGCCGCCGAGGCGACGCCCTGCGGCGAGGTCCGCGCGCGTACCGCGATCACCGCGGGTGTCGGCTCACCGGCTCTTGACGGCGGCGAGCAGGCCGTCCCCGATCGGCAGCAGGAGCGGGACGAGACGGTCGTCCTCGCGGACCATGCGGCCGAGGTTGCGGATCGCCACGGTGTCCGGGTCACGGTTCGCCGGATCGGCGACGCGGTCGCTCCACAGGGCGTTGTCGAATGCGACGACGCCGCCGGGCCGCAGCAGCCGGAGCGCCTCGCCGAGATAGTCGGGGTACTCCTGCTTGACCGCGTCGCAGAACACCATGTCGTACGCGCCGTCGGTCAGCCGCGGCAGCACGTCCAGGGCGCGGCCCGCGATCAGCCGGGCGCGTGAGGTCGGAAAGCCGGCGGCGGCGTAGGCCTCGCGGGCCAGCCGCTGGTTCTCCGGCTCGACGTCCACGCTGGTGAGCACCCCGTCGGGGCGCATGCCGCGCAGCAGCCAGATGCCGGACACGCCGCACCCGGAGCCGATCTCCACGACCGTGCGGGCGCTGATGGCGGCGGCGAGGAAGCGCAGGGCCGCGCCGCCCGCCGGGCCGATCGGGATCGCTCCGACGTCGATACCGCGCCGCCGGGCCTCGATCAGCGGCTCGTCCTCCGGGAGGTATTGCTCCACGTAGGCCAGAGTGGCCTTCACCGCGTCGATGACTTCCTCCTTGGGGCGCATGAGCCTGCAGGGCAAACACTAGTACGGAGGGGGAACTCCGCCGCGTACCGTCACGTTCTTCAGAGGGCGTGGCTACCGCTAGGCGGGAAGGAAGAATCGGGGCAGTATGTCGGTGGCAGAACTCGTACGTGAAAGGGGAGCGCCGGTGCACGACCCCGGCATCGCCTGGACTCCTCCGACGTGGGACGAGATCGTGCGGGAGCACTCCGCGCGCGTCTACCGACTGGCCTTCCGGCTCACCGGCAACCCCCACGACGCCGAGGACCTCACCCAGGAGGTCTTCGTCCGGGTCTTCCGCTCCCTGGCCAACTACCAGCCCGGCACGTTCGAGGGCTGGCTGCACCGGATCACCACGAACCTCTTCCTCGACCAGGCGCGGCGGCGCCAGCGCATCCGGTTCGAGGGGCTGGCCGATGACGCCGCCGAGCGCCTGCACGGACCGGAGCCCACGCCCGCCCAGGCCTACGACGACAAGAAGCTCGACGCCGACGTCCAGGCGGCGCTCGACGCGCTGGCGCCCGACTATCGCGCCGCCGTCGTGCTGTGTGACATCGAGGGCCTGTCGTACGAGGAGATCGCCGCGACGCTCGGCGTGAAGATCGGCACCGTCCGCAGCCGGATCCACCGCGGCCGCGCGCAGCTGCGCGCCGCGCTCGAGCACCGCGGCCCGCGCCGCGCCATCGCCTCGTCCGGCCCCCTCGGTCTGGAGCCGCCGGCCGAGGAGGCCTCATGAGCGAGCGAAGCGTAAGCACAGCGGCTCTGGTCACTCCTCCGACGAAGGAGGGCGCGTGAGCGGCCACCTGGGAGAGCGGCTGACCGCGCTGGTCGACGGGGAGCTCGGGCACCACGAGCGCGAGAAGGCCCATCGCCACCTCGCCGCCTGCGCGGAGTGCCGCGCGGAGGCGGAGGCCCTGCGCGGCCTCAAGAAGCGCCTGCGGGCGCTGAACGACACGATGCCCTCCGAGGCCCTCCTGCGCCGTCTGGAGGCCATGGCCGAGCCGGGAGACCCCCTCCCGCCGCCCGTCCCCCGGCTGCCCGGCCAGGCCCGGCCCCCGGCCATCGCCCGGCCCGGCGACGTCCGCCCCGCCCGGGCTCGGCCGTCCGACAACCGTCCCCGTCGCGCGGCCGCCGGACGGCGTCGCATGCCGCGCGGCCGGTACCTCGTCGCCGGTGCGGCGGCGCTGGCGGTGCTCGGCGTCGGCTCGGCGGCCTTCGCCGCGGGCGCCGACCCGGGCTCGCTGCCCCGCGTCGCGCCGTCCGTCGAACAGTTCGCCGTCGAGCACGCCCTGACCTCCGGAGACGTTCCGCTCACCGACCCCCGGCCCGAGGTCACGGCCGGCGATCACCCGTGAGGCACCGGGCCGCGCACAACGCGTGGCTGGTGGGGGGCATCGCCACCGCGCTGCTGCTGCTGTGGTTCGTGAGCACCGGGGACACCGCGAGCGGCGCACGGCTGCGCTCCGATCCGGAGGCCCTGCGGCTCCTGCGCGGCGCCGAGGGTGCCGCGCGCGACACCTCGTACGAGGGCGTGCAGTACATCACCTCCTGGAGCCGCAGCGGCCTGTCGACGACGTCGCTCGTCAGCGTCGCCCACGCGCCCGGGCAGGGCACCCGGATGCGGGTACAGAGCACCACCGCCGAGCAGGGCGGGCCGATGTTCGAGGCCGACGACTCCGAGCAGGCGCGAGGTGGCCTCACCGGCTACACCCCGAGGATGCTCGACCTTCTCGCGCGAAACTACGCCGTCGTCCGCGCCGGCGAGGGGCAGGTCTGCGGGCGCCCCACCGCCATCATCGAGGCCCGCCGCGCCGACGGCACCGCCGCCGGCCGGTTCCACATCGACCGGGCCACCGGCCTCATGCTCCGCCGCGAGCTGCTCGACCAGCAGGGCCGCGAGGTCAACCTCACGTTCTTCACCGAGATGCGGCCGTCGCCGCCGAAGACGACCTACATGCTGATGTCCGCGCCGCAGACGGTCGAGGCGCCCTGGGCGCACGAACTCGCCGGAGCAGACCTGGGCGCCCTGCGCTACAGCGGCTGGCCGGTGCAGTCCGCCCTGCCGGGCAATCTCAGCCTGTACGACGCGCGCCAGCAGGACGGCGACGGCCCGGTGGTGCATCTCAGCTACTCCGACGGGCTCTCGGTCGTCTCGGTGTTCGTCCAGCGCGGCATCCTGGATCCCAGCAGCGTGCAGCACTGGCACAAGACGATGCGCGGCGGCCGCACCGTGTACCTCCGCGACACCGTCCAGCAGCGCGCCGTGTGGGCCAGCCGCGGCTACGTCTACACGATCGTGGCGGACGCGCCGCCTCCGGTGGTGGACAGCGCCGTGGCGGCACTGCCGCACGGTGACACGGGTTTCTGGGGACGCCTGGGCCGCGGGCTGGGCCGGCTGACCTCATGGGCCAACCCGTTTGACTGATCAGTGAAGATCGCGTTGTCTAGGGCGTTCAGGTGGATATGGCCACGGGTCGGGTAACGCCGTGACACGAGTGGTTTGGTGTTCAGGGTCGCTTATGCTCGCCACATGCCCTGCCCGGCACTGTGGAGCGCTGAAACGAAGTCCATGCGCGGGACGCAAGGAGCTTGTTGATGACGGATGACAGCCGCGCGCCCGGGGGGCCGACGTCGGATGACGGGCGTGTGCGCGGGCCGCACGCCGGAGACCAGGACGCCGCCCCGAGCCTGACGGACAAGCTGCTGGTCTCCGGCCCGCCCCAGTACGAAGGCATGGCGCCGCCGGACCCGAGAGCGGCCTCGCCGTACGGCGGAGGGTCCCCGGCCGCGGACCACTACGGGTCGATGGGCGTGCCCGGCCAGGGCGTCCCGATGGGCCCGTCCGGACAGCCTGGACCAGGACACCCTGGTCAGGGCGGCCCGGTCGGTCAGCCAGGTGAGCCCCGGCCGATCTTCGCGCCGCACCAGCAGCCACACCCGTCCCCGACCCCGTACGCCTGGGGAACGCCCGCGGGCGGAGGCCCCGGCGGCACGGGCCCCAACTGGGCGCCCCTGCCCTCCTCCCGGCCGAACGACCGGTCCGGGCCGGTCATGGGGGTCTTCGTCGCCGTCGCGGTGATGGTCGCGCTCATCGCCGGCGCCCTGGGCGCGGGCATCGGCGTGGTCGCCACCCGGAACAGCGGCCCCAGGTCGGTGGACCTGGGCGGCGGCGCGACGTCCACCGGCGCCAAGAACCGCGATCCGGGCTCGGTCGCCGGGATCGCCCGCCGCCTCGTGCCCAGCGTCGTAATGATCAAGGTGACGAACGGCACCGAGGGCGGCGCGGGCACCGGCTTCATCGTCAACGGTGGCTACATCGTCACCAACAACCACGTGGTCGCCCCCGCCGCCCAGGGCGGCACGATGCAGGTGGTCTTCAACGATTCCAGGACCACGTCCGCGACGATCGTCGGCCGCGACCCCAACTCCGACATCGCGGTGATCAAGCCCGCCGCCCTGGAGAACCGCCCGGCGCTCGTCCTCGGCGACTCCGACGGGCTCGCCGTCGGCGACCCGGTCATCGCGATCGGCTCGCCGCTCGGCCTGGCGGGCACGGTCACGACCGGCATCGTCAGCGCGCTGAACCGGCCGGTCACCACGAGTGGTGAGGGCGGGGAGTCCGCCTACATCAGCGCCGTGCAGACCGACGCGGCGATCAACCCGGGCAACTCCGGCGGCCCGCTGGTCGACTCGCAGGGCCGCGTGATCGGGGTGAACTCCGCGATCGCCACCCTGGGCGGCCAGGCCCTCGGCGGCAACGGGCAGCAGAGCGGCAGCATCGGCCTGGGGTTCGCGATCCCGAGCAACCAGGTCAAGCGGGTCGCCGAGCAGCTGATCAAGGGCGGCAAGGTCGTCCACCCGATCATCGGCGCCTGCATGGACATGTCCTACCAGGGCAGCGGCGCGCGGATCGCGACGAGCGGTTCGACCACGCAGTGCAAGGGCGGCTCGATCACCCCGGGCGGCCCGGCGGAGAAGGCCGGGCTGAAGCCGGGTGACGTCATCACGTCCTTCGGCGGCAAGCCGATCGGCGGCGCCGACGAGCTGATCGTCGCCATCCGCAGCAAGTCGCCCGGCGACACGGTGCAGATCGCCTACACCCGTGCCGGACAGAGCAGGACCGTGCCCCTGACGCTGGCGGCCGGAAACTGACCCGGCTTCCGGGTGGGGAGACCGCGGATCCCGGCGCGGTTAAGCTGGGATCAGCGGCTCCCCGCACGAGTCGCGGCCACCATGTGGAGGACGGGTGTTCGACGTAGGGTTCGGTGAGGCCGCGGTCCTCGTGGTGCTGGCCATCGTCATCTTCGGGCCGGACCAGCTCCCGAAGGTCGCGGCCCAGGCGGGTCGCGCCCTGCGGCAGTTGCGCACGATGGCCAACAGCGCCAAGCAGGACCTCCGGGACGGGCTGGGCCCGGACTTCGCCGACTTCGACGTCGCCGATCTCAACCCCCGGCGGTTCGTGACCAAGCACCTGCTGGACGACCTCGACGACCTCGACGTACGGGAGCCGGAGCGGGACGAGCCGCTCCTGCCGTACGGCGAGCGCCCGCCGTACGACCCCGAGGCCACCTGAGCCTGAGTGGTCACCGGGTCGTTCCGGGCGCCCGGAACACCCGGACCCAGTCCACCTCCATGGTCACCCGCTGCGGCGTGCTCACCAGGCGGCGGAAGCCGTCCGCCGTCTCGTTCCGCAGGTTCAGGTGCATGTCCGCGCGCTGCGGCACGTACGGCCCCTGGTAGTTCCACACGGCCTTCCCGTCCACCCAGAACGTCAGCCGGGAGGGCAGCCAGTCCACGGCCACGGTGTGCCACCGGGTGAAGTCCACGTGGGCGATCTTCATCAGCTGCCGGTCGTCCGGGCCGTGGTGGATGAAGAGCCCGCCCGTACGCCGCGTCCCGTCGATGATCTCGGCGAAGTCGATCTCGGCGTATTCGGGCGCCCCGAGGTGGGTCGGCCACAGGAAGGCGGTCGCCGAGTACCCGCTGCCACGGTCGGCCCGCAGGCGCGCCTCCCAGCGGCCGTACGTCTGGGCGACGCGGGACACGACGCCCGCGGACTGGTCCTTCCCGCCGTAGAGCCCGCCGACGAGCCGCAGGCGCCCGCCCCTGACGTGAATTCCGGCGGGCGAGCCCGGATGGGACACGGCGTTGGGCGCGTCGTACATTTGCCACTTGTGCGGGTCCAGCCGGTCGCCGCCGAAGTCGTCGTACAGCACGGGACGGCCCCACCGGCCGTACGCGCGGGTCGGACCGTCACCGCGCGGCGGCGTCGTCCGGAACCCGTCGGACGAGACCGGCGTCGGCGTGGCGGAGGCCGTCCCGTCGCGGGCCGCGGGGCTGGACGGCAGGGCCGTGGGCGGTGCGGCGGTGTGCGTGCGCCCGCCGGACGAGCATCCGGCGACCGCGGCCGCTAAGAGCAGGACGGCCGTACGGGCGTGACGATGTGCCATGACGACACGAAATCACGCCCGGACGGCCGGTCGAGCGATGACGCGGACTAAGAATCGGTCAGGCGCGGTTCGGGCTCAGCCCAAGCTGACGGCCGCGCAGGCTCTTCGCCCGGCCCGAGAGCCTGTCGGCGATGGCCCTGAGCTCCTTGGCCGCCGGGGCGTCCGGGTCCTCCAGCACGATGGGCGTGCCGGCGTCGCCGCCCTCGCGCAGGCGGACGTCGATCGGGACCTGGCCGAGCAGCGGCACGGACGCGCCGAGCGTCCGGGTCAGCGCGTCGGCCACCCTCTGCCCGCCGCCGGAGCCGAACACGTCGACCGGCTCGCCGCAGTGCGGGCAGGGCAGGTACGACATGTTCTCGATCACACCGGCGACCGTCTGGTGGGTCTGCGCGGAGATCGCCCCCGCCCGCTCGGCGACCTCGGCGGCGGCCTGCTGCGGCGTGGTCACGACGAGGATCTCCGCCGAGGGCAGCAGCTGGGCCACCGAGATGGCGATGTCACCGGTGCCGGGCGGCAGGTCCATGAGCAGGACGTCGAGGTCGCCCCAGTAGACGTCGGCGAGGAACTGCTGCAGCGCGCGGTGCAGCATCGGGCCGCGCCAGACGACCGGCGCGTTCCCCTCGGTGAACATGCCGATCGAGATGACCTTCACGCCGTGGGAGTTCGGCGGCATGATCATCTGCTCGACCTGGGTCGGCCGGCCGGTCACTCCGAGCATGCGGGGGACGGAGTGCCCGTAGATGTCGGCGTCGACGACGCCGACCTTCCGGCCCTGGGCGGCCATCGCCGCCGCGAGGTTGACCGTCACGGAGGACTTGCCGACGCCGCCCTTGCCGCTCGCCACGGCGTAGACGCGGGTCAGGGAGTTGGGCTTGGCGAAGGGGATCTCCTTCGGAGCCTGCCCGCCGCGCAGTTTCGTCTGAAGGTCGGCGCGTTGCTGCTCGCTCATCACGTCGAGGTCGACCCGTACGCCGGTGACGCCGGGGACCTTGGAGACGGCGGCGGTGACGTCGCGGGTGATCGTGTCACGGAGCGGGCAGCCGGCGACCGTGAGGTACACGCCGACCGTCACGTTGCCGTCGGCGGCCACGTCGACGCCCTTGATCATGTCGAGCTCGGTGATGGGTCGGCGGATCTCCGGGTCGTTCACCGTCGCGAGCGCCGCGGTCACCTGCTCGATCGTGAGGGAGGCCATACGTCCATGTTATTGGCGGTCAACCACGGGACGAACCCAGCTCGCCGGGACCGGAGGATCGGTGATCGCGCCAGTCCGGCTCGGAGCGGCGCCATTCCAGATCCTTGAGCACGTGCTGCAACTCGTCGCGGATCCAGTCACGGGTGGCGACCTCGTTCATCGCCATGCGCAGGCTGGCGATCTCCCGGGTGAGGTACTCGGTGTCGGAGACGCTCCGCTCGTTGCGGGCACGGTCCTGCTCGTACTGCACGCGGTCGCGGTCGTCCTGCCGGTTCTGGGCCAGCAGGATCAGCGGCGCGGCGTACGACGCCTGCAGCGACAGGATCAGGGTCAGGAAGATGAACGGGTACGGATCCCACCGCAGCCAGTGCGGGGCCAGCACGTTCCAGGCGAGCCAGACGGTGATGAACGCCGTCATGTAGACGAGGAACCGCGCCGTGCCGAGGAATCGCGCGATCCGCTCGGAGAACTGGCCGAACGCCTCCGGGTCGTAGTACAGCCGTGGCGAGATCGTGCGGCGGTGCTCCCGGGGCTGATCGAGCCGCCCGAACCGCCGTTCCTCCCGCGTCCTGCCGAGGGCAGTGCTCATCGTCCGCCCACCGCCCCTCGCTCGTCACGGCCGGTCCCGCGCTCCGTCTCGGCGCCGCGCAGGGCCTCCTCCTCTTCGTCCGTGTCGTCCGCGGGGGAGTCCATGACGCTCTCCCGCCAGTCGTCGGGCAGCAGATGGTCGAGGACGTCGTCGACCGTCACCGTGCCGAGCAGGCGGCCGTCCTCGTCCACGATCGGGACCGAGACGAGGTTGTAGGTCGCGAGATAGCTCGCCACCGCCTCCAGCGACCGGGTGGGCCGGAGCGGGTCGAGTTCGGTGTCGCAGATGGCGCTCACGAGGCTCGCCGGCGGCTCCCGCAGCAGCCGCTGGAAGTGCACCGTGCCGAGGTAGCGGCCGGTGGGCGTCGCCGTCGGCGGCCGGCACACGTACACCTGGGCGGCCAGCGCCGGGTTCAGGTCGGGGTTGCGGATCAGGGCGAGGGCCTCGGCGACCGTGGCGTCGGGGGAGACGATCACCGGCTCGGTCGTCATCATGCCGCCCGCGCTGTTGTCGGCGTAGGTGAGCAGGCGGCGTACGGGCGCGGCCTCCTCGGGCTGCATCAGGGCGAGCAGCTGTTCACGCTGCTCCGTCGGCAGTTCGCCCAGCAGGTCGGCGGCGTCGTCCGGGCCCATCTCCTCGAGTACGTCGGCGGCCCGGTCGACGTCCAGTTCACCGAGGATCTCGATCTGGTCGTCCTCGGGGAGTTCCTCCAGCACGTCGGCGAGACGACGGTCGTCGAGCGCCCGGGCGACCTCCGCGCGACGCTTGGCCGACAGCTCGTGCACGACGTTCGCCAGGTCGGGCGCGCGCATCTGCTCGAACGCCGCGATGAGATTCGCCGCGCCCTGCTTCTCCTCCACCATGGTGAGGCCGCTGATGGCGTCCCAGTCGACGACGAGCGTCTCGCCACGGCGTCGCCGCAGGCTCAGCCGCCCGGCGGAGCCGCGCCCGTTCGGGGAGCCGAGACGCCGCACGGCCACCTTGGTGATCAGCCAGTCGCGCGTCCGGGTCTGCTCCATGCCGAGATCCAGGACGATCGCCTTGTCGGCGGTGCCCTTGACCTCGACCGTCCGGTCGAGGATCTCGCCCAGCGCGAGGGTCTCGGACTCGCGTTTCTCGAACCGGCGCATGTTGATCCGCCCATCGAAGATGACCGCTCCGGCGTCGATGTTGGTCACCCGGGTGATCGGCAGGAAGACGAGGCGATGCGGCGGGACCTCCACCACCAGGCCCAGCACCCGCGGCGGGCGCGGTGGCGGGCGCAGCGCGAGGACGACGTCGCGCACCCGGCCGATCTGGTCTCCGGCGGGGTCGAACACGGCGATCCCCGCCAAGCGCGCGACGAACACCCGCGACGGCGTTCCGGTCATAGCTCGAAGGCTATCGATACGCGTCCTGTTTCCAGGTAAAGGGCGATCTATTCCCCGGGAGCCGGGAGATGACACGGGTCCGTACGGTGCCGGCGGCGCGGCCGGCCCGCGCTACCGGTCGGGGCGGCGGCGCCGCCCGCCAACCATGAACGGCGGCTTGCCGACGGAGGTCGCGGGGCTGGGCACCGGCCGTACGGCGGCGTAGTCGGCGGGCATCTCCCCGGGCGCCTCGGTGACCTCGCCGGTCGGCGTCAGCCGCATGACGAACGCCTCCTGGGCCCAGCGCCGGGTCTGCTGCTCGCCGTCGCGGGCGTTCAGGCGCTCCTTGGCCAGCAGCGGGACCACCGTCGCCCACTCCTCCGAGTCCGGCTTGACCTCGCTCACCGCGGCGACCCAGGAGACGATGCGGCCGCCCTTGTCCTTGCTGCGGACGGTCACGGTGACGCGCTCGGCCTCCGGCAGGCCCGGCAGCGGCTGCTCGGAGGGGCCCGTCACGACGTACGCCGCTCCCTCGTGCCAGAGGTGCCAGGCGGCGCGCGGCTGGGCGAGGCCGGGCAGGGCCAGCCAGATCAGCCCCGACCGCCTGGTGGCCTCTTCGACGAGCGCGGTGGTGAGATCGCTCATACGCCGCAGCATCTCACGAGGACTACGATCCGCTGCATGCCCATGCGCGCCCGCCGGAGCACCCTCGCCGTGCCCGCCAGCAACCCGAGGTTCATCGAGAAGACGCGGGGACTTCCGGTCGACGAGTTCTTCCTCGACCTGGAGGACGCCGTCGCGCCGTCCGCCAAGGCGGACGCCCGGGCGAACGCCGTGGCCGCGCTGCGGGAGGGCGGCTGGGGGGACCGGGTCCGCGTCGTCCGGATCAACGATACGACGACCGGGTTCGCCTACCGTGACGTGATCGAGGTCGTGGAGGGTGCGGGGGCGGACCTCGACTGCCTGATGCTGCCGAAGGTCTCCTCGCCCGATGACGTCGTCTGGCTGGACGTGCTCCTGACGCAGATCGAGCGGGCGACCGGCCTGCCGGTGGGCCGGATCGGGATCGAGGCGCAGATCGAGGACGCGCGGGGACTGACCCGGATCGACGAGATCGCCGCCGCCTCGCCGCGCCTCGAGGCGCTGGTGTTCGGGCCCGGCGACCTCATGGCCTCGATCAACATGAAGACGCTCGTCGTCGGCGAGCAGCCGCCCGGCTACACCGAGGGCGATGCCTACCACCACATCCTGATGCGCATCCTCATCGCCGCCCGGGCCCGGGACCTGCAGGCCATCGACGGGCCGTACTTCAACGTCCGCGACGTCGAGGCGTTCACGCGGGCCGCCCGGCGCAGCGCCGCGCTCGGCTTCGACGGCAAGTGGGTGCTGCATCCCGCCCAGGCCGAGGCGTGCAACGAGGTGTTCTCTCCCGGCCAGGACGACTATGACCACGCCGAATTGATCCTCGACGCGTACGACCACGCCACCCGGGTGCGGGGCCGAGGTGCGGCGATGCTCGGCGACGAGATGATCGACGAGGCGTCCCGCAAGATGGCCCTGGTCATCGCCGCGAAGGGCCGCGCCGCCGGACTGAGGCGTACGAAGGAGTTCACTCCTCCGGAGTAGCCCATATTCCCGCATTTAGGGCGCCCGGAAACCTTGACGCGGCCCGCGAGGGGCGGGACCGTGAGAGACCATGAGGGCCGCGCCCATCTGCCCGCGGTGCCGCGGACCGGTGACCGCGCCGAACGTCTGGACCAGCGCCTGGACCTGTGCCGTACACGGCGACGTCTGCCCGCTGCGCCCGTCCCGGCGGCCCTGCCGGGAGGTACTCGAGGCCGTCCGGGCCGAGGCCCGGGTCCCCATCTGGGTGCCCTGGCCGCTCCCGCTCGGCTGGCTCGTCACCGGCTTCGCCGACGCGGGCGACGAGCGCAGCGGAAGCCGGGCCGTCGCGGTCGCGCTGTCGGGCCCGTCACCGGTCGGCGGCCCGGCCGACCTGATCCTCATCGCGGAGGAGCCGGGCATCGGCCTGGGCGCCTCCTACGCCGGACTGCCCGGTCCCGACCCCGGACACGGGTTCGGGACCTCGACGCCCGACGTGAAGGTGCACATCGACGCACACCCGCTGTCGCTCTGGGCGGTGCCCGGCGCTGAGACGGCGGCGTTCGCCGGCGAGGCGCTCGGCAACTGGCTGTGGGCCGTGCTGTGGCCCGCCTCGGCCGGCGCGCTGATGCTCGAGGACCTGCGCCTGCGCGACCTGCGGGAGGTCGACTTCGACGTGCCGTACGGAGCGGCGAGTCCCCGGCTGGATGCATGATCGGACCGTGCGCATCGACCTGCACTCCCACAGCTCCGTGTCAGACGGCACCCGGCCGCCCGCCGACGTCGTCCGCCGCGCCCACGCCGCGGGCGTGGACGTCCTCGCCCTGACCGACCACGACACCGTCGCGGGCCATGCCGAGGCCGTAGGCGCGCTCCCGCCGGGCATGACGCTCATCCGCGGCATGGAGCTCTCCTGCCGACTCGGCGGCCACGGCCTCCACCTGCTGGCGTACCTCTTCGACCCGGACGATCCGGACCTGGCGGCCGAACGACGGCGCATCCGCGAGGACCGCGCGCGCCGGGCGCGTGGCATGGTCGAGCGCCTCGGGCTGCTCGGCGCGCCCGTCACCTGGGAGATGGTCCAGCGGATCACCGGGGAGTCCGTCCCCGGGCGCCCCCACATCGCCCGTGTGCTGGTCGAGTCCGGAGTGGTGTCCACCGTCGACGAGGCGTTCTCGCACGACTGGATCGGCGTGGGCGGCCGCGCGTACGTCGGCCGGTACGCGCTCGACGCGGTCGCGGCCGTCGGACTCGTCCGCGAGGCCGGTGGCGTTCCCGTACTGGCGCATCCCCGGGCGTCCCGGCGCGGCTACCTCTTCACCGACGAGGAGATCGCACGCCTGGCCCGTGTCGGCCTCGCCGGTGTCGAGGTCTACCACCCGGACCACACCCCGGCGGACCGCGCAAATCTCCGCGGACTCGCCGCTGACCTCGGCCTGTTCGTCACCGGCGCGAGTGACGACCACGGCGACCTGACCGGCCACCGGCTCGGCGCGGAGACGACGGCACCGGAGGCGTACGAGGCCCTCCTGTCCGAGGCCACCGGCGCGCAACCGGACCGCGCACCCGGCTGCTGAACGGCCGCTCCCGCCGTTCGCCGCGCTCTGTCGAGGATGGCTCTCGCCCCCTCCGATGCCGGCGCTGCTTGCGCCGCCAACCGGCCGGCCCCCAAGGGTGCTCGTTAGGAGGTGTTTCGCCAGGCGAGAATTTTCTCGCCTGGCGAAACACCGCAGAACGCGACGGCTGCCCGAGCGGTCGGTTCCTGACCGCAGTTCTCAACGTCGTTGTCCAGCGTGAGAGGGTAGGCGGGCCCTGTTTCGCCTGTGTTTCGCCGGCCTTGTGGTGTCGGCGGCCTCGGAAACCGGATCAGCGGCGTGCTGCGCGTCCGGCAGGGGAAGTCGGTAAGGTTCCGGTGTGGACGCGCGTATCGACAAAGTGGTGACGTCGGGCAAGGTCACGGTCGACGACACCGAATATGACATCGAGAGCAACACCTACCTCGTCGGAGACGACGACGCGGTGATCGTGATCGACCCCGCCAACGATGCCGAGGCGATCCTCAAGGAGATCGGCGAGCGCGAGGTGATGGCCGTCATCTGCACCGACGGCCGTGATCACCACCTCAGCACGGTCATCGAGATCGCCGAGGCCGACGAGGACGACCCGGCGCCGATCGGGCTGCACTCGCGGGACCGTCTCCTGTGGCGTCAGTACTTCCGTGCCCTCGCCAAGAAGGACGAGGACTCGGAGTTCATGAAGGACCTCACCCCGGACATCGACATCGAGGACGGCGGGGTCTTCGAGATCGCCGGTGCGCAGCTGGAGGTCATGCACACGCCTGGGCACACCCCCGGCAGCATCTGCCTCTACAGTGAGCAGCTCGGTGTGCTGTTCTCCGGCGACACCCTGCACAAGGGGCGCCCGGGCCGGGTCGGGGACGAATACCACGACCTGCAGGACCAGCTGAACTCCATCGGGTCGCTGCTCGGGCCGCTGCCCAAGGACATGCGGGTGCTGCCCGGCCAGGGCGAGGAGACCACGGTCGGCGACGAGGACTCCCAGTGGGAGAGCTGGTTCGCGCTGGCGCAGGAGCCGAGTTCCGAGGACTGACGCCATGGCTGCCGAGCAGCTCGGGTTCGAGGGGATGCCCAAGCGGCTCTACCCCTGCACGCCCTCCCGCCTGAACACCTGGCTCGACTGCCCGCGCCGCTACCGGATGACCTACCTCGACCGGCCCAAGCCGGACAAGGGTCCGCCGTGGGCGCACAACAGCGTCGGCGCCAGCGTCCACAACGCCCTCGCCGGCTGGTGGCGGCTGCCGATCGAGGAGCGCACGCCCGAGGCGGCCGGTGGGCTGCTCGACCGCGGCTGGCTCACCGACGGCTTCCGGGACGACGCCCAGTCCACCGAGTGGCGGCATCGCGCCCGGGAGATGGTCCTGCGCTACGTCGCCGGGCTCGACCCGGCGGACGAGCCGGTCGGCGTCGAGCGCACGGTGTCGATGAAGACGCATGTGATCACCGTCCAGGGCCGGGTCGACCGGCTGGACCGGCGGGGCGACGAACTCGTGGTCGTCGACTACAAGACCGGCCGCCGGCCGCTCACCGCCGACGATGCCCGGGCGTCCCTGGCGCTCGCGCTGTACGCCGCGGCGGCCCGCCGGATGATGCGGACCCCGTGCCGCCTCGTCGAACTCCACCACCTGCCGACCGGTGAGGTCGCGGTGTGGGAACACACCGACGACTCCCTCGGCCGTCACCTGCGCCGCGCCGAGCAGATCGCCGAAGAGTGCGGCGAGGCGGACGAGTGGTACCGCGCCAACGCACGGGCGGTCGATGCCGAGCTGCTGCCGCCGGAAGGCCGCCACGCGCGGTTCGACGAGCGGTTCCCGCCCCGCCCCGGGGCCTTGTGCGCCTGGTGCGACTACGCGCGCCACTGCCCGGAGGGCCGGGCCGCCGCCCCGGCCCGCGACCCCTGGTCCGCCCTGGCGGAGTGACCCGGAGGCCGCGACCGGCCGGTCACCTCATCCGAGGCGGCCGACCGGCTCAGGCGCGGTCCTCTTCGGCCGGCGGCGGAGCAGGTCAGGTGGCCGAGCGGTCAGGTGGCGGTCCTCTTCGGCCGGCGGCGCAGCGGGTGAGGCGGCGGCCTGTTCGGTAGGCGGCCGAGCGGGTCAGGCGGCGGTGGTCTTGGGCCAGCGGCGGGGGTCGCGGAGGCCCTGGAGGCCCTTGCCGAGGTCGTAGCCTTCGGCGGCGAGCCGCTGGCGGGCGCCTTCGAGCATGTCCTTGGTCGCCTGCTGGAACGTCAGGTCGTGGACCTTCTCCGGGAGGGTGTTCGCCGCCAGGCGGAAGGACCTCAGCGCCGCCGTCACGACCGGACCCGGTATCTCGGGCAGGATCCCGTACATTCGCCGGGCCCAGGCGGGCAGCGAGTAGTAGCAGAGCGCGCCGAACGGGACGTACATCGGCTTGCCCGCCGACAGCCACCGCATCTCCTCGGGCAGCCTCGGCCACAGCAGGAACCGTACGGTCGAGCGGGCCTCCGGGGTGGCCTTCAGCCGCGGGCGGATCTCCGCGAAGAAGGCCGTCAGCTCCGCGAGGCTGCCCGGGACGTCCTCCTCGTGCAGACCGACGTAGGTGGCGCTGCGGCGCTGCTCGGCGAGGTAGCGGTCCGCCTGCCGGTCGGTCAGCCGTAGTCCGGAGCGGCGCGCGACCTCCAGGTACGAGGAGACCTCCGCGCAGTGCACCCAGAGCAGGAGTTCGGGGTCATCGACGCGGTCGACCCGTCCGGTGTCCGGGTCCTTGATCCGCAGGGTCCGGTGAATGGCCCTGACCCGGCGGCCGAGGCGGTCCGCCTCGTCGGGCGTCCCCCACGTGACCACGCCGACGAAGTCGGCCGTGCGCTGCAGCCGGCCGATCGGGTCCTCCTGGAAGTTGGAGTTCTGCCATACGCCGCGCATGGCGGTGGGGTGCAGGGCCTGCAGCATGAGGCCGCGTACGCCGCCGATCCACATCGACCGGTCGATGTGGACCTGCCAGGTGACGCTCTGCGGAGGCTGGACGGTCGCTTCCATGAGGCATGGTAAGTGATCAGTTACATGAGACGCCAGGCGTTTCCTGTCTCAACGGGCGTCTCGTAGACGACGCCACCACGCCGCAGCGCGACGGTCAGGCGCGCTCGGCGTCGTTCCAGAAGGAGGTCAGCGCGCTGGCGGTGGTCTCCGGGGCCTCGACGGCGGGGGAGTGCGCCGCGCCCGGGATCACGACCTTGCGGGCGCCTAGGCGCTCGGCCATCATGGCCTGTTCGCGGGGCTCCCAGCCGTCGTCGTTCTCGCCGTACAGGACGAGCACCGGCAGGTCGGCGTCCTCGACGACCTTCGCGAGTTCGTCGACCCGGTCGGGGCAGGACAGCACCTCGTGGGCCATGCTCATCAGGCCCGTGGGGGAGTTCATGAACATCCGCCGGCGGAGGAAGGCCACGATCTCCGGAGGGACCCCCTTGGCGATCACCTCCGGCTCCATGCGGGTCGACCACAGATGTTCCAGGCCGACCTTGGGCAGCGCCGCGAGCAGGACGCGCCCTTCGACCTCGCGAGACCCGCCGATCGCAGCCGGGCCGGAGCTCATCAGCGTGTACGACGCCAGCAGCGTGGGATCGTAGATCGCCGTCTCGCGCGTGACCAGTCCGCCGAAGGAGTGCCCGACGAGGTGCACCTGGTCGTCGAAGTACTCGAGGACGGCGGCGACGTCGGCGCCGAGTGCGGCGCAGCTGTAGGCCGATGAATCGTCCGGGCCCGGGGACTCGTGCTGGCCGCGCATGTCGAGCGCCACCACCCGGCGGCCACCGCCCGCAAGGGTCTGCAGCACCGCGAGGAAGTCCTCTTTGCTGCCGGTGAAGCCGGGCACCAGCAGCGCCGGCCCCCGCTCACAGACGCCGGAGCCCGGGAGCGCCTCGAGTACGGCGAACGTGCCGCGCGAGGTGTCGATCTCCGTGCGGCGGACGCCGGGAGGCAGAGCAAGGAACCGGGGCGTACTCACTGGCAGGAGCTTACTTGCAGATGCCACTACCGACACCATCGTAGTGGTTTGAACGGTAAATCGCCGGGGATCGGGAAGTACCCTCAAGGCATGACGGCTGCCGTCTCCGCCCACAAGGGCGGATCCGAGGTCGCCCGGGGCGCCACCTGGGACGCGTACGTCAGCGCCCTCACAACGGGCGCGGAGTACGTCGAGTTCGACATCCGCCGGACGCGCGACGGAGAGTTCGTGGTCTTCCACGATCCACGGGTGGCCGACCACCCCGTGGCGGGGGTGACATACGAGGAGCTGTGCGCGGTGGCCGGCCATCGCGTGCCGCGCGTCCGTGACGTCATGGCGCTGATCGCCGGCCGCGCGAAGGGCCACCTCGACCTCAAGGAGGTCGGTGACGAGTCCGAGATCATCACGCTCGCCCTCGACATTCTCGGCCCGGACGGCTTCGTCGCCACCACGCTCGAGGACTCCTCGATCGCACGGATCAAGCGGGAGTTTCCTCAGGTGACCGCGGCTCTGTCGCTCGGTCGCAGCCTTCGGGAGGTCTCCTGGCTGATGAAGGCGCCGACAAGGATGCAGGAGCTGTACCCGTTGCGCCGTATGCGCGAGTGCGGCGCCGACTGGCTCGCGGTGCACCGCAGGCTCGCCCGTGCCACCGTGCTGCGCGTATGCGGTCGGTTCGGCATCCCCACGATGGTGTGGACGGTCAACGACGAGCCGCGGATGCGCCGCTTCCTCGGCGACGAGCGGGTCACGGTCCTGATCACCGACCGCCCGCGGCAGGCCCTCCGCCTGCGCCAGGCGGGCCTCGACCCCGCCGGATAGCGCACCGGACCCGGTCGTCCGGCCACGGCGGCGTTCCCCGGACCGGCCCCGACCGGTCCCAGGGCACGAATAAGGGGCGTGACCGGTGACCACGCCCCTCCTCAGCCGCTTGTCAGGCGGATTCGCGCGCCCCGCCGGCCCGCGCGCGGCGCTGCCTCTTGGCCGCCGGGCGTACCGGCTCGACGAACTCCGTTGTGTCGTCCGTGCCGTCGATGGGCGGCGGCAGGAACTGGACCATCGGGATGCCCGCGGGGCTCACCAGGACCGGGGCCGTCACCGGCTCGGGCCGCTGCGCGGGCGCCTCGGGTGCCGGGTCCGGGGTGAACGCCGCCGGGGTCGAGGTGACCTCGGTCGTCTCGGCGATCTCGCCGGTCGGGGCGGGGACGTCGTGCGCCTCCGTTGCGCGCCGGCGTGTGCGGCGTGCGGGCGCGGCGGGCTCCGCCGTCTCCACGACGGCCTCGGGTGCCGGGTCCGGGGTGAACGCCGCCGGGGTCGAGGTGACCTCGGTCGTCTCGGCGATCTCGCCGGTCGGGGCGGGGACGTCGTGTGCCTCCGTTGCGCGCCGGCGTGTGCGGCGTGCGGGCGCGGCGGGCTCCGCCGTCTCCGCCACGGCCTCGGGCGCCGGCGTCGTGACCTCGGCGGTAGGCGTCACCGGCTCGGCCGGGTGGGTCGCGGCCTCCACCGGCCGACTCGTGTGCCGCCGCGCCGCCTGGCCCGCCGTGACGGCCTCGCCGTCATGGCCCACCTGGCGGCCGCCCCGCGTGCGCTGACGTGAGCGACTGCGCTCCCGTGTGGCGCCTCGCGGCTCCTCGTGGCCCGCATGGGACCGGGAACGGCCGGTCTCGCCGATGTCCTCGACCTCTTCGGCCTCCAGCCCGGCACGGTCCCGCTGCGCCTTCGGCAGGATGCCGGTGACGTCGGACGGGATGTCGAGCAGCTCGTGCAGGTGCTCGGAGGTGGAGTAGGTCTCGGCCGGCTCAGCGAAGTCCAGGCCGAGCGCGGTGTTGATCAGCTTCCAGCGCTGCAGGTCCGCCCAGTCGACGAGCGTCACCGCGATGCCCTCCTTGCCCGCACGGCCGGTACGGCCGATGCGGTGCACGTAGGTCTCCGCGGCGTCCGGGCACTCGTAGTTGACGACGTGGGTGACGTCGTCGACGTCGAGACCGCGCGCCGCCACATCGGTGGCGACCAGCACGTCGATCTTGCCGGCGCGGAAGGCGCGCAGGGCCCGCTCGCGCTGACCCTGACCGAGGTCGCCGTGCACGGCGGCGGCGGCGAAGCCCCGCCGGGTGAGGTCCTCGGCGACCCGGTCACAGGCGCGCTTCGTCTGGCAGAACACCATGGTGAGGCCGCGACCGCGCGCCTGCAGGATGCGGACGAGCAGCTCGGGCTTGTCCATCTGGTGTGCCTGGAAGACGTGCTGCACGACCTGCGGAGTCGTTTCGGACTCCTCGTGGGACTCGGCCCGTACGTTGGTCGGCCGGGTGAGGTACTTGCGCGAGAGCGCGACGATCTCGCCCGGCATGGACGCCGAGAACAGCATCGTCTGGCGCCGCGCGGGCACCTTGGCGACCAGGCGCTCGATGTCGGGCAGGAAGCCGAGGTCGAGCATGCGGTCGGCCTCGTCCAGAACGAGCACCGAGACCTGTGACAGGTCGAGGTACTTCTGCTTGACCAGGTCGAGCAGCCGTCCGGGTGTGCCGACGACGACCTCGACGCCGTTCTTGAGGGCGTCGATCTGCGGTTCGTACGCGCGGCCGCCGTACACCGACAGGACCCGGCTGCCGAGCTTGCCGCCGGCGGTGGTCAGGTCGTCGGTCACCTGGACAGCCAGCTCACGCGTCGGCACGATGACCAGGGCCTGTGGCTTGACCCCACCGTGCTCGATACGCTGCAGTAGCGGGATGCCGAAGGCCAGGGTCTTGCCGGTGCCCGTGCGGGCCTGGCCGATGATGTCGTGCCCGCCGAGACCGATCGGAATGGCGAGCGTCTGAATCGGGAACGGTTCGACGATGCCCTCTGTTTCGAGGGCATCTGCTATTTCGGGGACAACCCCGAGCTCATGAAATGTCGTCAGGGCCTTCAGCCTCCAGTATGCGGGGTCCGCTCAACGCCGTGTGCGCACCGTGACGGTGGCCCGGTGAGTCGTCTCGCGGTCGCGGCCTCAGGCGCCGTCTCCGGCAGGGCTCTGTGGCACCCGCCGGTCGTCGCATTCGGTCGCGCCTTCGCGCGGGAGGGACCAGCCGTCAAGTTCTTCCTCGGGGTGACCGGGTATGGGGTCGCGCTCTGCAGCGACCGGTCACAGTTCGCCACGCAGTGTAGCTGGCCGGAGCCGAATCCAAAAGCCCCCGCTGTCCTTGCCAACACCTGCGCGTACGATTTCATTTCATGTCTTCGGCCGGATCACCATCTTTCCCGCAGTCGCGTGCCCTGTACGGCCTGCTGGCATGCGTACGGTTGACCGCGTTCGAGCAGCGGGCGGCGGACGCGGCCCGGGCGGCGACGTACGAGGACAAGGTCGTGCTCGCCGGCCTGGCGACCGGGGCCTTCACGCAGTTCGAGCGGCTGCGCGACCGGCTCATCGAGGCGGGCGCGGACCCGTACGAGGCCATGCGCCCGTACCAGGACGCGATCACCGCGTTCCACGGGCGCACGCGTCCGGATGACGCGATGGAGGCCCTGACCAAGGTCTACGTCGCCGACTCGATCCTGGCCGACCTCTACCGGGAGGCCGCCGAGAAGGCCGACCCGGGCACGCGTGCGGTGGTCCACGACTCGCTGGCCGATTCCGGTCATGCGGAGATCCTCACGGAGCGGCTCCGCGCCGCCGCGGAGAACGATTCCCGGCTGGCCTCCCGGCTGGGGCTGTGGGCGCGTCGCCTCGTCGGCGAGGCGCTCAGCCAGGCCCACGCGCTCGCCGAGGGACATCCCGAGGTCGGAGCGCTGTTCGGCGAGGAGGACGTCGCGACGATGTTCGGCCGGATCGTCGACCGGCACCAGGCCCGGATGCGGGCCGTCGACCTTCGCGACTGACTCGGCCCCGGACCGTGCGTGGCGTTCCTTCCGGTACCGAACGTATCCAGTAACTTCCCCCTCCTGACGGAGGAGGAAGAAGTTGGGTGATTGGGCGCTTCCCGGCAAGGCGTCCAAGCCGGGGACGGCGACGAAGGCGGACGTTCCCACGCCCGCGCGCTCCTGACGCACGGCGAGGCCCCCGCCGGTGAGCAGGGGCCTCGTGGGGGGAATTCGTCAGATCGGCTGGATTAGTACACGCCGCGGTGCGAACCCCATCGACCGCGTCCGCTGATCAGCGCGACGCCCGCGGCGGCCACGAGGACCGAGATGATGAAGGCGATGATGCTGCCAGCACCGATGGCACTCGCGATGACGCCACCCAGGACCGCCCCGACGATCCCGATCAGGATCGTGAGAGCGATGCCCATCGGGTTCGGGCCCGGGACGACCAGACGGGCGAGGGCCCCGATGATGGCGCCAATAACGATGAACCACACTATTGTCATCAGCATTTCTCAGACCACCTCCTGCCGGATGGAGTCCGGCGCGCTCCGTATTCGCGCGGTCTGTATGCCCTCGTTCGAGAGACTCATTCCAAGTTCTTGAAAAACTCGGAACCGGCCTGATCACACGGTCAGTACGAGCCGAAGCCGACGCTCCTCTGCTCCGACTCGGCGATCTCGACGTAGGCGAGCTTGGCCGCCGGCACGACGATCCTCAAGCCGTCCCTGCCACGGAGCGTGAAGACGCCGCTCTCTTCGGCCACCGCGTCGTTCACCGCACGCTGCACCTCATCCGCGGCCAGCGAGGTCTCGACGACCAGTTCCTTGGCGACCGACTGCACACCGATCCGTACCTGCACGTTGTTCCCTCCGTCGCGGGGCGATGCCACGACCGCCCGAGGCGCACCTCCGGGCCGGCCTGGTCCGACTCACCGGCACTATCGCACGGACCGCCGCGAACCGACGCACGGGATCGGCAGGATCGATCGAGCCGCGGAGGCTCAGGCGGTGCGCGGGAAACCGCTGATGCCGCGCCACTGCAGCCGTGCGATCAGGTGCTCGGCCTGCGCCTTGGGGATCGTGCCGCGCTGCGACAGCCAGTAGCGCGCGCTGACCTCCGCCATGCCGACGAGCCCGATCCCGAGGAGATGCGCCTCGTCGCTGGAGACGCCGGTGTCCTCCTGGATGACCTGTGCGATCATCTCGGCGCACTGCTGGTTGGTGCGGTCCACCCGGGCGCGTACGGGGGCGACGTTGCGCAGGTCGGACTCGAAGACCAGGCGGTACGCCTCGCCCTCCCCGGCCACGAAGTCGTAGAAGGCCTCGATGGTGCGCTGCACCCGCAGCTTGTTGTCCGGTGTGGAGGCCAGCGCGTCGCGCAGACGCTGGACCAGCCCTTCGGCGTGCTCTTCCAGCAGCGCCAGGTAGAGCTCGAGCTTGCCCGGGAAGTGCTGGTACAGCACAGGCTTGCTGACGCCCGCCCGTTCGGCGATCTCGTCCATCGCGGCGGCGTGGTAGCCCTGGGCGACGAACACCGCCTGGGCGGCGCCCAGCAGTTGCCGGCGGCGGGCCAGCCGCGGAAGCCTCGTGCCCCGGGGGCGGGCGTCCGGGGTTGCGGTCACCTGAGTTCTCCGATCACCTGTCCGGGCGACGCGCCGCGTCGCCCGCTGAGGGCTACCATCCTACGACCGGGTAACGTCCGGCCGTCGGAACCGCCACACCGTCCTGGAGCCGGTGCCGCCCTGCGGTCGTCATCGCGGTCACCGGTACTCGTCCTCGTCGAGGTCGACCTCGAACCCCTGCTCCGCGGCGTCGGCCTCGTTGACCTCGACCGGGATCCCGGTCGGCCACTGCCGTCCGCCGTCCCGCACCGCCACGTGCTGCTCGGCGGCGTCGGCCTCGGGAGCCTCGAGGCTCAGTTCGATGTCGTCATCGGGCATTGCGTCTCCCTGGACAGTGTCACAGCTGCTCGGCAAGCTCGCGCAGCACCGGTTCGAATGCCTCGCCGTACGTCGGGAAAGCGTGGACCACATCGGTCAGAATGCTCAGCGGCGTCTCGGCCCGGATGGCCAACGTGATCTCACTCATCCACTCCTCAGCGTAGAGCCCGACCGCGGCGGCGCCCACGAGAACGCCCCGGGCCCGGTCGGCGTACAGCTCCACCCGGCCGCGGTCGTCGTCCTCCACGGCGGCGCGGGCGGTCTCGGCCAGGTCGTACCCGGCCGCGACCAGCTCCAGCCCGCTGGCGGCCAACGGGGAGACGCCCACCGCGTACACCGAGGGCGTCGTGTAGACGGCGCGCGGGATCGCCCGGTAGTCCGCCTCCCGCCGCTTGCCGAGGACGTTGGAGACGACGACGGCGGCCTGGTAATTCGCCGCGTGGGTGTAGGGGGCGATCCCGGTCACGTCACCGGCCGCCCAGACGTTCGTCGTGTCGGTGTCCGTTTCGGAGGTCAGGGTGGCCCGGCAGGTCGCGTCGACGGCGATCCCGCCTTCCGGGTCGAACCGGACACCGATCGTCTCAAGGCCGAGGTCCGCGACGCACGGGCGCCGGCCCGCCGCGATGAGGATGCGGTCGGCGTCGATGTGGTTGCCGTCGGACAGGCGCAGCCGCAGCCCGGTCTCGGTGCGCTCCGTGCCGGTGGCCGCCACGCCGAGACGCAGGTCGGCGCCCATCCGGCGGAGCGCGTCGGCGAGCAGGTCGCCTACGAAGGGCGCCTCGGCCGCCAGCAGCCGCTCGGCCGGCTCGACGAGCGTCACCTGGGAGCCGAACGCCGCGTAGATCTGGCTCAGTTCGCAGCCGACCGCGCCGCCGCCGAGGACCACGAGCCGGCGCGGCAGGTCGGGCCGCATGAGGGCCTCGTCACTGGTCCAGGTCGGCACGTCGTCGATGCCCTCGACCGGGGGCCGCACCGGCTCGCTACCGGTCGCCACCACGAGGTCGCCGTAGCCGTACTCGGCGCCGTCGACCTCGACCACGCCGGGACGTACGACCCGGCCGTGGCCGCGCACGACGGTCACCCCCGCCTCGGCCATCTGGGCGGCGGTGGCCGCGTCGTCGAGATGACGGGTCACCTCGTCCCGCCGTGCGACGGCGTGCTCCCATGTCGCGCCGATCCGGGCCGAGTGCAGCAGCGTCTTCGAGGGCATGCACGCGAAGTAGGGGCACTCCCCGCCGACCAGGCGGCTCTCCACCAAGGCGACCGACCGGCCCGCCCGCGCGAGCTCGGCGGCGATGTCCTTGCCGGAGCCTCCGCCCAGCACAACGACGTCGTAGCGCCTGTCCTGCGCGTCGTCCGTCACCTCATCATCCTTCCCATTCCACGCGGCCATGCGCGTGTCACCTCCGCGGCCGCCACGGCCACCATCCGGTGCCGTGACCACCGCCCACGATTGTGGACCCTCCGATCAATGGTGGCGCACCCGGCGGCTTCCTGTACGCCCCCTGAAGGTTCACGGCAGCTTTTGACGCAGGGTCAACAGCGGTTCCAAGAGGTCGCCGTGCTGCTCGACGCGCTCACGCACCTCGTCGGGCCCGAACCGGAGCTCCGCACCGGAGTCCACCTCGTCCCAGGTCACCGGCGTCGAGACGGAGGGCTCTTCGGCGGCTCGCAAAGAGTACGGCGCGACCGTCGTCTTGTGCCGGTTGTTCTGGCTCCAGTCGACGAAGACCTTGCCGGACCGCAGTTTCTTGTCCATCCGGCTGACGACCAGGCGCGGATGCTCCTTCTCGAGCCTGCGCGCCGCCTCCTTCGCGTACGCCGAGGTGTGCCGGTCCGAGGTCTCCTTGACGGGGACGTACAGGTGCAGGCCCTTCTTGCCGCTCGTCTTGGGGAAAGACCGGAGCCCGCCGGCCTCGAGCACGTCCCGCAGGAGGCAGGCGACCTCGCGCGCGTCCTCGATGGTGGCGGGCGGTCCGGGGTCGAGGTCGAACACCAGCAGGGCCGGCTCGCCTTCGCCGCCCCGCGGGCCGACCCGCCACTGCGGCACATGGAGCTCCAGGGCGGCCAGGTTCGCGCACCAGACAAGGGTCGGCAGATCGTCGATGACCACGAAGTTGACCGCCTCGCGGCTCCCGCCGGGCGTCGGCAGACAGGCCGTGCGCACCCAGTCGGGGGTGTGGGCGGGCGCGTTCTTCTCGAAGAACACCTGTCCCTCCACGCCGTCGGGGTAGCGCAGCCGCGTCGCCGGACGGTCCTTCACGTGGGGGAGCATGGCCGGAGCGATCCGCGCGTAGTAGTCGATGACCTCTCCCTTGGTGAAGCCGTGCCGGGGGTACATGACCTTGTCGAGGTTGGACAGCGTCAGCCGCACGCCGTCCACCTCGACCG
Organism: Actinoallomurus sp.; assembly: GCA_045806665.1. Lineage (GTDB taxonomy): Bacteria > Actinomycetota > Actinomycetes > Streptosporangiales > Streptosporangiaceae > Actinoallomurus. The sequence continues at coordinate 62,595 of JBJMIW010000372.1, forward strand.
TCGTCCTGCCGCCGCTCAACGCTTCTCCTCGGGGGGCTCACCCGCTCACGCGGGTCCGGCCCGCGCGCGTTCGTCCAGGGGCCATCTCCCCGGCGGCGCGGGTTTCAATCCCGGTCAGGACTCCGCGCGCACCTCTTCGGGATTCAGGTCGGGACGCAGGCCGCGCCAGGACGCGTGCAGCAGCATCCCGTCCAGGGTCCAGCGGGCGAACTCGACCTCGCCGACGAGCCATGGCTCGACCCAGCGCGCCTTGCGGGCGTACTCGCGGGGGACCTCCGCGGCGTACGGACTGGTGGATCGCTCCAACGGAGTGAGGATCTTGTGGAGGTCGTCCAGCGCGGCGTCCGTGAATCCGGTTCCGACGTGCCCGACGAAGCGGAGGCCGACGTCCTCGTAGACGCCGAGCAGCAGGGATCCGACGCCGCCCTCGCGGCGCCCCTGGCCGGCCTTCCAGCCGCCGATGACGACGTCCTGCGTACGGAAGTTCTTGATCTTCCGCCAGAACTCGACCCGCCGGCCCGGCCGGTACGGGGAGTCCAGCCGTTTGGCGATCAGTCCCTCCAGGCCCTGCTCCTTCGTGTAGTCGAGCAGTTCCTGGACCTGCTCCACGGCCGAGCCGGGCAGGTAGGGCGGGGCCTCGATGGGGCCGGCCGCCAGCTCGAGCTCGTCGAGCAGGGCACGCCGGTCACGGTACGGCATGTCGTACAGGGGATACCCGTCCAGATACACCAGGTCGAAGGCGAC
>JBJMIW010000373.1:0-8496 GCA_045806665.1 Actinoallomurus sp.
ACCATGAATACAATGGCGATAATTTCAAGGACCAGGCCTCCTCGATCGATGCCGTGTTTCAGCTTGTCGAGCTCATTCTCAAGCGCCTTTATCTGGTTTACGACCTGTTTCTGGTCATCGCCGCTCCAGTAAGAGTCGCTGAGCTTCTTCGCATCCTCTAGCTTTTTCTTGAAGTCGTCGACGTGTTTCGCTGCATCCTTCCAAGTCTGGGAAGCTGCATCTATCGATGCTGGATTAGAAGTGAGGAGGAAAAACTCCAAGGAAAGAGGCCAGCCAGCGGGGAGGAGAAAATTCGACACAGTGGTCGCCGTCAAGCCGGCGATGTGAAGAGGGAGCGCAATCTCGTAAGACACGTCTACTCCATCGTTTAAGTCACACTAACGTTGCGTTACATCGTGCTATGAGACTCAGCAGAATCCCACTTTTCGGCGACGGTGTCGAGGGCGTTCTGCCATGTTCGCATCTGAGTCATCGCTTGATTGAGGAATTGAGCGACCTGCCCTTTGATATTGCCGTGGTCCATAGCAAGGGGAATGCCAATGATGCTGAACCCGGGGAGGCTTACTTGGAGGGTTTCGAGCTTGGTCTTTGCGGGCTCGAGCGTGCTCGTCGCATCAGCGACCAATTCGGCTCCCAGCGCACGGATGCGCCAAGCATGATTATTAATCACATGTCCGCCGTCGGCGCTTACCGGATGAGCACTGTTGGGATCAGCGCCCGGCGGAGGGGTGTTCTGCTTCTGCGGGTCTGGTGCCATGACTCCCTACTCTCTATGCGCTGATCAACGCGGTCGATCGTCGTCTTGTCGGCCTGATCCTCTCACGATTGCTCGCCGCCCACCTGTGCTGTCTGAATAAGCCGGGTGCCGTTGCGGCGGTCTACTAGGTAGCCGCGGCCGGGTGGGAGTTTGTGGGCCTTGACGTTGCCGAATAGAACGCCTTCGTCCTTGTTACCAGACATCACCAGGCCTGGGGATCCCATTTCCTTGATGCGCTGGACGATCGGGTCGAAGAGGGCGCGGCCGGCACCGCCCATCTGGCGGGTCATGACGACGTGCAGGCCGATATCGCGGGCCTGTGGCAGTAGTTCCACGATGCCCCGCAGCGGGTTGTCGGCGGTCGCCACCATGTCGTAGTCGTCGATTATCAGGAACAGGTCCGGGCCGCTCCACCACGAGCGGCTGCGCAACTGGTCCGGTGTCAGGTCCGAGGGCGGCAGTCGTTTGGTCAGCGCGGCCTGGATGTCCTTCACCAGGGTCGCGGCGGCGGTGGAGGAGGCGGCGTAGCCGATGCGGTGCTCGACGTCGGCCGCGTCGAGCAGCGAGCGGCCGTAGTCGATGAAGATCATCCTGGTCTGGTCCGGGGCGTGGCGTTCGGCGATGCCGGCGATGATGAGGCGCAGCAGGTTCGACTTGCCGCATTCGGTGTCGCCGAATACCAGGAAGTGCGGGTCGTGCTCGAAGTCGAGGTAGACCGGCGACAGCGAATCCTCGTCGATGCCGATCGGCACGCGCGATCCGGTCTGGGAGGCCGGCGGGAGCGAGGAGAGCGGCAGCAGATCGGGCAGCATGCGGACCTTCGGCGCGGTCGGGCCGTGCCAGCTGTCGGCAATGGCGTGAACCAGCTTGCCCACACCGTCGGACAGGGAATCGGCGGAGTTCTCGGCGTCGATGCGGGGCAGCGCCGCCAGGCAGTGAAATCCGTCGGGCGTCAGCCCGCGGCCCGGGCGGTTCTGCGGGACGTTCTCGGCCAGCTTGCGGTTGACCTCCGACTCGAAGGAGTCACCGAGCCGGAGCTCGAGCTTGGTACCCAGCAGGTCGCGGATTCCCGTACGGAACTCGGTCCACTTGTTCGTCGCCGCGACCACGTGCACGCCGTAGCCGAGCCCGCGCGCGGCCAGCTGGGTGATGGTGCCCTCGAGGGCCTCATAATCCTGGCGCAGGGTCAGCCAGTTGTCCACGACGAGGAACACGTCCCCGTACCCGTCACCGGGGTACTCGCCTGAGGCGCGCAGCCGGCGGTACGTCGGCATGGAGTCGATCCCCCGCTCTGCGAACTCGCGTTCGCGGCGGTCCAGGAGCTGTGTCACCTCGGCCACCGTACGGCGTACGCGGTCGGCGTCGAGGCGCGTCGCGATGCCGCCTATGTGGGGAAGACCGGTCATCTGCGCGAGCGTTCCACCACCGAAGTCGAGGCAGTAGAACTGCACTTCCTGCGGTGTGTGCGTCAGGGCCAGGGAGGCGATCAGGGTACGGATGGCGGTCGACTTGCCCGACTGCGGCCCACCGGCGATCCCAATGTGGCCCGCGGCCCCGGACAGATCCACCCAGTACGGATCGCGCCGCTGTTGGAATGGTTTGTCCACGATGCCGACGACCGCCATGAGCCGCCCCCGCCATTCCCAGTCCGACGATGTGGTGAAGCCGTGCTGAGGTGTCGGGGCCAGCGGCGGCAGCAACTCGTCGAGGGTCGGCGGTTCGTCGAGCGGCGGCAGCCAGATCTGGTGCGGTGGCGGCCCGTGTCCCTCGAGCTGGCGTATGACCACGTCGAACAGGGAGTCCTGGCTCTTCTGTTCCGGTTGCTTCTGCTCGGGCTCCTCGACCATCTGAGGCCGGATGTAGTCGGGCAGGTACGGCACGATCTGACGGACGATCTTGCTGCCGCCGCTGCCACCCGTCTCCTCCGCCTCGACCGGACCGGAGACGTATGCCGCCTTAAAGCGGACCATCGACTCGGTACCGATCTTCACGTAGCCGTTGCCGGGCGCCTGCGGCAGCTCGTACGCGTCGGGTACGCCCAGGACGACGCGGGATTCCATCGCCGAGAACGTCCGTAGGCCGATCCGGTAAGACAGGTGCGTGTCCAGGCCGCGCAGCTTGCCCTCTTCCAGACGCTGCGAGGCGAGGAGAAGGTGCACGCCGAGCGAGCGGCCCAGTCGTCCGATCATCACGAAGAGCTCGGCGAAGTCCGGCTTGGCCGACAGCAGTTCGGAAAACTCGTCGAGTACGACGAAGAGGGTCGGCATCGGCGCCAGCGGAGCTCCCTCCGCGCGCGCCCGCTCGTAGTCCCGCAGGGACGCGTAATTGCCCGCCGCCCGCAGCAGTTCCTGCCGCCGCACCATTTCACCGTGCAGCGCGTCGTACATGCGGTCGACCAGCGGCAGCTCGTCCTCCAGGTTGGTGATGACCGCCGCGACGTGCTGCAGGCCGTCCATCCCGAGGAACGTGGCGCCGCCCTTGAAATCGACGAGGACGAAGTTGAGGATCTCCGAGGAGTGCGTCATGGCCAGGCCGAGCACCAGTGTGCGGAGAAGCTCCGACTTCCCGGAGCCGGTCGCGCCGATGCACAGGCCGTGCGGGCCGTACCCACCCTGCGCGGCCTCCTTGATGTCCAGGTCGACGGGTCGTCCATCGCTGTCGATGCCGATCGGCACCCGGAGTCGATTCCGCTGGGCGCGCGGACGCCAGACGACCGCCGGGTCGACCTTGTACGCGTCCTGTACGCCGAGCAGCGAGGTGAGGGTGAGGTTCGTGGAGAGCGCGTCCTCTTCCGGCGTGCTCGCCGCGCTGGCGCGCATCGGGCAAAGCTGCCGCGCCAGCGCCTCGGCCTGCTCGATCGACATGTCGTCGGGCTTGCAGATCCGGGTCGGGACGTCCTTGCCCGTACGGTCGCGCCGCAGCATGGACACCTGCTGCGACGTCACGTCCAGCCGCAGCATGTGCGTGTCGACCGTCGGGTTGGTGCTGCCGGTGAGGTCGATGACGCAGACTCCGTCGATGCCATCGGCGGACAGCTGGGAGTCATAGGACGCCTGGCCGCCGTCCACGATCACGACGTGGTACGGCAGGTCGGACTGGGTCAGGCCCGGCGAGAAGCGCGGTCGATCCTTCAGTTCCGAGCCGAGCAGCGACTCGAGCTCGGTCAATGTGCCGGCCAGCAACCGCACCTGCCCAGCGGCGTCGTACTCGGTGGGGTGGAGCGCGTGCGGCAGCCACTTGACCCACTGCCACCAGGGCATCCGCTCCTTCGACGCACACACCGAGACGCGTACGTCGTCGGGGGAGTGGAACGTCGCGATCTGCATGATCATCGCCCGCACCATGCCGTAGATCGCCGCGGGGTCGCCCATGGGGTAGACGCGCGCGAACGAGGCGAGATTGATCGCCACGGGCAGGTCGGGGACGTTGGAGTGCGTGCGTACGAACCGGCGCAGCGCTCCGGCGCTCATCGGTTCGAGGTCCTCGACCGGCTTGGTCTCCGGCGGAATGAGTTGAACGGCGAGCTTCTGGGTGCCCGTCCCGATGCGCACCTGACCGAAGTCGGGGTCGGTCGGGCGCCGTTCCCAGATCCGGGCGCTCATCACTAGGGACCACAGCGAGGACGGGTTCGGGCTCATCCATTCCAGGGCCTCGCGCTGCATTTTGGCCGCCCGGCGGACCTGCTTGCGCACCTGTCCCAGGTAGCGCAGGTAGTCGCGGCGCGCGCCGTTCAGCTTGATCTTGCGCTCGCCGCTCTGTCGGCCGACCTGTCCGAGCATCATGCCGAACATCGACAACGCGAACATCCCGCTCGACACCCACTGAAGGGGGCTGGAGTTGGGATTGACGACCATGAACACCATCGCGCCCGCGCCCGCCGCCATGGGCAGGTACATCATGACGTTCTGGAAGGAGTTTCCGATTGTCTCGGGCAGCTCGGGCGGCGACTCGAGCAGGATCTCACCGCGTGGCATCTCCGGCGGCTTCCTGCGCTCCTTGCGGCGCACGAGGACGGTGCTCACCTGATGTCTCTCCCCCTGCCGTCCCAACGATTGAGCAGCATTTTGGCGTCAAGTCACGCGAGCTGTCATCTTATGGATGCACCATCCCCGTTGTAAGTGATTCCAGCGTTGGCGAAAATGCCATCGCCGGATTGAGACCCAACCGAGGAGCCACGTGAGCCCGACCACTGGTGCGGATCTCTGCCGGGTCACGGTCGTCGGCCCCAACCGGCGGCTTGACATCTCGCTGCCCGCCGACGTTCCCTTCGCGGAACTGTTTCCGACCATCCTGCGCTACGCGGGCGATGACCTGGCCAATGTCGGTCTCGGACATGGCGGCTGGGTCCTGCAGCGGCTCGACGAGCCACCGCTCTCGCCCAGCGCGACGCCGAACCAGGCCGGCATCCGCGATGGCCAGGTGATCTATCTGCGGCCGGGCATGTCGCAACTGCCGGAGCCGTCCTTCGATGACGTCGCCGACGTGGTGGCGACCGGCGTCAACGAGAAGCCCGACCGGTGGCGGCCGGAGTACGCGCGCCGGGTCGCGCTCGGCGCCGCCTCCGGCGCGCTGGTCGCCGGCGCCGCGCTGCTGCCGTCCGCCGGTCCGCCGTGGATGGCGCCCGCGATCGTCGGCGGCATGGTCTGCCTGCTTCTACTGGTCGCCGGCATCACCCTTTCCCGGGTGGTCGGCGATAGTGTGGCGGGTTCGGTGATGGGCTTCCTCGCGCTGCCGTACGCCTTCGTGGCCGGGCTCCTTGCGCCCGCCACGAAGACCACCCCGGCATGGCACTTCGGCGCGTCACATCTCATGGCCGGGTTCGCGGCGGTCGTGCTGGTCGCGTTGATCGCCGGCTTCGCAATCGCCGATGCCGTGCCGGTGTTCCTCGGCATCACGTTCGCCGCTCTCATGGGCACCGTCGGCACTGCGGTTGCGTTCCTCGACGACACCGTGTCGGCGGCCGGGGTCGCCGCCGTGACAGTGGCCGTCTCTCTCGCCGTGACGCCGCTCATCCCGGTGATCGCCTTCCGTATCGCGCGCGTCACTCTGCCCCCGGTACCGAGGAACGCCGACGACCTGCGGCGGGACACCCTGATGGTGGACGGCGGTGTCGTCTTGAACCGCACGCGTGGGGCCGACCGTTTCGTTACCGGGATGGCCACCGGGATCGCACTGGTCGGCCTGGTCGGCGAGTTCACGCTCGCCTTCTCCGGTGGCTGGGCCGCGCCGACCACGTGCGCTGTCACCGCGGTCGTCCTGATGCTGCGATCGCGGGTGTTCCGCGGACGCGCCCAGCGGCTCTGGTTCCTGCTCTCCGGCCTGGCCGGGCTCGTCCTGCTGGCGGTCGGCCGCGCACTGATGGCCCAGGACCAGACGACGCGGGTGATCGTGCTGGTCGCGCTGGTCGTCGGCGCCCTGATCGTCGTGGCGGTGGGGAGCTGGCTGCCGGGCAACCGGCCGTCGCCGTTCTGGGCGCGCGCCGCCGACATCCTGGAAATCGTGATGATCGTAGGGCTGATCGTGCTCGCGCCAGGCGTGCTCGGGTTCTACGGCTACATCCGAGGCCTGCAGGCCTGATCCGGCGGGGGAAAGATGCAGACGAGGAAGGACCTCCTTCAGGCACACCGGCTGATGACTCAGCGGGCCGCGCAGGCCCTGATGCTGGGCGAGCCGGACACGCCGGAGTTCCCGCTCCGGCGGTTGAACGTCGCCAGCTTCATCGGTCTCATGGCGGCCGTCCTGGTCACCGCGGGCTTCGGCATCGTCGGGCTGCTCAAGCCGTCGAGCGCCAACGGCATCACGGACCCTGGAACGATCATCATCGAGAAGGAGACCGGCGCCCGGTACATCTGGTGTCTGGACGACGTTAAGAAACTGTGTCCGGTCGCCAACTACACCTCGGCGAAATTGCTGACCGGAACCGGCCAGGCCAAACAGGCCCTGGTCTCACGCGACGCTCTCGCCAACTACGACCGCGGCCCGACGGTGGGCATCCCTGGTGCCCCCGACACGCTGCCGGCCGCGAACAAGCTGGTGAAGATGCCCTGGTCGGTGTGCGTCCGCTCCGCGGACCTGACCCTCGCCGGCCACGCGTCGCTGGTCACCCTGGTGGCCGGCAAGCAGATCGGCGGCCAGCCGCTCCCCGGTGACAAGGCGATCCTGGTCCAGGCGGGCAACCAGCCCTGGGTGATCTGGCGGAACAAGCGGATGCAGGCATCCACGGACGAGGTCGCCGCGCTGACGTCCTCCACGACCGTTCCCCGCGTCGCGCCCAAGTGGCTCAACGCACTCCCGGCGGGAGCGGATTTCAAGGCACCGACGATCCCCGGGCTCGGGCAGAAGGTCGCCGGCCCTCAGGGGCAGGCGAAGGTAGGACAGATCTTCACCGTCGCCAACGTGACGGGCTCGACCTCGGCCTCGTACGTCCTGCTGTCCGACGGTCTCGCCCAGCTCACCGAGATCCAGGCACGGCTGCTCCAGGCGGACACCACCGTGAAGTCCGCGCTCGGCGGCAGCGTGACCTCGACGCGTCTGGACCCGGGGGTGTTCGCCCAGGCGCCGAGGCACTCGGGGAGTCTCACCAGTCCGGATCTGGAGGGGGCGATGCCCAGCTTCCTCCAGTACACCGACAGCTCGCCGCTGTGCGCGACGTACAGCGATCAGACCGGGAACTCCGGTGCGCAGGTGTCCGTCGGGGCGGACCTGCCGCCGCCGCCGGACAACGTGTACGGCGGTGCGAACAACGTCGACCAGCTCGTCTTCCCACCGGGCGGTGCGGCGCTGGTGGGCGTGCTGCCGAGTCAGGGCAAGGCGGGCTCGATCAGCACCGTGTATCTCGTGACCGAGGGCAGGCGGTTCGGACTACAGTCGAAGGACCTCGCGCAGAAGCTCGGGTACACCCTGAGCACCGACGCCGTCCCGGTCCCCGCGGGCGTCGTTGAGCTCATCCCGGCCGGTCCGGTGCTCGACCCGACCGCGGCACGCCATCCGGTCTCGCAGCAGTCCGCTCAACCGCAGTCAACTGCGCAACCTCCCGGCTGAGTACTTGGATCCCGAGCTCGCCGGTGATTTGTAGCGATCGACGTAGTCTCTGCGAAATCCGTGGACAGTGACCGCAGCACGGCCTAGAGTAATTTTTGCTTTGCGTCATGACGTGTCATAAGTCGGTCAGGTCACGAAGAGTTGTGACAGGCCAACGGGGGCTTGATGTGTCATCGTCCCGACGGGGTGTGGCATCGGGGAACCGTGCGCCTGCTCCCCACGTCAGATTTCAGCACCGACAAGCGAGCAACCGCACCACAATGTCACTGGAGGTGACCGATGGCCGGACAGTCCTCAGTCGATAGGGCAGCAATGGGTCAGGCTGCCCAGGAGGTCGAGGAAAAGGCCAACATCGTCAAGGGTCTTCAGAACACCCTCGAGAGCCACAAGGCGGACCTCATGGCCGGCTGGAAGGGCGTCGCCGCGATGTCCTTCAACCAGGTGCACGACGAGTTCAACCGGGACTTCACGCAGGTCATCAACGCGCTTCAGGGCATGCACGAGTCTCTGGTCCACACCAAGATCCACTACGAGGCCAAGGAGCAGGAGAGCCAGCAGGCCGCCAGCGAGGTGCAGCGCCTGCTCGGCGGCTGACCCAGGCCTCGACTCGAAGATCACCGGTACGGACGTCTGAAGGGACCATGGAGGAACAGTGAGCGACAGCTACACCTCAGCGGATTTCGGTGTGCTCTCCAGCC
>JBJMIW010000374.1:0-5734 GCA_045806665.1 Actinoallomurus sp.
CTGCGTAGACTCCCGGGACCATTGCCCGCCCGACGCTTGCGTGGCCGTGGCCGTGGCCCGGCCGGCCCGGAGGCTATGGCCGGATCCGAACGCCCTGTCAAGGAGGAATGCATGCTTGGGCTTTCCCTGCCCGCCCAGGCCGGCTCGAAGGTGAGTCTCGGCGGCAGCGATCTGAGCCTCGTGGTCGTTGTCGGTGTGATCGCGCTTCTCGCGCTGGCCGTAGCGGCTGTCCTGGTCCGCGAGGTACTCGCCGCGGGTCAGGGCACCGAGAAGATGCAGAGCATCGCACTGGCGGTGCAAGAGGGCGCGTTGGCGTACCTCAAGCGCCAGTTCCGTACGGTGGGCATCTTCGTGGTCCTCATCCCGTTCCTGCTGCTCCTGTTGCCGGCGGAGTCCACGGGGGTGAAGATCGGCAGGTCGGTATTCTTCGTCGTCGGCGCGCTGTTCTCCGGAGTCACGGGATTCACCGGCATGTGGCTTGCCGTGCGCGGCAATGTCCGGGTCGCGGCGGCGGCGCGCGAAAGCGGCACGAAGATCGCGATGCGGATCGCCTTCCGGACCGGCGGCGTCGCCGGAATGTTCACCGTCGGCCTCGGTCTGTTCGGTGCCGCCGTCGTCGTGTTCGCCTACAAGGGCCAGGCCCCGGGCGTGCTCGAGGGCTTCGGATTCGGCGCGGCGCTGCTGGCGATGTTCATGCGAGTCGGCGGTGGCATCTTCACCAAGGCGGCCGACGTCGGCGCCGACCTCGTCGGCAAGGTCGAGCAGGGCATCCCCGAGGACGACCCGCGTAACGCGGCCACGATCGCCGACAACGTGGGCGACAACGTCGGCGACTGCGCCGGCATGGCGGCCGACCTGTTCGAGTCGTACGCCGTCACGCTGGTCGCCAGCCTGATCCTCGGCCGGGTCGCCTTCGGTACCGAGGGCCTCGTCTTCCCGCTGATCGTGCCGATGATCGGTGTGGTCACCGCGGTGATCGGCATCTTCGCGGTCGCGCCTCGGGCCAAGGACCGGTCCGGCATGAGCGCCATCAACCGGGGCTTCTTCATCTCGGCGATCATCTCCGCGATCGCCGTGGCCGTGGCCACCTTCATGTACCTCCCCGACTCGTTCGCCAAGCTGCACGGCGCCAACCCCTCGATCAGCGGCGACTCTCATCTGGCGAACGTCGACCCGCGCTGGGTCGCGCTCGGCGCCGTGCTGATCGGCATCGTGCTGGCCAGCACGATCCAGCTGCTCACCGGCTACTTCACCGAGACGAATCGCCGTCCGGTCAAGGAGGTCACCGACAGCGCCCGCACCGGCCCGGCGACCGTCATCCTGTCGGGCATCTCGCTCGGCCTGGAGTCCGCGGTCTACACCGCGCTCGTGATCGCCGCGGCAGTGTACGGCGCGTTCCTGCTCGGCTTCAGCAACACGACCGTCGCGCTCTTCGCGGTCGCGTTGGCAGGCACGGGTCTGCTGACGACCGTCGGTGTCATCGTGTCGATGGACACCTTCGGCCCGGTCTCCGACAACGCCCAGGGCATCGCGGAGATGTCCGGGGACGTCGAGGGCGAGGCCGCCGGCGTGCTGGAGAGCCTCGACGCGGTCGGCAACACGACGAAGGCGATCACCAAGGGCATCGCCATCGCCACCGCCGTGCTCGCCGCGACCGCGCTGTTCGGCTCGTTCCGTACGACGGTCGTCAACGAACTCAGCACCGCGGGCGACAGCGTCAAGAAGGCCCTCGGTCCGACGTTCCAGCACTTCAACCTCGGCGTCGACAACCCGAACGTCCTGATCGGGCTGATCATCGGTGCCTCGGTGGTGTTCCTGTTCTCCGGCCTGGCGATCATGGCCGTCGGCCGCGCGGCGGGACGGGTCGTGGTCGAGGTGCGGGAGCAGTTCCGCACCAAGCCCGGGATCATGGACTACACCGAGAAGCCCGACTACGACCGCGTGGTCAGCATCTGCACCGCCGATGCGCAGCGGGAGCTCGCCACGCCGGGCCTGCTGGCGATCATGACGCCGATCGCCGTCGGTTTCGCGCTCGGGTACGCCCCCCTGGGCGCGTTCCTCGCCGGTGCGATCGCGTGCGGCGCGCTCATGGCCGTGTTCCTGGCCAACTCCGGTGGAGCCTGGGACAACGCCAAGAAGCTCGTCGAGGAGGGCAACCTCGGCGGCAAGGGCTCCCAGGCCCACGAGGCGACGATCATCGGTGACACGGTCGGCGACCCGTTCAAGGACACCGCGGGCCCGGCCATCAACCCGCTGATCAAGGTGATGAACCTCGTCTCGCTGCTGATCGCGCAGGCCGTCGTCACGTACGCCGCGAACACCACCCTCCGGATCATCGTTTCGGTCGTCTCGGTCGCCGTCATCGTCGGCGCGATCGTCGTCTCGAAGCGCCGGGCCCCGTCCATCGGCGGAGAGGCCGAGCCGGCCGTCGAGAGCGGCGAGAAGACACCGGGCGGTGCCGACGCCACGGACGAGGAGGCGGCAGCGGCCAAGGCGTCCTGACACTGAGCCACCCTGAGAAGAAGGGCAGAGGGGGCCGGACGGATCAGCGTCCGGCCCTCTCCGCGCACCAGGGCGGAGACGCGCCCGGTGACGGGAAGGGGTGGCTCGGGGCGTGGCCGGGTGAGGGGATGGCCTGGCGGCGGGGGGATCAGGATGGCTCGGGCGCGGCGGGGCGATGGGATGGCCGGCGCCCTTCCGCGCGACGAGATGGCCGGCCCCGGCGGGGCGACCGGATGGGCCGGCGTACTTCGGGGCGATCGGGTGGCCGGGGCACGGCGGGGAGGCGGCACACTGGAGGCATGCAAAATCGCCAGCCGTCCGGCGCGAAGGGATTCGCGATCCTCGTCGGCACGATGGTCGCGATCGTCCTGGTGATCATGCTGATCGCCGTCGTCTTCTCCCCCCGCTGATGCCCACGCTGATCGTGCTCCGGCACGCCAAGGCCGACTCTCCGCTGGGCACGGCCGACGTCGAGCGTCCGCTCACCGCCCGCGGCCGGAGGGACGCGCGGGCGGCCGGCGACGAGCTGCGCGCGGCCGACCGCATGCCCGAGCGGGTGATCTGCTCGCCCGCCCTGCGCACCCGGCAGACCCTGGAGGAGCTCCGGATCGACGCCCCCGTCGACTTCGAGGAGCGGGTGTACGACAACGACCCGGAGGCGATCCTCGACGTCCTGCGGGCCCAGCCCGACGAGCCGGACACGCTCCTGCTGGTCGGGCACAACCCGTCGATGCACCGGCTCGTCCTCGACCTCGGGGGCGCGGCGGGCGAGGGTTTCCCGACGGCGGCGACGGCGATCATCGAGTTCGACGGGGACTGGTCCGACCTCTGGCCGGGTGCCGGCCGCGTCACCTCCTACTGGACTCCGCACCGCCGTTGACGGGAGGCCGAGCGAAACGCTCGGAGAACGTCCTCGACCCGGGCCGTTTCGTCCCCACTCGCCGGTCGACGCCTCCGCGTCCGGGCCGCGATCCCCGAGCCTTTGGTACACCGGCCGTGCTGAACACGGAACCGGCCGAGCGTGGCGACGGTCACGCTGGAACCGGGAGAGCACGCGTCCCGGGATCGCGTTGCAGTAGAGCGGGAGGCATCGGACGAAGGGGACGTAGGTTGCGGTCGTCGCTTGCCCGGTTGCGGGAGACGTACGCGGAGTCCGAGGGGCGCGCTTCGCCGATCTACGGAGTGGTGGCGTCCCTCGCGATCGCCACCCCGCTCGTCATCGGAACGGTCACCGGGCATCCCGCCCAGGGCGGCCTGGCGGCCCTCGGGGCGTTCTTCGTCGTCAACACGACGCCGCAGGGCCCGTACGGCGCCCGCGCGCGGGCGCTGCTCGCGGCGGTGGTCGTCGTCACGGCCTCCACTCTGTTCGGCGGCCTCCTGGCCGGTCACGCCCGGCTTGCCGTGGCGGTCGTTCCCGTCGTCGCCGCGCTCGCGGCGGCCGTTCCCTGGCTGGGCGTCACCGCGACATTGTGCACCCTCGTCGCGACCGTCCGGCCTGCAGGCAGTCCCGTGCTGTTCAACGGCCTCCTGGAGATGCTCGGCGGGCTGTTCGTCTCCGTGCTGATGATCGTGCCCCTGCTCACCCGCCGTCTCCAGCCGTTGCGGACGGCGCTGGCGGAGGCGGGCGGGTCGGTCGCCGCCGCGCTGGATCTCCTTGCCGAGCCGGAACTGCGGACCGACGAGTGGGACCGGCGGCGGCGCCAGGCGTACGACGAGATCCGGAAGGCCCGGGCGACGTACGGGCTGTACCTGTCGGGCGGGCGGGACGACCAGCAGCGCCCGAGGCGTCTGATCGAGGCGTTCGCCCGCGTCATGGACGAGGCCGTGGCGCTGCGCACGCTGCTCGACGCGGCGCGGCAGGCGTCGCCGCCTGAGGAGTGGCAGCGCGAGCGCCGCGTGGCCGTCGCCGCGATCGCGGCCCGGCTTCGGCTCGTCGTCGGCGGGATCGAGGCGGGCGGCGGCACGCCCCTCGATGCGGACGAACCGGTCGCCCTGCACCGGTTCGCCCGGGTGAGCGCGGACGTCCGCGAGAAATGGCTCGCCGACCACCTGGTCGAGACGGCGGTGATCGTGCAGGTCCGGCAGTCGGTCCTCCGGATGGCCGCGACGGTCGACGGCGCCCGGGAGATCACCGCTCCCGGCCTCAAGATCGGGTTCGATTCCCCGCGCCTCCCCGGGCGGCGGGCCGGCGGCTGGGCCCGGTTCGCCGAGGCCGTACGCACGCGCTCACCCGGCTTCCGGCACTCCACACGCATGGGCGTGGCGATCGCCATCGCCATGGCCGCCTCGACCTGGCTGCGGGTCCCGCACGGGCACTGGCTGACCATCACGGTCGTCGCCAGCCTGCGCGACTCCTACGGCGACACGGTGACGCGGGTGGTCAAGCGGATCGGCGGTACGGCGATCGGCGCGATCGTCGCCGCGCTCGCACTGGCGATCGTGCCGCACCAGGCCACGCTGATCGTCCTCATCTTCGTCGGCGCGGCCCTGGGATTCACGGTACGGCCGGTCAACCACGCCCACTGGATGGCCTTCGCAACACCGATGATCATGCTGCTGGTGGACTACTCCACCCCCATGAGCTGGTCTGCTGCCGCCTGGCGGATCGGGCTGACCGTCGCGGGCGGCCTCTTGGCGCTGGCCGCCGCCCGGGCGCTCTGGCCGGCCGGCACGATCGGCCTCCTGCCGACTCGGCTCGCCCGGCTGATGCGCATGCACGCCCGGCTGGCGCGTGCGGTCGCGGCGCGCTTCGACGGGGACGCCGACGCGTCCATCCGCCGGTGCATGGAGGACGCCGCGGCCGCGGCCGCCGACGTCGATGACTCGGCGACCCGGCTCGGGAGCGAACCGGCGCCGCCGATGGATCTGGTACGGCGCTTGCGCGACGTCACCGCGCTGGCCCGGCGGCTCCGCGACGACGTGCAGTCCCTCGGCGCGCTGCAGCAGGATAGGGCGGACGCCGGCCCACTTCCCGCGATCCTGGAACGGGTCGCCCACCACCTGGAAGAGGGCGCGGACGCCCTGGTGTCCGACGAGGGAGCGGCCGCCGAACTGCGGCTGGACGACCTGCTGGAGGAGTTCGACCGGCACTTGGCCGAGCTGACGCGCCGCCGCCGCGCCGAACTCGACGACGGCGTCGGCACGGACGCGCTCACGACGCTGCGCCGCTCACTCGTCCAGGTCGCGGCCGCCCGGCACGCGCTGCGCGGTCTCACCTCCGACGCCGAACGCC
>JBJMIW010000375.1:0-5672 GCA_045806665.1 Actinoallomurus sp.
GGCCACGTCGGCGACGACGCCGAGGTCGTGGGTGATCAGGATCAGGCCCATCGCCATCTCGGCCTGCAGGTCCGCGAGCAGCTTCATGATCTGCGCCTGCACGGTGACGTCGAGGGCCGTGGTCGGCTCGTCCGCGATCAGCACGTCCGGCTCCAGGGCCAGCGCCATCGCGATCATCACGCGCTGGCGCATCCCGCCGGAGAACTGGTGCGGGTAGTCGTTCGCCCGGGACGCGGCCGAGGGGATCCGCACCCGGTCCATGAGCTCGATGGCCCGCTTCCGCGCGTCGCCGCGGGACATCCCCCGGTGCACGATCAGCATCTCGGCGATCTGGTCGCCCACCCGGTGCACCGGGTTCAGCGCCGACAGGGCGTCCTGGAAGATCATCGCGATGTGCGCGCCGCGGTAGATCCGGCGCTTCTTCTCGGGCAGGCCGAGCAGTTCGGTGCCGCGGAACCGCACGGCGCCCTTGGTGACGTACGCGGGCGGGGTGTCGAGGATGCCCATCACGGCCTGCGCGCTGACGCTCTTGCCGGATCCGGACTCGCCCAGGATCGCGAGGGTCTCGCCCTCCTCGATCGTGTAGGAGAGCCCGTTGACGGCGCCCACCGTCGATCCGCGCATGCGGAACTCGACGTGCAGGTCCTCGACCTGGAGCAGTGGTGTCCCCGGAGCGGGGTCAGGTGTGTTCATCAGCGCAGTTTCGGGTCCAGGGCGTCGCGTACGGCGTCGCCGAGCAGCAGGAAGCTCAGCACGGTCGCCGTCAGGAGTACCGCGGGATAGACGAGGAGGTACGGGTAGTCGGTGAAGACATCCTGCGCCTGGCTCAGCTGCAGACCCCAGGAGACGGTGGGGTACTGCAGGCCGACACCGAGGTAGTCGAGCGTCGCCTCATACCCGATGACCACGCCGACGTTCAGCATCGCATAGACGAATACCGGCGCGACGGCGTTCGGCAGGATGTGCCGGGCCATGATCCGTACATCACCCGCGCCGAGCATCCGAGCCGCCTGGACATAGTCGGCGTCCCGGACCGACAGCACCTGGCCGCGCATGAGGCGGGTCATGGTCGGCCACCACAGCACGCCCAGCACCAGGGACATCGACCAGACACCGTGGTCAGGGAAGGCGGTGAGGATGACCAGCGCGCCCAGCACGAGCGGCAGGCCGAAGAAGATGTCGGTGACCCGCGAGATCAGCGCGTCGAGCCAGCGGCCGAAGTAACCGGACAGCGAGCCCAGCACCACGGACAGGGTCAGTGCGATCCCGGTCACCACGAAGCCCACGATCATCGGAGCGCGGGCGCCGTGCACGATCTGCGCCCAGTAGTCGCAGCCGTGGGTGTCGTAGCCGAACGGGTGCCCACCGGCCCCGAACGGATTCCACGAGGATGGTCCGTGCTTGGCGAACCGCACGTCGCACCGGTCGTTCGGCCCGCGGTCGGTGAACAGCGCGGGGAAGACCGCGATCAGCCCCATCACCAGGAGGATGGCCACCGACACCCAGAACACCACCCGGCGGCGCAGGTCGCGCCACGCGTCGCTCCACAGCGACGCGGACGCCCCGACGACCTCTGATCCGGTCTGGGCGACGGCGAGCGTGTCCGCGGTCTCACTCATACCGGATCCTCGGGTCCAGGGCGCCGTACACGATGTCGACCACCAGGTTGGCCAGCAGGAAGATCAGCACCAGGAAGGTCGAGATGCCCACGACCGTCGGGCCGTCCTTGATCTGGATCGCCTGGAAGATCTCCTGGCCGATCCCGGGCAGGTTGAAGATGCCCTCGATGACGATCGCGCCGGCGAGCAGGTTCCCCAGGTCGACCCCCAGGTAGGTGACGACCGGGATGAGCGAGTTGCGCAGCGTGTGCCGGACGATGATCCGCCGCCGGGGCAACCCCTTGGCCAGCGCGGTGCGCACATAGTCGCCGCGCATGTTCTCCGCCAGGCTGGTGCGCGTGAGCCGGGCGATGTAGGCCAGGCTCAGCGAGCCGAGGATGATGCCCGGCAGCAGATAGCTGTACGGCCAGCCGTCGTCGGTACCGGCCGTGGGGAACCAGCCGAGCTTCAGCCCGAAGATCAGCTGCGCCGAGTACGCCAGCACGAAGGCCGGGATCGCGATGACGAAGGTCGTGCCGCTCAGCACCAGCGAGTCGATGATCCCGCCCTTGCGCAGACCGGCGAGCACGCCGAGCGTGATGCCCACGACCAGCTCGAAGACCCAAGCGGTGAGTGCCAGCTGCACGGTGACGGTCCAGCCCGTCGCCATCAGGCTCGCGACGGACTGGCCGTTGAGGGTCTCGCCGAAGTCACCTCGGGCGAGGCCGAGCAGGTACCGGCCGTACTGCATGATCAGCGGCTCGTCGAGATGGTAGTGGTGCCGGAGCGCCTCGTAGACCGCGGGCGGCATCGGCTTGTCGCCGCCCAGCGCCCGGATCGGGTCGCCGGGCAGCGCGAACACCGCCACGTAGATCAGGAACGTGGTTCCAAGGAGGACCGGCACCATCTGCAGCAGGCGCCGGAGGACGAAACGCCACACGCTACTTGACCGTCACCTGGTCAAGGTGGACGAGCGGCTGCACGTACGGGTCGACGTGCACGTCACCGATGTGGCTGGAGTAGCCGGCCTGGTCCTGCCAGTTCCACAGCGGGGTGATCGGCATGTCCTTCAGCACGAGGTCCTCGGCCTGCCGGTAGTACTTCTGGCCCTCCTCGGGCGTACTCGCCGCGTTGCCCTTCATGATCAGCGTCTCGCAGGCGGTGCCGTCGTACCCGCTGCGGCTCGGCTTGCTGCACCGCGGCGTCAGGTAGTCCTCCGCGCTCGGGTAGTCCATCGTCCAGTTGCTGCGGTACGGGCCGGTGGCCTTGTGGTCGACCAACTTGGAGATGTAGTCCGACGCCTGGATCTTGTCGAAGACGATGTCGGAGATGCCGAGGTTCTGCTTGAGCTGGTTGGCCACGTCGGTCATCCACTGCTCGTACGTCGGGTCGGCGTTGGAGAACATCAGGTGCAGCGTGCCCTTGAAACCGCCGGCCTTGTCGAACAGTTGCTTGGCCTGCGTCGGGTTGTACGTGCAGGAGGCTCCACACGCGTCCGCCCGGTAACCGGGCACGATCGGCGCGAGCAGCGAGCCGGTGGGCTTGAAGATCCCGTTGAAGACCGCGTTCACGATCGACTGCCGGTCGATCGCCATCGAGATCGCCTTGCGCAGGTCCGGGTTGGTGAACCGGCTGTCGTACAGCGGGAACTCCAGGAAGTCCATCGTGCCGCTTGGCACGCTGAGGTACCGGTTGCCGAGCAGTCGCTTGGCCTGGGGCACCTGCGCCGCCGGGATCTGGCCGTCGAAGTCGACCCGGCCGGCCCGCAGGTCCGTGTAGGCGGCGTCGCGGCTGGCGTACGTCTTGAAGACGACCCCGCCGGACTTTGCCGGACGCGGCCCCTTGTAGCCGGGGAACTTCTTCGTCTTGATCTGCCGGTTGTGCTCCCAGGAGCCGTCCATCATGAACGGGCCGTTGCCGATGGGCTTCTCCTCGTAGGCCTTCAGGTCCGTGAAGGCCGCCTTGGGCATCGGCGCGGTGCCGACGAAGGACAGGATGTACGGGAACTGGCTGAACGGCTGCGACAGCGTCACCTGCAGCGTCTGCGGGTCGACGACCTTGAGTCCCTTGAGCGTGTCGACCTTGGGCTTGCCCTTGTCCGGGTTCAGGTCGGCGTAGCCGTCGATGGTGGAGAAGTAGGCGTTGTTGCCCCAGCCGTTGGCGCCGTTGGCGGTGTGGTTCCAGGCGTCGGCGTAGCTCTGCGCCGTCACCGGCTCGCCGTTGTGGAACGTCAGGCCCGGCTTGATCTTGATCGTCCAGACCTTCTGGTCGGTCGTGTCGACCGACGCCGCCTCCTGCGGGACCGGCTTGCCGTTCGCGTCCAGCGTCATCAGCGTGTCGAACAGCGCGCTCTCCACGTTGAGGCCGTACGAGTCGTTGGTGTTGCCGGGGATGAGGTGCTCGGGCTCGGTGTTCGCGAAGGTGAAGACCTTCGGCTTGTTTCCGGAGCCGCCACCGCCTCCGCAGGCGGACGCCGCGAGCGCCACCGCGGCCAAGGAGACGAGCCACCGGCTCTTCGTGACAGACATCGGGCCGTCCACCTCCAGGATCGTACGGGGATCGGCCCTAGCCTGGGGCAACGTACCTACGCTGCGGTAGATCCTTACGTCAACCGTTTTGAGATTGAAATAAACCTACTAACCACTCGGCCGAAAACCGCCCGCTGCACGCGGCCGCCGACCCCCCCGGCGTTCCCGTGCTCGCCCGCCCCCTACTCCCAGAGCCCTTTGCTCTGCTAACACCGAGTATGCATCTGGAACGCTCCAACGCCTACTCGAAGTAAGCAGAGCAAACAGCTGCGGAAGCCCTTGCGCGGTCCGGCGGTACGGCGGCGGTCTATCCACATTCGGATCCGGGGAGCCGCGAGGGTCGCCTTGGACGCCCGAGAATCCTCTTCGTGAGACATCGACACATCGACGACGGCGAGCCGTGCCTCGCCCTCTTTCCGATCTCCGGACTCGTGCGGCGTGGTCGTCGGATCGCGCGGCTGAGTCAACGAGAGATGGCGCGGCTCGCCAAGGTCTCGCCGGCACTCGTCGGCAGAATCGAGAGCGGCCGATGCACGCCGAGCCTTGACGTCTTACAACGGCTCCTGGGCATCGCCGGCCTCTTCCTCGTCGCCGTCGACATGGACGGTCATGTCGTCCAGCCACTGGAGGAGTACCGGGAGGCGGACGGGCGAGGGGTCAGAGACGCCGCCGGGCGGCGTTATCCAGCCCACCTGGACCTGATCATCGACCCGGTGCCCGGTGAATGGTGGGGCGACATCTACGGCCTTCAGCGACCGCCCGAGACCTTCCACCGTCGCAGCCGCAAGGCCCGGGAGGCGCAGCGCCGTCGCAGCCAGCAGTCGGTCCGGGAATTCCGGAAGGGCAGCTGGTGATAGGTCACGGCCCGGGAGGAAGGGGGGACGTACCTTCTCCCGGGCCGTGAGGTCCGGTGGCAGCGCCGAGCCTGGCTCACTCGCGCACGGCCTTCAGCGAGCCTCGGTCAGTCGCGCGCGGCCTTCAGCAGGTCGGCGTTGAGCCGGGAGATCGTCTCGAACGGGATGCCCTTCGGGCAGACCGCGGTGCACTCGCCGGTGTTCGTGCAGCCGCCGAAGCCCTCGGCGTCCATCTGGTCCACCATGGCCGTGACGCGGTCGTACCGCTCGGGCTGGCCCTGCGGCAACAGGCCCAGGTGGGTGATCTTCGCGGCGGTGAACAGCATCGCGGAGGCGTTGGGGCAGGCGGCGACGCACGCCCCGCAGCCGATGCAGGTCGCGGCGTCGAACGCCTTGTTCGCGTCGTCCTTCGGCACCGGGATGGCCGCCGCGTCGGGCGCCGACCCGGTCGGCGCGCTGACGTAGCCGCCAGCCTGGATAATCCGGTCGAACGCCGACCGGTCCACCACCAGGTCCTTGATGACCGGGAACGCCCGCGCCCGCCACGGCTCGATCGTGATGACGTCGCCGTCCTTGAACTTCCGCATGTGCAGCTGGCAGGTGGTGGTCCGCTCGGGCCCGTGCGCGTCGCCGTTGATGACGAGCGAACACGCACCGCAGATGCCCTCGCGGCAGTCGTGGTCGAAGGCGAC
>JBJMIW010000376.1:0-3812 GCA_045806665.1 Actinoallomurus sp.
CCAAACGACAACCACCCACCAAGGAGCGGCCGCCAAACCTTGAAGAAATCCCGGCAAGAATCATACTTGCCAAAAAGAACCCCAACCGATCGAACCAACCCGAAGGCCGGTCCCACCGGACGAGGACCATAAAAGGCACTGGCTTTTAGCACACTGTTGAGTTCTCAAGAAACGGACACACACCACCGGGCTCCGGCACCCGCCGGACCCCGTCTGGGGCAACCCTTCTATCCTAGCGCCCCCGCCCCGCTTGTCAACCCCCAGACCCGAAGATCTTGAAGAACCGACCAGCAGAACCAGGACACCCCCTGGACACCGACCACCCCGACCAGCCAAAAACCGGCCACAGCGGCCACATCCAGAAGTTCCCCACGGGCCGACCACCGGATCCAACCAGCGTTCCGCATCCCGCCTCGGGGCGACCACGCCATGCTACTCCGGTCCAGACGACATCCAGACCGAATCACTCAGCGTGGGTTCCCCCGGGCCGGCCGCCTTCCGGCGTCCCGCTCCCCCGGGGGCGGAGAGAACATTACGACCACCCGGAAACCCCGTCAAATCAGCGCCACGCCCTCGCGTACGCGCAGGTCAGAGGGGCCTCGTCCAAGTCGCGATCTTCCGACCACGGGGACTGAGGGGGCCGAAGAGGTTCTCAAGAGTCATCGGGGCCCGCTGTCGCGGTGCCCGTCGCGGGTCGTGACCCGCCTCGACAACCGTGCGTCCCGTGGGTATTCCACCCCGGTGCATCCGGCCGCCGGACGGGGATCCGTCCCCGTCGGCGCCTGAGCCGGCTTCCCGGTCACGGCTGTCCGTACGGCGTGAAGGCGGGCGGCGCTCCGACCAAGGAACGCCGCCCGCGGGCTCACTGGGAGGCGACCGTCACTCCGCCGACGTTCCGCTTGCCGCGCCGCAGGACGAGGAACCGGCCGTGCAGCAGGTCACCCAGGTCGGGTACCGCCGCCTCGTCGGTGACCTTCACGTTGTTGAGGTACGCGCCACCCTGCGCGACCGTGCGGCGGGCCTCGGACTTGCTGCCCACGAGCCCGGTCGCCGCCAGGAGGTCGACGACCGGAGGCAGCGGCCCGGACACGGCCGTGGACGGCACCTCGGCGAGTGCGCTCGCCAACGTCCGTTCGTCCAGCTCCGCCAGGTCACCCTGGCCGAACAGCGCACGCGACGCGGCGATCACACGCTGCGTCTCCTCGGTCCCGTGGACGAGCGAGGTGAGCTCCTCGGCGAGCGCTCGTTGCGCCGCTCGTGCGGCGGGGCGTTCGCTGGTCGCCTTCTCCAGCTCCTCGATCTCCTCGCGGCTCCGGAAGCTGAAGTACTTGAGGTAGGTTGCGACGTCGCGATCGTCCGCGTTCAGCCAGAACTGGTAGAAGGCGTACGGCGAGGTCAGCTCGGGATCCAGCCAGTAGGTCTCGCCTCCGGCCGTCTTACCGAACTTGGTGCCGTCGGCGCGGGTGACGAGCGGGGTCGTGAGCGCGTGCGCGCTTCCGCCCTCCACCCGCCGGATGAGGTCGACGCCGGCCGTGAGGTTCCCCCACTGATCGCTGCCGCCGGTCTGGAGCCGGCAGCCGTACCGCCGGTACAGCTCGAGGAAGTCCATGGACTGCAGCAGCACGTAGCTGAACTCGGTGTAGCTCATGCCCGTCGTGTCCAGCCGCGACTTGACCGTCTCCCGTGCGAGCATGCGGTTCACCGGGAAGTGCTTGCCGATGTCGCGCAGGAACTCGATGGCCGACATGGGGCCGGTCCAGTCGAGGTTGCTCACGATCAGACCGCGGTCACCGGTCAGGTCGATGAAGCGGGAGACCTGCGTGCGGATGCGCTGCACCCAGCCGGCGACGACCTCCTCGGAGTTCAGCGTGCGCTCGGCGCTCTTGCCGCTGGGGTCGCCGATCAGCCCGGTGGCACCGCCGACCAGCCCGATGGTCCGGTGACCGGCCTGCTGGAACCGGCGCAGCGTCAGCAGCTGCATCAGGCTCCCCACGTGGAGGGACGGCGCGGTCGGGTCGAAACCGCAATAGAGCGTGACCGGCCCCGAGGCGAGCATCGCCCGCAGATCGTCCAGGTCGGTGGACTGCGTGATCAGCCCTCGCCAGGCAAGATCGTCCAGGATATCGGTCACGGTCTTCCTCGTCTCCGTACGTGGTCCGGTCACTCCCAAGGATGCCGGACCGGCCGGTCATGAAGGTAACGCGGTGTCCAGCGCGCCGGGTGCGGATCTTCGCCGTACGCCCCGCATCCGCCGCCCGCCGGAGGCACGGCCGGTACCGGCGGGATCGGAGGCGTCCCCGGTACGGGCGGGATCTCAGACCGCACACAGGCGTACCGACGCGATTTACCCCGAGACCCGCCGGCGGCGGCCCGGGGTGTGCAGACGGTAGGGGGACACGCTGGGATCGCCGTCGATCCAGAACCGCCAGGGAACGTCCTTGGCGCTCGTGACCCCCGTACGTGGGCCGGTGCGCACCTCGCTGGCCGGTTCTCCGGCCAGGACGCGCAGCGGGCTCTCCGGATCACAGAGATCGGCCCCGTAGAGGGCCCGGTTGATCGCCATCGCCTCGCAGAGCCGGGCGGGCCCCCGCGCCAGATCGCGGGGGGAGGATCGCGGACGGCGGGCCATGGCCAGGTCCCGGCCCTCGATGATCTGCCCGGCGCGGATCAGCACGGCGGCGGCGACGCCCTCCCCCATGCACACGAGATTCACGCAATAGTGCATGCCGTAGGTGAAGTACACGTACGCGTGCCCGGGCGGGCCGAACATCACGCTGTTGCGATCCGTCCGGCCCCGGTAGGCGTGCGACGCGGGGTCGAGGGGCCCGGCGTACGCCTCCACCTCCGTCAGGCGCACCGCGACCGTCCCCTCGGGCGAGGAGCGTTCGAGGACGCAGCCGAGCAGGTCGGGCGCCACCTCTTCGGGCAGCCGGTCGAAGAACGCGCGTGGGAGCGGAGCGCTCATCAGATCCCCGAGGCCGCCCAGGAGGCGTGGCCGTCGACGAGGGAGCGCAACGTCGTGAGCTGCTCGGCGACGCGCTCCGGAGAGGTGCCGCCGTACGCCTTCCGCGCGGCGAGCGCCCCCTGGACGGAGAACACGTCGCGTACGTCCGGAGTCAGGTGCGGAGAGACCTTGGCCAGCTCGTCGTCGGTGAGGTCGCCGAAGTCCTTGTCGTTGACCTGGCACCACACGACGAGGTGGCCGACGACCTCGTGCGCCTCGCGGAACGGCACGCCCTTGCGCACGAGCAGCTCGGCGACGTCGGTGGCGAGCGCGAAGCCCTGGGGCGCGAGGGCCTCCAGGCGTTCGGTGTTGACGCGCATGGTGGCGATCAGACCGGACATCGCGGGCAGCACCAGCAGGAGGGTGTCGACGGCGTCGAACACGCCCTCCTTATCCTCCTGCAGGTCGCGGTTGTACGTCAGCGGCAGGCCCTTCAGGGTGGTCAGCAGCGCCGTCAGGTGGCCGATGAGCCGGCCGGTCTTGCCGCGGGCCAGCTCGGCGACGTCCGGGTTCTTCTTCTGCGGCATGATCGACGACCCGGTCGCGTAGGTGTCGTCCATCTCGATCCAGCGGAACTCCTGCGAGGCCCACAGCACGATCTCCTCGCCGAGCCGCGACAGATGCACGCCGATCAGCGCGGCGGCGAACAGGAACTCGGCGGCGAAGTCGCGGTCGGACACCGCGTCCATGGAGTTCGGGGCGGCCTCGTCGAAGCCCAGTTCGGCCGCGGTGGCGACCGGGTCGAGGGGCAGCGAGGAACCGGCCAGCGCGCCCGAGCCGAGCGGCGAGACCGCGGCCCGCTTGTCCC
>JBJMIW010000377.1:0-28636 GCA_045806665.1 Actinoallomurus sp.
CGCCGGATCGAACGGGACCTGCACGACGGCGCGCAGCAGCGGCTGGTCTCCCTCGCGGTGGAGCTGCGCGCGGTGCGGGCGGCCGTACCGGCCGAGGCCGACGAGCTGACCGCGCACATGGACGGCGTCGCCACGGAGTTGACCGGCGTGCTCGAGGAGCTGCGGGAGATCGCCCGCGGCCTCCACCCCGCGGCTCTCGCCGCCGGAGGACTGCGCCCGGCGCTGAAGGCGCTGGCCCGCCGCTCCGCCGTCCCGGTCGTCCTCGATATCCAGGGAGTGGGGCGGCAGCCTGAGCAGATCGAGATCGCCGCCTACTATGTGGTGGCCGAGGCGCTGACCAACATCGCCAAGCACGCACACGCCACCGTCGCCGAGGTCGAGGTGGCCGCCGGCGAGGGCGTACTGCGGGTCTGCGTCCGCGACGACGGCCGCGGCGGCGCGGACTTCGGCCACGGCTCGGGCCTGGCCGGGCTCAGGGACCGGGCCGAGGCGCTCGGCGGCCACCTCTGGCTGCACAGCCCGCCCGGCGCGGGCACCACCCTTCAGGCCCAGCTCCCCCTGGGACAGGCCTGCCCGTCCGCGACTGCTGGCCCAGGCCCAGGCGCCGCGCACAGCGCGCAAGCGGTGCCACCGCTACCTCGGTCGGGCTGAGGGGGCGCTGTCGTCCACGGCTGTAGCAATCTTCACCGACGCGCTACCCCAGGATGTGCTCCTGGCCTCCCCTGGCCGGATGCGTGCAGTCTTCGGGGCTAGGGTTTTCGTCCATGCCACCTCGCCGATGCCGGGGCGTGCCCATTCCGGCGGCGGTGTCTGCCCGGGCTTCGGTGTGACGTGGAGACCAGCGCGATCGAAGACCGCGGCCCCCGGCACTTCGCCGACGACTTCACCGTCTGGCTCGTGATGTTCGCAATGTCGGTGGCGGCCGGGATGCGGTACTCGATCGGCGTCTCGAAACGCCAGAGGGTGAGCGCCTCGCCGGTGATGTCCATGCGAAGGTCGCGGCCGGTCAGGTCCAGGCGCAGAGTCGTGGCGGGTTCGTTTGCCATGGTCGAGGTCGGCGCCAGCGCGGGCCTGAACCTGCTCCTGGATCGCTACCGCTACCGCGTCGGCGACCAGGAGGCAGCCTCCGAAGGCGCCTCGCCAGTAATGATCACCTGTGCGGTACGGGCGACGCTGCCGCGGGGCAGATCCTCGGATCGGTCCCGGAGATCACGTGTCGCCTGGGTATCGACCGGCATCCGGTCGACCTGGCCGATCCCGAGGCACGGGCCTGGCTGGAAGCGTTCATCTGGCCCGAACACGCCGGCGACCTCGCTGTTCTGCGCGGTGCCATCGACCTCGCCGTCTCAGCCACGGACATAACCGTCACGTCCGGCGATGCGACCACCGACACCGCCCGGCTGCTCGGGGAACCGCCGGGGCGCGAGCCTATCGTGGTCTTCACGCTTCCCTAGGATCACCGCGGCCGTCTTCGGTCGTCTGGGGCATGAATCTCTGACCGAGGCGGCGGCGCAGACCACCGTCCCGATCGAATTCCTGCTCCTGTGGGACGACGAGCACGTCGACCGCCAATCCGGTCTTGCGTTGTTCGACGCCTTCGCCTCGAAGGAGAAGACGCTGCACGCCAACGCGGGCGGGCACGGCGGAGTCCCCAGATTCGAAACCGACAGCGCGACTCGGTTCTTCGCCCGGCACCTCGCCAGGGCGGCACATCACCGGCCTGACGTGACAGGTATCGGCGACCGGCTTCGCGCAGTCGCCGATACCAACCTTGCATCTGTCTGTCGTCGGATCCGATATTCCCGCTCATCGGCATGACAGCGCGTCCGATGGCCCACATGGCCTGATCAACAACGCGGCAGTTTGCTAATCCTCACCATCATGTGCGACGTCGCCGAAGACACACGGCTGCACCCGTCAGTCGACGTAACCGGCCGGTGGACCTGCTGATACCCGAGGTAGACGGCGTCGGTCACCCGGACCTGGCTCTCTTCGAAAGCCTCCCGGATCAGCGTGTCCACCAGGTCGGCGTCGAACGGCTCGGGCGTTCCGCCCGGCGAAGCGCGCGGGTTCGCGAAATCCCGATTGCCCACATGTTTGAACCCGCACGTGAGTATCGCTCGGATGCGCGAGGTGGAGGCGACTTCGAACGCCGTTGGCGCTCAACCGTCATCCGGTGCGCAGACCGCGTGGTTCGGCACGCAGGATCTCCACGGCGGTCTGGACGCAATTGCCGCAGATCCAGACGCCGGGGCCGGCGACGAGAGGGCCGAGGTCCTTGCAGCCGCAGAATGAGCAGGCCCGGTCGGTGCCCTTGGCCCTGCCGATGCGGCGGTGGCGGCGTTGGACCGAGGCGATCCATTCCTCAAGTGCCTTCTTGACGTGGGCGGGGTCGACGCCAAGGTCGTTGAGGACACGGCGGGCCGATGAGCCGGGGTCGAGGGCGAGGCAGAACAGCAGGTGCTCGGTCCGGAACTGGGACTGCCCGCGCCGCGCAGCCAGCCGCCTGGCCTCGGTGACGGCCTGTTCGGCTTCTCCGTCGCCGACGACCCGGCGTTCCTGCCCGGCGCCGTCCGCGATCATCGCGGGTTCGAACAGGCGGGTGCTGGCTTCACGGACCTTGTCGCGGGTGACACCGAGTTCGTCGAGGATGTTGGCGGCGCCGCCGACGTGCAGGAGCCCGAGTAGCAGGTGCTGGGTGCCTGGAACGCTATCGTCGGCGTCCGCTGCGGCTTGGGCCGCTTGCAGGCAGGCAGACAGGCGCGGTGCCATGACCATGGTCTCGGCGGCGTCGCCGATGAGGTCGCTGACTCCAAGTCGGTGGGCGAACTTCTGCCGGGCGGCCTGTTTGGATACTCCGAGCTTCTCACCGATCAAGGTCCAGGACACATTCGCCGCCCGAGCGGCGCCGACATAGTGCTCGATCAGGTCGTCGGCCGCGCCGCTGGTCTCGCCCGCGACGGCGATCGCGGTCTCCAACAGCACCAGCGGGTCGTCACTGGAGGCCCGCTCCTGGACGGCCTCGACCAGGGTTCGCACGTTCACCTCATCCATACGACAACCATAGGTTGTCGATCGCGTTTCGACAATCCATGATTGTCGATCTGGTTCAGAGGTCGGTGCGCAGAAGAGGACCGAAGATCTGGACGCCGGTCTTGAGGGCGCCCTTCTGGCTGAGAATCTGGCCGGTCACCTCGGGGTGGTCTTCGGCCCAGGCGGCGGCGCCCCTGCGGCTGGTGAAGAAGTTGATGTGACCGCAGCACACGTCCGCGGCGACCGACGGCACCGCGGCGTCGGGTTCGGCGCAGGCACCGCAGGTGTTGTCCTGGCCGAGGAAGACGACCGTGCTGGCGGGCTCCCAGACCGCTCGGCCGTTGCCCGTGGGGACGGTCACGGTGATCGGGGCGCCGGTCACTGGTTCGGCTGACCGGATCGTCACGGCCTTACCGAGCATGGCGGCGATGCCGAGCGCGTCGATCGCGCACATGGAGTACACGGCCGGGCCGTCCTCGATCTGGACGGCGTGCGCGGTGGGTGTGGCGGAGAACGGGTAGGCCGCGCTGACCGCCCCGCCCTCGTCCAGGCGCAGGAAGTCTCCGGCGTGCAGTAGGCCGAGGACCGTGCGGCCAGTGGTGCCGAACGGGGCGGCGGCATCGTCCAGGTCGGTCGTCGACGGCGGGTTCCCGGTCTCGGCGAAGGCCCGCAGCACCTGTTGGTGTACCGCCCGCAGCCCGCCCTCGACCGGCGCGAGGCGTCCGAGCCCGGACCGGCCCACTGAGAGTGGCAACACCGGCACCTCGGCGAGCTGGGTGGCCTGCTCGATTGCGCATCGCAGCGCCACTACTGACGGGGCGCCGCTGGTGCGCCCGGTCTCGTCGCGGTAGATCCGGCAGGACACGCTGGCCGGAGTGCCTGGCGCGGCGAACGGGTCGACACCGTTGACCAGCAGCGTCGGAGAGCCGTGCATCCCGTGTCGGATGGCTTCCGCCTCGTCCTGGACCACGTGCCGCACCAGCCGGGCGTCCGGGAGATCGGCGAGGGCCTCGGCGAGCCGCTCCATGATGATCGGGTCGTTCGGGCAGTCCGGCACGGTCAGCACCGTCAACTCCAGCATGATCGTCTCCCCAGCGGCCGGGTCCTGATGGCTTTGACGGTAGAGGTTCCAGTGCGCTGGAAGGTCAACCGTAGGCTGGGAGGATGCGTATCGGTGTTCTGGCCGCCCAGAGCGGGCTCACCACCAAGACCATCCGGTTCTACGAGCAGGCGGGGCTGTTGCCCGAACCGCCCCGCACCTCGGCCGGCTACCGGGACTACCCGGTCGAGACCGCGGGTCGGCTGGCGTTCGTCCGCGACGCCCAGGCCGCCGGGTTCACCCTCGCCGAGATCCGCGGCGTCCTGACGATCCGGGACGGCGGCCAGGTCCCGTGTCAGCACGTCACTGACTTGATCGACCAGCACCTCACACAGGTCGAGCAGCGCCTGGCCGAACTCACCCACGCCCGTGACGCCCTCCATGAGCTGAAACGCCGTGCCTCGGCTACGGACCCGGGCGGCTGCGCCGAGGAGGAGGTGTGCAGCATCCTGGCCGCGGCCGCCGGGGATCGACGGAATTCAGGAACCAGCTGACCATTCGATCAGCGGAGGCCGGACCGCCGCGCACAACGGATGGCCACGTGCATCGGTCAACCCCAACCGGGCCACCAACAGCCCGCTGCTCACCGCGGCGTCCAGGACGTCCGGGCCGATGGCGTCGAACCACAGCTTCGCCCGCCGGAACATCTCGAACGCCCCGCCGTCGTCCACGGCCCCCCACGACAGATAGATGAACCGGCTACCCGGACGGCCCTGTACGTAGGGGCCGCGAAGATTCCAGCCCGTGTCGGTTGCGGTGGCGGTGACCTCCAGCTCCCATGTTGCGGAGGGGGCGTCACCGGGGTGCAGGTCGAGAAGCTCAGTACGGCGGTCACGCCGCTGCACGCCCACGTGAACGTTGCGGTAGCCAGGAAAGCCGGGAGCTTGCCCGCACGCTCGTCCGGGCAACTGCGAGGCTTCAATGCGAATCAGCACACCGTCATCATCCTGCAGCGTGCGGGCCAGGTTCGATTTCGCGCGAGGCCGCCAGAGTGCGCCAGATCGAGGAGCCGAGCCTCGGTGTGTATCTGGCCGCGGCTGTATCGATGCGGCTGGGGGGACACAGCGATTTCCTCAGCATGGGCGGAGTTTCGGCGCTTGGATGGTGTCGGCTGCCTCCTGGGGAGCGATGCGAAGGACAGGGATGATCGCGGTGCGCTGGATCAGCCGATGACCATCGGCCTCCGTGACGGCGAGCGCGAGCAGAACCATGGGTCTGATCCACCGCTTCCACCCTTACTGCCTGCGGCCGAGGCGAGAGGGATGCGGACGGCGGCCTTGCCGCGAGCGGTCAACTCCGCGATCGTGCCGGCGCTGCTCCGGGAGATCACCACGTCGGCAGCATTGATAGAGCATCGGACTTCGGGTCCGGCGGCCTCCGGCTCAGCCGACGTAGCGGCGGGCGGGGGAGGTGCGCTGCGGCTCTTCCAGCAGCCGCAGGGCCAGCTCGACGTGGTCGGGGACCGGCCGCCGCTCCCGGATCACCCAGGGCAGGCCGCACACCGCCTCCGCGACCGCCGACAGGCTCGTACGGTCGCGGGGGACCGATCGGAGCACGGTCAGCGTCCGGCGGACGGCCGCCGGGAGCGGGCGGCGCAGCCAGGTCGTCCAGAGCGTGTTGCGGATGCCGACCCGGCGCCGTTCCCGGGGATCACGGGCGGTCGAGGCGGCGTGGTGCACGACGACGTCCTCCGCCCAGCACATCCACCAGCCCCGGCTCGCCAGGTCCATGCTGAGCAGCTCCTCCTCCCCGCCCAGCCACAGGCGCGGAGAGAACCCCCCGACCTGGCGGAACGCCTCGACGCGGATCATCGAGGCACCGGCGAGGATGCTCATCAGCGCGGGACCCGGCATCCAGTCCGGCGCGGGCACCGGAGAGTGCCGCAGCTCCGGCGTGATCGGGTCCTCCTCCAGGCCCGGTTCGACCAGGATCAGGCCGGTCACCGTGGCCAGCCGCAGATACCGGTCGAGCAGGTCGGCCGCGCGGACCGTCGCGCCCGGCTCCCACCAGGTGTCGTCGTCACAGAAGGCGACGTACGGGGTGGTCACCTCCTCGACGGCGACGTTCCGGGCGACGGCGCCCAGATTGCGCGTGGCCCTGATCAGCCGGACCTGCGGGTACGCCTCGGCGACGGCGTCCGGGGTTCCGTCGGAGGAGGCGTTGTCGACGACGATGATCGGAGGGCGTTCGGGGAGCCGGGTCATCAGATCCAGGGTCCGCAGCAGCTCGGCGCGCCGGTCCCGGGTCATGATGACGACCGTCGTCCGCGGGTCCGGGCTCACCGCGCCTCCCGGGCCAGCCGGCGGATGCCGCGCTCGACGGTCGCCGGGACCGGCCGCCGCGCCGCCAGCGCCGACGGCAGGCGTACGGCCGCGCCAGCCAGGGCCGCGCGCGAATCACCGTCCCGCAGCGCCCGTGCCCCCAGCCATGCCGTCTCCCGCAGCGCGACCAGACCGGGACGGCGCATCCAGGCCGTGAGCACCGTGTTGCGCAGCTCGCTGCGGCGGCGTCGGTGGGACGGCGGCCGGTTCGTCGAGGGTTCGTGCACCGCGACGATGTCCGGGACGTGGCAGAGGCCCCAGCCGGCGGCGGCGAGGTCGTAGGACAGCAGGCGCTCCTCCCCGACGAAGAACAGCAGGGAGCTGAACCCCCCGACGGCGAGGAAGGCCCGGCGGCGGACGATCGCGGCGCAGGCGATGAACCCCAGCACCGGTGGGCCGGGCAGGTCCGGCTCCCGGGGGAGCGGCGACTCGGCCATCGCCGTGTTGACCGGGTCGGGCTCGCGTTCGGGACCGACCAGGGTGTGCGCGGCGATGAGGCCGAGGCGCGGGTGGTCGTCGAACAGGTCGGCCGCCCGCGTCAGCGCGCCCGGCTCCCACCACGAGTCGTCGTCGCTGAACGCGACGTACGGCGTGCGGGCGAGATGGACGCCGATGTTGCGCGCCGCCGCCCCCCGGTTGCGGCCCAGCGGGACGACCCGGACCTCGGGATGGGCCTCCGTAACCGCGGCCGCGGTGCCGTCTGCCGAACCGTTGTCGACCACGACGATGACCGGCCGGTCCGGCAGGGCCTCCAGCCGGTCGAGGGAGCGCAGCAGTTCCGATCGCCTGTTCCTGGTGGCGATCACGACGGTGACGCGGCTCACCGATCGACCTCCCATGATCGAAGTAATCGGTCGACTACCCAGGGACGGATCGCCGAATCCTCGGGCGCCGAGGACCCGGCTGAGCAGGGTCCCCACCGCGTCCGCGAGCGGCGTTTTGTTCCGTCCTTCGGGGGCAGGGAGGGCGCGTCGGCAAGAAGGGGAGGAACGATGCCGAACGTATTCGACGTACTTCGAAAAGACCACGAAGAGGTCAAACAGGCGCTCGCCGAGCTCGAATCCGGGCCCACGGCGGCGACCGGAGCCAGCCCGGAGCAGCAGGAGATCCGCAAGAGGCTGGTCGACCAGCTGATCATCGAGGAGTCCAAGCACGAGGCCGTCGAGGAGGAGTACTTCTGGCAGGCGGTCCGCGACAAGCTGCCCGACGGTGACCAGCTCGCAGACGAGGCCATCGAACAGGAGCAGGCCGCCAAGCGCATACTCGACGAGCTGATGGACTTCGACACCGACGACCCGAGGTTCGAAGATCGCCTTAGCACGTTCATGGCCGACGGGCGCGCACACATCTCCTTCGAGGAGGAGCGCGTCTGGCCCCGCATGCGGGAGGTGCTCAGCGCCGAGGAGGCGGACCAACTCGGCACCAAGATCGACGAGGGCAAGAAGTTCGCCCCGACGCGGCCGCACCCGGCTACGCCGCCGAGGCCCGGCATCCTCAAGACGGTCGGAAAGGCCGCCGCGGTGGCCGACCGGGCCCGGGACGCGGTTACCGGGCGCGGCGATTGAGCGCCCTGCACCCCGCCTGGAGGTACCGGCGCCATGGCTGACGTCGAGGCCGCACCGGGCGAGCTGCTGGAGACCCTCAGGAAGGCCGCGGCCGCGCTGACCGACAGGGGAGTCAAGTTCGCGCTCGCCGGCGGGTTCGCCGCCTACGCGCGCGGCGCCGCTCCGTCGACGCACGACGTCGACTTCGTCCTCACCGAGGACCAGGTCGAGACGGCGCTCTCGGCGCTGGAGTCGGTGGGGATGCGGCGCGTCGAGATTCCCGAGGGGTGGCTGGCCAAGGCCGACGACGACGGCCGGACGGTCGATCTGATCTTCCGGCCGTCGGGGCGGGTCGTGGACGCCGCGCTGCTCGCTCGCGCCGAGGAACTCGACGTGGAGGCGGTCGCCATGCCGGTGCTCACCGCTACCGACCTGACCATTCTGCGTCTCCACGCCTTCAGTGAGAAAGCATGCGACTTTGGGGGATACCTGCCGGTATCGCGGGCGCTGCGCGAGCAGGTGGACTGGCATCGGGTGATCGCCGAGACGGCGCACTCACCGTACGCCTACGCCTACCTGACGCTGCTGCATCGCCTGCGCGTGATCGACTACGGGCCGCCGTACGAAGGGAGTGCCGGATGACGCCCAGCGACCCGCCCCACTACCTCGCCGCCCGCATCAAGAGCCGCCTCGCCGAGGACGCCCGTACCGTCGAACTGGGCATCCAGGTGGACGTCCGCGGTGACGTCGTCTTCCTGCGCGGCCAGGTGGCCACCCCCCGGCGGCGGCAACTCATCGAGACGGTCGCCCGCGAGGCGGCCGGCGGAAGACGGATCTCCAACGATGTCACCGTCGTTGAGATCCGCCCCCCGAAGACGGAGGAAACACCCACATGATTCGTGTGGCCGCGGTCGGCGACATCCACGTCGGCGAGGATGTGCGCGGCCTGTACCGCAAACGACTGACCGGGATCGCCGACGACGCGGACGTCCTGCTCGTCGCCGGCGATCTGACGCAGCACGGGACGGCCGAGGAAGGACGGATGGCCGCGGAGGAGCTCCGCGACCTCGGCGTTCCGGTCATCACCGTGCTCGGCAACCACGACTACCACTCCGACGCGGAGACGGAGATCAGCCAGGCGCTGACGGACGCGGGGATCACCGTGCTCGAGGGCGAGTCGGCCGTGATCGACTGCCACGGCCGGCGGCTCGGGATCGCCGGCGCCAAGGGGTTCGGCGGCGGCTTCGCGGGCCGCTGCGGCTCCGACTTCGGCGAGCCCGAGATGAAGGCGTTCATCCGGTACACGAAGGCCACCGCGGCCCGGCTCGGCGAGGCACTGAACGCCCTCGACACGGACGCCCGCGTGGCCCTGACCCACTACGCGCCGGTCAAGGACACTCTCGAGGGCGAGCCCCTGGAGATCTACCCCTTTCTCGGCAGCTACCTCCTCGCCGAGGTGATCGACGGAGCGAGGGCGGACCTCGCCGTCCACGGCCATGCCCACCGCGGTGTGGAGAAGGGGATCACGCCTGGCGGGATCCCCGTCCGGAACGCCGCGCTGCCGGTCATCGAGCGCGCCTACTCGGTGTACTGCCTCGGCGGCGCCGACGACGTCGAATGCGCCGCCGACGACACGGTCGGCGCGACCGCGTAAGGCGTCCTGGACAGGCCCGTGAGGGGTCCCGGACAGGCCCGCGTCCGCTCGGACGCGGGCCTTTTTCGGTCCACTGTGGATCAGGCCGGTACGGCGGCGAAGTCCCGGTTGTAGTGACGATGCGCCGCCACCGCCACGACGAACTGCTCGATGAACTCGCCGGTCACGCCGGACGTCGACTGCATCACGACGCCCTGGTCGGCGGTCAGGGCCTCACCGTGGTTGTTCACCCCGTTCAGGCGGGCGCTCGACAGGAGACGGATCCCGTCTCCGATGGCCCCGATCGCCTTGCCGTGCTTGAACGCCTCCGCGACGAACTGAACGGCGCTGCCGTCGCTCTCCAGAGCCGTCACCGACTCCTTCCCGCCGGGGACGACGACGGCGTCGTACAGCACCGACCCCACGGTCGGCAGCGCC
Organism: Actinoallomurus sp.; assembly: GCA_045806665.1. GTDB lineage: Bacteria > Actinomycetota > Actinomycetes > Streptosporangiales > Streptosporangiaceae > Actinoallomurus. The sequence goes on from JBJMIW010000377.1 coordinate 10,069, forward strand.
CGCGTCACCTCGACCGGCCCGTCGGAGCCCTCTATCGTGCCGTCGCGCGCGGCCAGCACCTCGGGGATCGCGCCGACCGCCGACAGCGCCTCCCGGATCGTCTGGACGTCGCCCGTGTCCACGCCGTCGGCGGCCAGGATGGCGATCTTCCGGGTCTCGACCGAGTCACGCGGCGAGTTCGCCTGGCTCAGCGCCGGAGAGCTCCGCCCGTGGTTCGGCGTCGTCGCCTGCTCAGGCGGCTCCACGCCGATGCCCTCCGCGACCGCGACGGCCAGGTCGTGGTCGACGTTGTTGAGGTTGGCGATGACGCCTTTGCGGATGTGCCGATGCTCGACCTTGCCGAGCTCGAACCGGAACGCCGAGGTGATGTGCTCCTTCTCCCAGTCGGACATGCTGTTCCAGAACAGGGTCGCCTGGGAGTAGTGGTCGGCGAAGCTCTGACTCCGCTTGCGGATCTTCCTCCCGTCGACCCGCTCCGGGTAGTGCCGGTACGCCCCGTCCGGGACCACGGCCGGGCAGCCGCCGCTCAGTGAGTTCGGATGGTAGGTGGCCCGGCTCGTATGGATCTGGGACTGGTGGTAGCCGTCGCGCTGGTGGTTGCGTACGTCGGCGATCGCCCGGTTCACCGGCAGTTGGGTGAAGTTCGGGCCGCCGAGGCGGATCAGCTGGGTGTCCAGGTAGGAGAACAGCCGTGCCTGCAGCAGCGGATCATCGGTGAAGTCGATGCCGGGGACGGCGTTCCCCAAGTGGAAGGCCACCTGCTCGGTCTCGGCGAAGAAGTTGTCCGGGTTGCGGTCGAGCACCAGCCGCCCGACCGGGCGTACCGGCACCTGCTCCTCAGGGATGATCTTCGTGGCGTCGAGCAGGTCGAAGTCGAAGGCGTGCTCGTCGCCCTCCGGGACGAGTTGCACGCCGAGCTCCCACTCAGGGTACTGCCCGGCCTCGATCGCCTCCCACAGGTCTCGCCGGTTGAAGTCCGGGTCCTTGCCGGCGATCTTCTGCGTCTCGTCCCACACCAGCGAGTGCGTGCCGAGCTTCGGCGTCCAGTGGAACTTCACGAACGTACTGACGCCCTGCTCGTTGACGAGGCGGAAGGTGTGCACGCCGAAGCCCTGCATCATCCGGAAACTTCGCGGAATCGCCCGGTCCGACATCAGCCACATCATCATGTGCGTCGTCTCGGGCTGGAGCCACACGAAGTCCCAGAGCGTGTCGTGCGCCGAAGACGCCTGCGGTATCTCGTTGTGCGGTTCGGGCTTCACCGCGTGCACGAAGTCGGGGAACTTGATCCCGTCCTGGATGAAGAAGACGGGGATGTTGTTGCCGACGAGGTCGAAGACACCCTCGTCTGTGTAGAACTTGGTGGCGAAGCCGCGGGTGTCGCGCACGGTGTCGGCCGAGCCGCGGGAGCCGAGCACCGTGGAGAACCGGACGAACACCGGGGTCTGCGTCCCCTCCGCCAGGAATGCCGCTCGGCAGACGTCGCCGGCCGCGCCGTACCCCACGAAGTGGCCGTGGGCCGCGGCCCCGCGGGCATGCACGACGCGCTCCGGGATGCGCTCGTGGTCGAAGTGGGTGATCTTCTCGCGCAGGTGGTGGTCCTGCAGCAGCGTGGGTCCGCGCTCGCCGGCCTTGAGGGAGTGGTCGGTGTCGTGGAGGCGCGTCCCGGTGGCGGTGGTCAGGTAGGCGCCCCACTGGGCGCGGTAGCCGTCCCCTGCGATCTCGCCACCTGTCGCCGTCCGGAGGGCCGGGGCACCCTGGTCGGGCTTCGGCGCGGGCGGCGCCACCGGGTCGGTGGGCTCGGCCACGGCCGGCGTACCGGAACCAGGGGCGCCCGGGACCACCGCCTCACCGCTGGGGGGCGGGTCGCCGGCGGGTCGGGTGCCCTCGGCGGCTGCGAGGCCGCTGTCGCCGAGGTCCGGGCTGGTGGTGTCCATCGTTCCTCCTGTGGTCGAGGCCCGCAGGTACCCCCACGGCACGGCTCCATGCCGGGCCTCGCGATCGGGCTCCTCGACGGGCGCGACTCAGGCGGAGGCGGACTGCCTGGCGAGCAGGTCGGCGCGGAGCCGTCCGAGCAGCCCGCTCAACAGCCGCGAGACCTGCATCTGGGTGACGCCGATCTCGTCGGCGATCTCCTGCTGGGTGCAGTCGCCGAAGAAGCGCATCTGGAGGATGCGTCGTTCGCGAGGCGTGAGGCTGCGCACCAGCGGTGTCAGCACGACCCGTGCCTCCACGGCGTCCAGTCCTCCCTCCTCCAGTCCGCAGCAGTCGCCGATCGAGGAACCCGCGGTGTGGACGGTCTGGTCCAGCGATGTGGGGGTGAAGCACCCGTTGGCCGCCAGGGCCTCCTGGACGTGCTCCTCCGGTGCGCCGAGCTCCGCAGCGAGCTCCTCGGCGGTCGGGGGGTGTCCGAGCTTGATGGTGAGCTCCGACTCGGTGGTCGAGATCCGGCCCTGCAGCTCTTGGACCCGTCGAGGAGGTCGCACCATCCAGCCGTGGTCGCGGAAGTACCGGCGCACCTCGCCCCTGATCGACGGTACGGCGTACGACATGAAGTCGTGCCCGCTGCCGTGGTCGTAGGTCTGCGCGACCCGTACCAGCGCCAGGTAGGCCACCTGCTCCAGGTCCTCACCGGCGATGCCGCGGTTGCGGTACCGGGCGGCGATCGACTGGGCGACGCCCATGTTGGCCTCGACGAGCTCGCGACGGAGCTCCTCACGCCCCTGCTCGTCGCCCGGGTCCAGCGCGTCCAGCCGGTCGAGGACCTCCTCGGTACGGCGGGCCCGGTCGAGCCGCTCCCGGGTCGGGGCGTGCGAGCGTGACGGTGCGGCGGTTCGGGACACGACAGGTCCTTCCGAGAGAGAGGGACTGCCGTGGGCTCCAGCAGAGTGCGGGAGAGTTCTCGATGCGGATCAGGCGGAGTCTCCCGAAGCTCCGGGGCCCGAGGGCCTGGAGACCACGCTAGGTCGGTGACGGCGTCGGCGCCCACACCCGCGCGGGTGGATCAGTCCTCGGTCGGCACCGACGCCGTGGTCGCGAACCCCCATCGAGTGCGCCACGGGTCGAGGGCATGACCCGCTGTCCTACGGGTACCGGCGCCGTACCCACGACGGAGGAGGCACCACCATGACCACTGCCCGAGAGATCATGACCGAGGGCGCGGAGTGCGCCGGAGCCGACGACACGCTGGCCGATGCGGCACGCAAGATGCGCGACCTCGGTGTGGGCGCGCTGCCCATCTGCGGGGTCGACGAACGGCTCGCCGGCATGGTCACCGACCGAGACATCGTGGTCCGCTGCATCGCGGAGGGCGGTGACCCGTCGGCCACCCGTGTCTCGGAGCTGGCTGACGGCAAGCCGGTCACGATCGGCGCTGACGACCCCGTTGACGAGGCGCTGCGGACGATGATCGAGCACGGCGTGCGCCGCTTGCCGGTCATCGACGGCGACCGGCTGGTCGGCATGGTCAGTCAGGCAGACGTGGCCCGCGAGACGTCGCCGGACCAGGCGGGCGAGCTGGTGGCGGCCCTGTCCAAGGCGTCCGGCAACAACTGAGGACGCATCCGACCGCCATCTGAGCGCTGCGCGTGGGCGCCGACGGCGCGTGGCCGGGCACGGCCGTGCACCGGTTTGGACCCATCACCCGGGGGGGGGCAGAATTGGCGCGTGACCCAGCCCCCGTCACGGCCCGAAGCGAGCGGTCCGGCATCGGTGTCCCACGACGCCGCGCCGTCGAACGCCGAGTCCGCGTCCGCGTTCGCCGAGATAGCCGCCGACCTCGCGGCCAGCGACAGCATGGACGAGACCGTCGAGAAGGTCGTGCAGTTCGCCCTGCAGGCCGTGGACTGCTGGGGAGCCGGGGTGCTCTTCGTCCACGGTTCGTCCCACGTGGAGTCACTGGCCTCGTCCGACCCGGCCGTGGAGGAGCTGGACGAGATCCAGTTCCGGCTGGGAGAGGGCCCGGACGTCGACCTGCTGGGCTCGCGGATGAGCGTGCTGGTCGAGGACACCAGGGACGAGCGTCGGTGGCCCCGGTGGGCTGCCGCTGCAGCGGAGCGGGGAGTGAGGTCGATGGTGGGAACCCGTCTGTACCTCAGCGACCACGTGATGGGCAGCCTGAACGTCTACGACGTGGAGCCCCGTCACTTCTCCGACGCCGACCGGCAGGTCGTGCAGGTGCTGGCGACGCACGCAGCGGTCGCCCTGCAGAAGGTATGGGACAGTGCGCACCTGCTGCGTGCCCTCGACAGCCGGAAGGTGATCGGGATGGCCGAAGGCATCCTGATGGAGCGCCTCGGTCTCGACGACGAGCAGGCCTTCAACGTGTTGCGGCGTTACTCCCAGGACCGCAACATCAAGCTGCGAGATGTCGCCCAGGCGGTCGTCGACACGCGGCGCCTGCCGGAGTGAGCGCGGCGGCGCGACCGGGCCACGGTCTCGTCGCGGCTCGGGTCCGTCCGCGGCGCGCCGCTCGGTCCTCGGGGGAGTAGCGTGATCTGCCTACGGCGCCCGGTGCCCGGGCTGGGAAGTGGGCCAGGTGAGCAGTGATCAAGGCCGGCGCCCTTCCGACGACCCGCGCGCTGCCGCTCTTGCTGCCGTGGCGGTCGCGGTGGCCGACGCCTCGCTGGACGGGCTCGTGGCGGACCTGCAGCGGCTGTGTCGCGCAGCGGTCGAGGTGCTCGGTGTCCGTGGCGCCGCCGTCCACGTCGTTGGCGCCGACGGCGCACCGGCCGTCGCCGCCGCAGCGGACGCCTGGAGCCGCGCGCTGGCCGAGGCAGCCTTCGAGAGCGGCGAGGGGCCGAGTGTCGACGCGCACGCCCTGGCCCGCCCGGTCCTGGCCAGCCGGCTCGTCGAGGACGGCACCGGGCGTTGGCCCGGATACCTGACCGCGGTCCGGGCCTCGGGGGTGGAAGCCTGTTTCGCCCTTCCTCTGCACGTCGGGGCCGTCCGGCTCGGGGTGCTCGAGCTGTACGCCGATCACAGCGGAGCCTTGATGGACGGGGCGATCTCCTCGGCCCTGGTGTTCGCCGACCTCGCGGTCGAGCGGCTGCTGGAGCCGCCCAGCGGCAACGACGCCGAGGAGCTCGACCAACGGCTGCTCACCGCGCTCGAGCGTCGCAGTGAGATCCACCAGGCGCAGGGCATGGTCATGGTCGACCACCACGTCGACCTGCCCACGGCGCTGGCCCTGATGCGCGCCCACGCGTTCAGCCGCGGCATCACGCTGCTGGAGCTCGCCCGCGAGATCCTGGCGGGCGCACGGCTGCCGGAGGACGACAGTCCGTGAGAGCGGGGAGAAGAGCGATAATGAAGATTCGCCAGAGAAGAGGGCAAAGATGATCAGTACGGGCCGGATGTCGGACCTGTTCCTGGAAGTGGCCGACACCCTCGTCGACGACTTCGACCTCCTCGACTTCCTCCACACCGTCGCCACGAACGTCGCCGAGATCACCGGGAGTGCCGCTACCGGGCTGATGCTCGCCGACCACGCCGGGGACCTGCGGCCGATGGCCGCCTCCAGCGAGAGCGCGCGGCTGCTGGAGCTCTTCCAGATCCAGCACTCCGAAGGCCCGTGCCTGGAGTGCTTCCACGCCGGGGAGGAGATCCCCGACATCGACGTGGAGTCGTCCACCGACCGGTGGCCCGCGTTCGCCACCCGTGCAACTGAGCTGGGCTTCCGCACCGCCCACTGCTTCCCGCTCCGGCTCCGGACGCAGGTGATCGGTGCGCTCAACGTCTTCCGTGACCGGCCTGTCCACCTCGATGCCGAGGAGCGCCGGGTGACGCGTGCGCTCACGGACGTCGCCACGATCGCGCTGATGCAGGAGCGCGCCCTGCGCCGGGCCGAGCAGGTCACCGAGCAGCTGCAGTTCGCCCTGAACAGCCGGATCGTGATCGAGCAGGCCAAGGGAGCACTGGCGCGAACCCTGAGCTCGGACGTGGAAGCGGCGTTCGTCGTCCTCCGTGGGTACTCCCGACGTCATCGGATCCCGCTGACCGTGCTGGCTCGCCGGGTGGTCGACGATCCAGCGGCGTTGGAGGCGGTGGCCGGCCAGGGGTCGACCGGTCAGTTCTGATGTGAGGCGATGACCACGGCGGCGGCCTGGAGCACGGAGATCCCCGCGCGCATGGCGGCCCCCTCCAGCCGTTCACGCGCGGCGCTCACGTCGATGTGGTGGCGAGCGGCCAGCATGCCGACGGCGACGTCCACGGTCCGCACGTCGGCAAGGGCCTGGGGGGCGCGGCGGGCGACTTCTCGAGTCTCGAACTGAAGATCGGCGTTGGTGACGGCGCCGTCGGCGCTGGTGCCCAGGGCACTCGCCAGACGGTCGTGCTTGCCGTTGAAGGCGCCGGCCTGCGCGGCATAGAGGTTGATGCCGCCGACCACCTCGCCGTTCTTCACCACCTGCAGGGAGAGGCTGCTCTCGACGCCCCGCACGGCGCTCGCTCGCGCGAAGGCGGTCCAGCGACCCTCGTCCAGCAGGTCGGCCACGTCGAGGTCGAGGACGTCGGCACCGCCGGCGACGTCGACGCAGGGACCGCCCTCGAGATACTGCGCGGCGTCGATGGCCGCCACCTCTGCGGCCGTGGCGACCAGCGTGAACGTCAATCCGTCGCGCACCAGGCCCAGGCTCAGCCCGACGCACGAGGGCACGATGTCACGGGCCTCGCGGGCCATGGTGGTCAGCACCTCGCGAAGATCGACGTCGTCCTCCTCGAGGTACTCGTTGAGTGCCTCGTCGGTCTCGGGCAGGGGCTCCATCGGTGTCTCCTCGCGGTGTCGTGGCTCGGTCCGCCGGGGGTCTGCCGTTCCAGAATATCTCTCGGCCGAGCTCAGTCACCGGCGTACAGGTCGATGAGGAGACGCGCGACCACGACCTCGCTGATGGCCGCTCTCGCAGCCGCCCCGACCAGGCGTGACCGCGCCTCGTCGACCGACTCGTCGAAGCGGGCCGCCAAGATGCCCAGCGCGGTGTCGACGTCATGGCGGTTGCGGATGCGGGTCGGGGCCTGCACCGCCTCCCGCCGGGACAGGAACGACAGGTCGGCGTTGTTGACCGCCGCAGAGGCATCGGCACCCAGTGCCGCGGCCAAGGCGTCGACGTGACCTTCGAACGCATCCGGCGACGACGCGTAGATGTTGATGCCTCCGACGACGGAGTCGCCGCGCCGGACCGGGAGAGAGAGGCTGCTCGCCACCCCGGTGGCGGCTCCGCTGCGGGCGAAGAGGGTCCACCGCTCCTCGTCGAGGGGGTCGTCCATGTGGGTGATGATCGTCTCGTCCTCACCGTCGTCGCGGACGCACGGCCCGCCGTCCAGGTACTGGGCGGCGTCGAGGCGGGCCATGTCGACGCTCGACGCCACCAAGGTGAAGGTCAGCCGGTCCTGTACGAGGCTCAGGCTCAGACCGACGCAGTCGGGGACGATCGAGCGTGCGGTGTTGCCGAGGTCGACCAGGGACGCCAGCAGCTTGGCCTGGTCCTGGTCGACGCGGACCTCCGCCAGCGCCTGACGTGTCTCGGGCAGTGGCTCCATCCTCGTCCTCCGGTCCTGCGTCCGATGCCGTGCGACGGCGCCGGGGGCTACCACGAGTGAGCCGACGCAGGCGGGGCGTCTTTCTCCTCGTGGTCGACGCCTCCGTCGGCAGGACCGGTACCCGATGGATGCGACGCCACACGTGGCGCCCGCGACCCCACGCGCCGGCGGTCCTTCTCCCTCGAGAGGTGTCGGCGGGCCTGGTGGACGACGGCGAGCACTAGGGCCACGGCGATCAGCCGAGGACGGTGCCAGAGCCACCGAGAAGGCGTCGGCGAAGCCGCGCCGGCCGCAGCGATTCCCGTCGCGTGTGGTCGACAGGACCGGATCGCCCAAGAAATTAACCACCCTTCAGGGTGAAACTGGCCGATCGGAGGAATACTTAGACTCAAGCGCCCGGCAGGCACCGGGTGTTGGGTCTCCCTGATGGAGGAAAGGGCGACGATAGATGGCCGGCTCGCGGACGCTGGTGTCGATCACAGGCGCGCACGACATCGTGGCCAGCGGCCTGTGCGCGCTGCTCGGCTCGGCCGACGACATCGAGATCATCAAGGGGACGCCGCCGTTCGGGATCGTTCCGGACGTCATCGTCTACGACGCGATCGGTCTGGGCTGCGACGGCGGAGCCGAGCTGTTCGCCCTGATCAAGCAGTCGGAGTCGGCCGTGCTGGTGATGGGTCGCGACCTGCGGCCCGATCTCGCCGCCCGAGCGTTGGCCCACGGGGCGGCGGGCTGTTTCTCCATCGAGTCCGACCGCGAGTCCGTGCTGAGCACGATCCGTAGCGTCGCCAGGCGAGCCGGCGGCGAGCCTTCACCCGTCGCCACCGACGTCCTGGGAGCGGAGGCGGGGCTCTCGACGCGCGAAGTGCAGGTGCTCGGTGAGATCACCAGAGGTGCCAGCAACCTGGAGATCTCGGCGGTGCTCTGCCTGAGCTCGAACACCGTGAAGAGCTACATCCGTAGTGCGTACCGGAAGATCGACGTCACCAGTCGCGCACAGGCGGTCGCCTGGTGTCTCATGCACGGGTTCGATCCGCCGGCCAGGTGAGCTCGCCCGCCGTGGGCCAGACTGGCCGGGTGGAGGTGTCGGAGGTCGTGGCGGCGCGACTCGGGTGGGTCTCCCCCGTCGTCCGGGACTGGTACACGCCGGAGGCCTTGGAGGCGCAGCTCGCAGCCGACGTCGCCGATGCCGTGTCGATGGTCGGTGACCGTTCGTTCGCGCATCGCTTCCGGCGCGACGCGGGCGTGCCGGTGGACGCCGACGAGCTGGCCTGGGCCAACCAGGTGCTCCCTCTCGCCGGTGGCGGCTGGGCCATGACCGGCATCCGGTTCCGCGGGCTGGACGTCACCAAGCCGTTCGTCGACGTCGTCGCGACCACGGCCACGGCGACCCCCGCCGACGTGGCGCAGGTCGCGGCGCTGACCGCGGCGTCGTACGCCGCCTTCGCCCCACGGTGCGTCCGCTTCGACGTTCCCGACCCGGATGCGTTGGTGGGCGCGCTGGCCGACGACCCCGACGGAGCCTGGGCCGACGTCGACCAGTACGTCGTCGCCGGCCCCGTCGCCTTCCTGCAGCAGCGCACCACCGGGCCGTCGTACGACCGGGTGGTGCTGCGGCGGGGAGAGCCGGAGCCGCTGGCCGCCCGGGCCGCCGCGATCTACGACGAGATACACCGGGCCGCCCCCTCGACCGCGCTCTGGGCTAGCGCCGAGGACGTCGAGTCCCTGGCTGAGTGTGCCGCGGAGGACCGCCTCTTCGAGGTGCTCGTCGACGGTGAGCCGGCCGGAGTCGTCGCGGCGCTGCGGCAGGACGCCCACGGCCTCCTCGGGTACGTCGTCCAGGAGCTGTGCCTGGACGCGCGGCACCGCGGGCGCGGACTGGCGCCGCCCGTCCTCCAGCACCTCGTGCACGCACTGCCGGTCGACGGCGGCGCGACGCTCTGGGGAACGATCCATCCGGACAACGCCGCCTCCTTGCGCAACGCGACGAGCATCGGTCGACGCACGGTGGGCGGCTTCGTCTGGGTGACGCCGCCCGGTCTGGCGGGAATGCCGAGGGTGAGCTGAGCGAGGCGCGGCAGCCATCCCCTGTCCCACCGGTCTCGGCTGCTTGGCGGCGGGAGCCTCGCCGTCCGGGCCCGGCATGGGCGCCGAGGTCCGGCTGCTGGTGGTCGACGCCCTGGCCGAGGAGACCGGCGCAGCCCTGGTGCGCCGGCTGCGCTGAGACCCGACGCTCGGAGCGGTTGTTGCGCGTCCCGAAGGGGGACCCGGCACAATGTCAGCGGCAGGGGTTCGGCGCCGTACCCTCTGCTGGACGGTCTCGGACCGCGCCCCGAGGAGCCCCATGTCGATGCCGCCGTACGGCGTCAAGCCCGGCCGCCGCAAGGCCGCGCCGCACCGCTGCGACTCCATCCTGCACACGCTGGGGTGGACGCTGCTCTCGGCAGTCATCCCGGGGGCCGGCTTCCTGCACAGCCGGCGGTTCCGGCTCGGTCTCACCGTGCTGGTCGGCAGCCTCGGCGCCGTGGTGCTCGCCGCCGTCGCGGCCCCGCACGACGTGCGGTCGGCCCTGGACCTGGCGTTCGACCCGTCGGACCTGACCCGGGCGGCCGTGATCACGCTGGTCCTGCTCACCCTCTGGGTCACCGTGGTCGTGGCGACGTTCGTGGTGCTGCGTCCGCGAGGGGCTCTGGGCTGGCAGCTGTGGAGCGGCAGCGCCGCCGTGGGCGTGGTGTGCCTGGCAGTCGTGGCGCCGGTGAGCCTGGTGGTGCGCGACGCGTTCGCGCAGGCCAGCGTCGTCAGCGCGGTGTTCACCCACAACCAGACCGCCACCCGCCCGACGGGGGTCACCGCCAAAGACCCGTGGCACGGACGGAAGCGCGTGAACGTGCTGCTCCTCGGTGGCGACTCCGGCCCCAACCGCGAGGGCACTCGCACCGACACGATGATCCTGGCGTCGCTGGACACCCAGACCGGCCGCACGGTCACCTTCGGGCTGCCGCGCAACCTCGAGGACGTGCCGTTCCCGGCGGAGAGTCCGCTGCACGACCTCTACCCGAACGGGTTCACCGGCGCCGGTGATCCCGGCAGCTGGATGCTGAACGCGGTGTACCGGGAGGTTCCGATCCTGCACCCGCACGTGCTCGGCAAGTCGGCCGACGAGGGGGCCGACGCCATCAAGCAGGCCGTCGAGGGGGCGACCGGGCTCCCCGTGGACTACTACGTGAAGGTCGACTTCGTCGGCTTCAAGTCCCTGGTCGACGCCATGGGCGGGGTCACGGTCAACGTCAACGTCCCGGTCGCGATCAACGGTCAGACCGACGCCGGGATCCCGCCGACCGGCTACATCCAGCCAGGACCGGACCAGCACCTCGACGGCTTCCACGCCCTCTGGTACGCCCGCGGCCGCTACGGCTCCGACGACTACCAGCGGATGTCACGCCAGCGCTGTGTGATCGGCTCGATCATCGACCAGGCCAACCCCGCCAACCTGCTCCGCCGCTACCAGTCCCTGGCCGCCGCCGGGAAGCGTGTGGTCTCCACCGACATCCCCCAGGAGCTGCTCCCGGCCTTCGTCGAGCTCGCCCTCAAGGCCAAGGACCACCGGCCCAAGTCGGTGCTCTTCCGCTCGTCGGACGAGTTCGACCCCAACGACCCGGACTTCACCTACGTCCACGACAAGGTCGCCCAGGCGCTGCTGCCGCCGACGCACCACCGGCACCACCACCTGCGGACCGAGGACGACCAGGACGCCTGCGCGTACCAACCCGGGCAGAACTACTGACCCAGCGGGACCGGCACCTCCCGACCTGAGCGAGAGACTCAGCGGGAGGGAACGCCGATAGGGTTGCCGCCGAGGCGTTCGCCCTCGCCCTAGGAGGCATGTCCCATGCCGGAATTTCCCTCGCTGGCCCACATCGCGGTGACCGTCACCGACCTGGACCGCAGCACGCAGTGGTACACCGCGCTGTTCGGCTCGGAGCCCGTCCTCGACGAGGACGAGCAGAGCGGCACGTTCCACCACACGGTCTACGCGCTCTCGGACGGACATCTGTTCGGCCTGCACACCCACACCGAGCCGAGAAGCGAGGCCTTCGACGAGCGCAGACCCGGTCTGGACCACGTCGCGTTCGCCTGCACCGGCCGCGGGGAGCTGCAGCAGTGGGCAGATCGGCTCAGCGAGCTCGGCATCTCCCACGAGGGCATCAAGGACGCCGGCTACGGCTCCGGGGTCTCGTTCCGCGACCCCGACGGCATCGCGCTGGAGTTCTTCGCACCCCCAGGGGTGGAGTAGGCGCGGAGCCCGCGTCCCGTCGACGGCCGTGCGTGGCAGCGTCGATCCGGGGCCGGCGATGCTCGGGCAGCTCCTGGGCGCGACGGGTGGCGGAGTGGTAGAACGCTCGGGTGGGTGATGAACCGGCGTCGTACCTTCTGACGAACGCCGAGCTCGAGACGGCTGAGCGCTTCGCCGGGCTGGAGGCGGTGTTCGACCCGGTGACCCGTGGTCACCTGACGCGTCTCGGGCTCACGGAGGGCATGCGCTGCTTGGAGGTCGGTGCGGGGAGCGGCTCCATCGCCCGGTGGATGGCCGACGAGGTCGGGCCGGACGGGCGGGTGCTCGCCGTGGACCTCGACCCTCGCTGGTGCCGACCCGAAGGCCGTGTCCACCTCGAGGTGCGTGCCGTGGACCTCCTCACGCAGTCCGTTCCGGCCGGCCCGTGGGACGTGATCCACGAGCGGCTGGTGCTCCAGCACATTCCGACACGGCTCGACGTGCTGGCCGGTCTGGTGGAGGCGCTGGCGCCGGGTGGCGTGCTCCTGCTCGAGGACTTCGACACCGGGGAGGTCCGTACGGTGGACCGGGCCGGCCCGAGCCACGACCTGATCGCGCGGGTGGCGCAGGCCTTCAACGACGTGTTGCGCACCCGGGGCGGGGTGAGCGACTTCGCCGCCAACGCCCTGCGCACCCTGGACGCCCATGGCCTGGAAGGCACCGGTGCCAGCGGCTACGTGGCCGTCGACCACGGCGGTACCGGCTGGGCCACCGTGCAGGCGGCGAACGCGCACCAGGTGAGGGCCGACCTCATCGACCACGGCCTCGGCTCCGAGGAGATCGATCGGTTCCTCGAGGCGATGGCGGACCCGGACACGATCGTCGGGTCCAGCGTCATGATCAGCACCTGGGGCCGGCGCCCGCTCGCCGCTGCGGGCGACGGCGCGCGGCCCTGATCACCACCGGCCCGCGGAAGTGACAGGCGTCGGACGAGACGCACCACCCGGCGACCGTGCTCAGCCCCGCTCCTCGGCGATGCCGTTGCCCCCGTCGACCAGGAGCACCTGCCCGGTGGTGTACGACGCGCCGGGCACGCACAGCAGCGCCACGGCCGTGGCCACCTCGTCGGGCCGGCCGCTGCGCCCCACCGGCGTCCGCGACGCCTGACCGGCCTCGTCGGCGGTCTGGCTCGCGGTGTCGACCCATCCCGGCGCGACGACGTTGCAGGTGACGCCGGCCCCGGCGTGGTCGACCGCGACGGCGCGGGCGAGCCCGGCCATCCCGGCCTTCGCCGCCGCGTAGGCGACCTCGCCCCGCATCGCCATCGCCGGCCCGGTCACCGAGGCGACCATCACGATGCGGCCGTAGGCGGCGGCGAGCATGTCGGGCAGGACCGCCCGCGTCACCAGGTAGGCGGTGTCGAGGTTGCGGGCGAGGCTCTCGCGCCAGGCGCCCGGCTCCAGGTCCAGCAGCGTGCCGGACTCGGTGGCGGCGACCTCCTCGCCGATCACCGGCCGCGTCAGGCTGGTCATCCCGGCATTGTTGACCAGGACGCTCACCGGTCCGAGGGTCGCGCGCACCTGCGCGGCCGCCCGGGCCACCGCTGCTTCGTCGGTGAGGTCGGCGACGACCCCGACCGACCGCACGCCGGCGCCGGCGAGGTCGGCGGCACGCTCCTCGGCCCGGTCGGTGGTGGCGGCCACGGCCACGGCGGCACCGAGGGCGCCCAGCAGGCGTGCGGTCGCGAACCCGATGCCGCTCGGCGAACCGGCCCCGGTCACCAGAGCGACGTGCCCGGTGAGATCGAGCAGCCCGGGCACCGGGAGGTTCGGCTCGGCGGTCACGGCGGCAGCGTAGTGGCGACGCGCTCGCGGCCGGGTCAGCCCTCCTTGCGGGCCAGGGTCACCGCGAACTCGCCGGCCGTGTCCGTCCAGGTCTCGACCAGCGTGAGCCCGACCGCGTCGAGCTCGTCGCGGATGCCGGCGATCGTGAACTTGGTGGAGATCTCCATCCGGATCTCCTCGCCGCTGTGCAGGTGCAGCTCGATGCCCGCGTCCGGGATCGTCACGTGCATCGGGGTCTCGGCGCGCAGTCGCAGGTCCATCCGCTTCAGGTGCGGGTCCCAGAACGGCACGTAGGTGAAGCCACCGAGATCGAAGTCGGCCCCCAGCTCGCGGTTGAGCACGCGCAGGCCGTTGCGGACGAACCGGTCGGTGACGCCTTCGGGATCGTCGTAGGCCGCGATCAGCCGGTCGGCGTCCTTGACCAGGTCGGTGCCCAGGAGCAGGCCGTCACCGGGCTCGAGGGAGTCGGCGAGGGCGCCCAGGAAGGCGTTGCGCTCCTCGATGTAGAGGTTGCCGATGGTGCCGCCGAGGAAGGCGACCAGCTTGCGGTCGTCGCGCGGCAGGTGGCTCAGGTGCAGGGTGAAGTCGCCGACCACGGCCTCGACCGCCACGTCGTACATCGCGGCGACCTGCTCGGCTGCCTCGCGCAGCGTGGCCTCGGAGACGTCGACCGGCACGAACCGGCGCAGCTGACCGGCCGCCTTGAAGGCCCGCAGGAGGGCATGGGTCTTGTCGCTGGTGCCGCTGCCGAGCTCGACCAGCGTGGTCGCTCCCGAGCGCCGGGCCACCTCGTCGGCGCGGGCGAGCAGCACCTCGCGCTCGGCCTCGGTGGGGTAGTACTCCGGCAGGCGGGTGATCTGGTCGAACAGCCGCGAGCCCTCGTCGTCGTAGAGCCACTTGGGCGGCAGGGTCAGCGGCGGTGCGCCCAGGCCCCGCCGCACGTCGCGCACGAGCGCGGCCTCGGCCGAACCCGGGGGCAGCACCACCGACACGGTCGTCCGGGCGCTCATGCGGGGTTCCTTCCGTCGGCCAGGCGCACGCCGGACAGTGCCCAGCGGGCGGCGTGCGGGAAGAAGTTGCGGTAGGAGGCACGGGCGTGGCCGGCGGGGGTGAACGCGCACCCACCCCGCAGCACCATCTGGTTGGACATGAACTTGCCGTTGTACTCGCCGATGGCGCCCGCTGGCGGGTGGAAGCCGGGATAGGCGTGGTAGGCCGAGGAGGTCCACTCCCAGCAGTCGCCGAACATCTGGCGCAACCCGCCGGTGGCCGGCCCGGCCGCCCGCGGGTGGTACGTCGTGGCGTCACCGAGGTTGCCCAGCGACTCGGGCGAGCTGGCGGGACCGGCCGCCTCCTCCAGGAGCGTGGCCGCGTGTTCCCACTCCGCCTCGCTCGGCAGTCGCTTGCCGGCCCAGGTCGCGAAGGCCTCGGCCTCGTAGAAGCTGACGTGGCTGACCGGCAGTCCGGGGTTGACCGGCCAGGTGCCGTTGAGGGTGTGCTCGAACCAGCCGCCGTCCACCTCGTGCCAGTAGAACGGCGCGCGCCACTCCTCGGCGTTGACCTTGGCCCAGCCGTCGGAGAGCCACAGCTCGTGGCGCTGGTAGCCGCCGTCGGCGATGAACTCCAGCCATTCGCCATTGGTCACGAGACGGTCTGCGAGGCGGTAGGGCTGGAGGAGCTGCTGGTGCCGAGGCAGCTCGTTGTCGAAGGAGAACCCGGGCCCGTCGTGGCCGATCTCGACGACGCCGCCGTCGAAGTCGACCCAGCCGAGCCGGTCGGGGACGGCGTCGGGGCTCGGGCTGCCGGAGTAGACCGGGTGCAGCGGATTCAGCGAGAGGACGTGCTTGATGTCCATCAGCAGCAGCTCCTGGTGCTGCTGCTCGTGGTGGAAGCCGAGCTCGATGGTGTCGGCGACCTTGTCCAGGGCGCCGCCGTCGAGCCGGTCGAGCAGGTCACGCATGCGGCTGTCGACGTTGCCGCGGTACACACCGACGTCGTGCGCGCCGGGCCGGCTGATCGTGCCGCGCTCGGCGCGGGCGTACCGCGGGCCGAGCGACTCGTAGTAGCTGTTGAACAGGAACCAGTAGGTGTCCTGGAACGGAGCGAACTCCGGCTCGTTCTCGGCGAGGACGAACGTCTCGAAGAACCACGTGACGTGGGCGCGGTGCCACTTGGTGGGGGAGACGTCGGCCATCGACTGGACGGTCTGGTCCTCGGGCGAGAGCGGCGCGGCGAGCGACTCGGTCGTCGCCCGGACCGCGTCGTACCGGTCCAGCAGCGCGAGCGGGTCGCGGATGGTCGTGGTCATCGAGCTCACCTCACGTACATCGGGCCTGGGCGGTCACCGAGCGCTTCCCAGCCTAGGTGGGAGTACCGACAACAGTCCCTCACGATCCGGTGACGTTACGGCGAACTCGCCCCCGGCCCCCTCAGGCCACGCTCACCCGCGGGTCCATGAACCCGTAGGCGACGTCGACCAGGAGGTTGGCCACCACGACCAGCACGGCGCCCACGAGGACGGTCGTGCTGATGACGTTGATGTCCATCGGGGTGGTCAGCGCCTGGAGCCCCCAGTGACCGATGCCGTCGATGCCGAAGATCTGCTCGATGAAGATGGTGCCGGACAGCAGCCCGGCGAAGTCGAGGCCGAAGATCGTGATCACCGGGACGATCGCAGCGCGCAGGGCGTGCCGGAACAGCACCTTGCGCGGGCGGACGCCCTTCGCCCGGGCCGTGCGGATGTAGTCCTCCGACAGCGTCTCGACCATCTGGCCGCGCGTGAAGCGCGCGTAGTCGGTGAGGCTGGTCAGGCCGAGGACCAGCCAGGGCAGGGCCATCCAGCTCACGGTCTTCAACGGATTGTCGGTGATCGGGTAGTAGCCGACCTCGGGGAAGATCTGCCATCGCAGCGAGAAGAAGATCCAGGCCATCAAGATGATCAGGTAGTCCGGCATCGCCGAGACCAACAGGGACCCGCCGACCAGCGCCCGGTCGGCCGTCGTACCCCGCCACCGGGCGGCGACCACGCCCATGATCACGCCGAACGTCAGGTAGATCGCGGCGCCGCCCACGGCGACGGTGATGGTCGCGGGGTACTTCTGCTTCAGGTCGTGCCAGACCGTGTTGCCGGTCATCAGCGAGATGCCGAGGCACGGTGCGGGGCAGCTGTAGTGCTTGCCGTAGACGTACACGTCGTCACGGCCGACGAAGATGCCCTTCACCCACGTGGCGTAGCTCTTGACCACCGGCTGGTCCAGCCCCATCGTGCGCTCGATCGCGTGCAGCTTCAGTGGCGTGCACTTGCCAGGGCCGAGCTGCTCGCAGTAGTTCTGGGCGGGTGCGTTGCCGAGGCCCTTGAAGAACAGCACGAACACGAACATCGAGGTGAGGATCACCACCAGCAACGAGCTCAGGACGCGGCGCACGATGAACCCGGTCACGCGCCATCCTCTCCTCGGCGGGCGCGACAAACTGCCGGGCCCGCGCCAGGCTACGACGTCGCCGCAAACGGTCCGGCGGCAACCGAGGTCACAAGGTGGTCACGATGTCGGGCGGCTGACAGCATCGGTCGCACACCGGCAGTGACAGGAGGTCATCCATGAGGCTGGCGCAGGTGGCACTGCGAGCGACCGATCTCGATCGGGCCGCGGAGTTCTGGACCGACCTGGTCGGGACGGCACCCACGGGGCGGTTCGAGCCGCCCGGCCTGCTGTTCTTCGACCTGGCCGGCACTCGACTGCTGCTCGAGGCCAACGCACCTGCGTCCATGCTCTATCTCGAGGTGAGCGACCTTCGCGAGACCCTGGCCGGGCTGGTCGAGCGGTGGGGCGATCGGGTGGAGGTGGTCTCGGAGCCGCACGCGATCTTCACCCACGAGGACGACGCGCTGGGCCCGGCAGGGACGACCGAGTGGCATGCCTTCCTCTCCGACCCGGATCACAACCTCGTCGCGCTGGTCGCGTTCGAGCCCACCCAAGCGTGACGAAGGGGTGGTAGGGCGCGGTGCTCCGCGCCCCACCACCCCCGGGTGGGTTCATCCGGACCGAGTGCTCACTCCCTGGCGGGGAGGGTCACTGGGAGACCCAGATGTTCTTCCAGGTCGGCATGCCGAGCGTGTTGTCGTCGTTGTCGCCCTGGATCTTCGACCCGTGCGCCTGCGCGATGCCGGTGTAGTAGGTCGTGAACAGCGGGAAGTACTTCGTCGCGATCTGCTTGTCGAGGGCGTTCCAGGCGTCGGCCTGCTGGTCCAGCGGCATCCGCTGGATGGCGTCCATCTGGTTGTCCACCGACTTGTTGCCGAAGGCTGCGTAGTTCGACCCGAAGGAGTTCGTCTGGTCCGGGTCGGTGGACCCGAGGACCGGCGGCATCCACGTGGAGCCGGACGGCCAGTCGGAGCACCAGCCGGCCGAGCGGACGTTGATGTCCTCCTTGGTGTTGTCACGAGCGGCGACGTAGTTCGCCGTGGTCGTGGGCACCGGGGTGGCCTTGAAGCCGGCCTCGGTCAGACCCTTGACGATGGCGTCCTTGGTCTTGACGCTGGTCGGGTCGTCGGTGCGGAACAGGAACTTGATCTCGTAACCCGTGGCGTTGGCCGACTTCAGCAGCGCCTTGGCCTTGGCCGTGTCGGTCTCGAAGCCCTTGCGGCCGGTGACGTTGTACGGCGTACGGCCGGGCAGGCCCGGAGGCATCAGGTTCGAGGCCGGGATCGCGTTCACGTTCGGGATCAGACCCTGCGCGAGGATCGCGTTCTTGTAGGGGTAGGCCCACGAGAGAGCCTCACGCACCTTCTTGTTGGTGATCTTGCGGTTGTCCGGCGCCCAGTAGTAGGTGCACGGCGAGCCGCCCAGCGTCAGGCGCTCCGGCGACTCCTGCTTCATCTTCTGGAAGTCAGGGGCGAGCAGGTCGTCGTAGGTCA
>JBJMIW010000378.1:0-5967 GCA_045806665.1 Actinoallomurus sp.
ACGCGGGACGTTGACGCCCACGTCGCCCTGTCCATACGCCGGGTCACCCGGCGCGGTCGACGGTATGCCCCCTCATGCCGCAGTCCGGTCGCGGTCTTGTAGTTGCCGTTGTGGCTGGGCGCTGGCGAGAATCGTGCCGTGGTCGGACAAGATCGGCGGCGGGATCGCGAAGTGATCGTGGATCTTTCGGGTCTGTTGCCGCCCGAGTCTCGGACCGTGTGCCGCTCGAAAATAGGGTTTGGCTCGTGACCTGCAGGTTCAGGCTGCGCGATGGTACTGGTTGATCAGGCCGCCGAGGATCGGCTGCCGCTGGACGGAGCGGAGGTCGGCGAGATCGGTAATCGGTCTCGCCACCGTGGTTTCGACATTCGGTGGTCGCTGGCCTCGCGACTGATGCGGACGGTGATCGTCATAATGCTTGAGGTATTCGGTGAGGATCTTGCATAGATGCTTCTCATTGAGGATCAGCATCTGGTCGAGCACCTCACGGCGGAGCGTTCCGACAACCCGCTCGCAAATCGCGTTCGCCCTGGGCGCCCGCGGCGGCGTCGTGGTGATCCGGACGCCGCAACCCCGGAAGACCTCATCGAAGGCAGCGATGAACTTGGTGTCCCGGTCACGGACCAAGAACCGCAGCGCCTCCATCCGCGATCCCAGCTCCATGGCCAGGTTCCGGGCCTGCTGAGTCACCCACGTCCCGGTCGGGTTCGCGGTGACCCCAGCCAGGTGCAGCCTACGGCTGCCGTGCTCGATGAACACCAGCACATACAGGCGCTTCAGCACGATCGTGTCCACCGTGAAGAAGTCACATGCGATCATCGTGGGCCTGGGCGGACAGGAATTGGCGCCAGGTCGGCCCCGATCTGCGGGGGGCGGGATCGATCCCGGCCGCGTGCAGGATCTCCCACACCGTCGAGGGCGCGACCTGGTGGCCAAGGCGGGCCAGCTCGCCCTGGATCCGCCGATGCCCCCACCCCGGGTTCTCGCGGGCCATCCGCAGGATCAACTTCTTGACCGCCGCGACCGTCGATGGGCGTCCGGGCCGGCGCCGGTCGGTGTAGGTCCATTTGCGCGCGACCAGGCGGCGGTGCCACCGCAGGATCGTCGCGGGAGTCACCGGGAACACCGCCGGCCAACGGCGGCGAGGAACAAGCCGGGACAGCGCCGCGAACCAGAGTCGGTCGGCCGACTCGTAGCGAGGGCGCGGGACCTGGCGGCGTAGCACGGCGTTCTCATGACGGAGCACAAGTAATTCAACGTCCTTGGACACATCACCGCGGAACAGGACCGCCACCAGTGAGAGGACAAATCTGATGATCACGTAAGCCAGGGCGAGAGGCATCTCGCGAGGATCCCAGCCACAGCGCCTGCCTGCAGGCGAACCTACAGGTCAAAGCCACGGCCGAGTTTTCGAGCGGCACACGCTTCCAGCTAGCGTGCGGCGGCGTGCTCGCCGCCCGCATCGCCCCCGACGACCCGCTGTCCGCGCTCGAGCTCGGCGAGCGGCCGGAGTCCAAGGTCCCCGACGGCTGACGACCGTGGAGGTCCGCGCCGCCAGCCTGTACCGCTCGAAAATTGGGTTCGGGCGCTGACCTGCAGGTTCAGGCAGGAGTGAGCGTAGGCATTCATAGGCACCCGATCGGCACACCCCTACCGGCCGCGTGCCCATGTTCTGTCCACACCGGCCTTGAGCCGGCTAAAGATCATCGCTGCCGGGGCTCCGGTGTCGGTTTTCCGGGCGATCATGAGCAATCTCGCACGGGCTCGGCCGCGCTCGCGTGCGGCGTGGTGATGGTTGCGGGCAGTCGGTTGAGGCCGGGGTCAGGCCGTGAACGCGGGCGCGAGACCGAACGTCGGCGCCAGGCGGAGGGTCGCTGAACGCCGTGATATGGGCGATCCGGGGTCCGAACAGGGTCAGAACGTGGACGCCGTAAGCCTCCGCATGGCCGTCGCCCGCGCTGGTAGACGACGAACGCGGGCTGGCCATTGGCGCGGGTGGGCATCATTCGCCATAGGTCCCTGCGTAGTGCCGACCCAATCAGGAATCCCGATGACGGCCCGCTGGCCGGTAAACCAGGTCGGGCAGGCTGTTCAACGAAGGTCGGGGATGCGTGCGCCACGCATCACAGGGCTCGGGGTTGGCGATGAAGCCGGCCACGCGACGTCGTCGATCGCGAGCCACGGCGCGACGGCCACGGCCGTGGGCGTAAGCCCGGCGAACGTCTTGACCTCGCGGTGGAGGTGGGACTGGTCGACGTAGCCGCTCTCGGTGGCAACGCTGGCGGCGGCGTGACCCGCCGCGAGAAGGTGGGCGGCGTGGTCGAATCGCACCAGTCGGGCGGCGCGTTTGGGTGTGATGCCGAGCTGGGACCGGAAGCGGGACCACAGGCGCTTGCGGCTCCAGCCGACCTCGTCCGCCAGACCGTCGACCCGTACCCGCCCCCGGCTGGTGAGCGTCCGCCGCCAGGTGTGGGCGACCTCCGGATCGACCGGTGGGTGGGCGCCCAGCCGTCGGCCGAGGATTTCCGCCGCGATCGTGAACCGTTCGTCCCACGACGCGGCGGCGCGCAGCCTGTCCTCGGCTCGCCCGGCGTCGCGGCCCCAGACATCCTCGAGGGATACCACCGTCCCGCTGAGCTCGGTCGATGCGCCGAGCACCGGAGCCGCCGCGACCGGCTCCAGCCGGATCTGGAGGCACTCGCCGACCCCCCGGCCGCCTGCCCGAAGATCGCCGGGGAGGAGCCCGACGACGACACTGCCGCGCTCGTGCCGGCCATCGGTGTCGTAGACGATGCCTTCTCCCTCGCTCAGGTCGACGATCACGGTGACGGATGGGTGCGCGACCATGGCGATGTCCACGAGTGCGGGGGCACGGTGGCGGAACCCGGCCATGCTGATCCCCGGCAGCCGACCTGACGGGCGCGGGACTGCGACGTCCACGCTTGCCCAGTCGGGTGGTGTCCCGGTCGACAGCACGTGGCCAGTTTAGGCTTGAGGGATCACGGGCGGGGTGTCAGCGGCCCGTTGTGGTGAAGTCCAGCAGCAGTTTGCTGGTCGTCTCGGGCACTTCCAACATGGGTAGGTGCCCGACGTCGGGCAGCAGCTCGACCCGCGCGTTCGGCACCGCGTCGTACTGGTGTGCCGACGACGGCTCCCAGCGGCGGTCAGCCGAACCGAAGATCACCAGCACTGGGACCTCCAGGGCGGCGAGGCGCTCGGGCACGCTCCGCTCGGTGATGTACGCGGTGTTCCGGCGCAGCACCGTCCTCATCACGCGGTACGTGATGGTCCGTACCCCGGCGACCAAGTCGTCCGGGACGTCCACCGGGCGGGCGGCCGTCGCGCTGAACCCACTGCGGATCACCGCATCCGAACGCCTCAACCACAGGAGCGGGCCGAGAGGCGGGGCCAACAGAACCCGAATGAGGAACGGCTGCCGAAGGAGCGCATCGGGACTTGGGCCGCTGCTGATCAGTGCGAGCGAACCCACGAGGTCGGGACGTTGTTCGGCAAGCGCGGTGGCGACGTAGCCGCCGCTGGAGTGCGCGACCACGGTGATGTGACGAAGCCCGAGGTCGTCCAGCAGCGCAGCCACCCGGCCCGCCTGGTCGGGCACGTCGTACGACGGCGTGGGCGGGGACTGGCCGCAGCCCGGGAGGTCGATCCGGATGACGTGATGGTGGCCGACGAGTGCCGGGACCATCGCGCTCCAGGTGCCGCCCGAGGCCCCCGAACCGTGGATGAGCAACAGCGGCGGCGACTGCCGCGGGCCGTCGTGAACCACATGCATCCCATGCGAGTGCTGCATGTCGTACTCACTCATGCAGAGACTATGCACGGGCGCTCGGCTATCAGTCTTGGACAAATGTTTCCGCGGAGTCGACGACCGACGGCCCTCGCTCCAGCGACCGCTCGAAAGCCAGATTCATCTGCATAGTCCTGTCTGACGGTCGAGTTCGACGTTCGCGCGGTCGTCGACACAGCCCGAGGTCGGAATCGATGACTCTGTCGTCGAGGTCGCTCAGGTTCAGGGCGCTCTCCAAGAGCCGTGAGATCAACGACTTCGGCGCTGAACTGGTCAAGTAGGACCGCTTCGGCTACTTCGCTTGAGGGGTGTCAAAACCCCGTCATGGGCGTTGACCTGCGGCTTCGAAGCCGAACGTGTCCTTGGTCAGCCTGCTCGTTCGTACTCGTTGATCAGACCGCCGAGAACTTGGCGGCGTTCGATCCGGCCGACCGGCAGGCGGATCACGTCTGTGCCATCGGCGGGAGCCCGAAGGTCCACAGCTCGGTGTGGCCTGCGCCCGTTGTAGTGGGCGGCGTATGCGGTCAGTACGGCCCGCAGGTGCCGCTGCCCGAAGATCAGCATCCGGTCGGTGCATTCGGAACGCACGGTGCGTACCCACCGCTCCGCAAACGCGTTCGCCCGAGGCGACCGGGGCGGAATCTTGATCACGCCTATCCCATTGCCGGCCATGACGTCGTCGAAGACCCGGGTGAACTTGGAATCCCGATCGCGAACAAGAAACCGAAACATCCCTGCCCGGTCCCCCAGGTCGAATATCAGGTTGCGGGCCTGCTGGGCGACCCAAACTCCATCCGGGTTGGCGGTTACGCCCAGGACGTGGACAAACCGGGTCCCGACCTCGATCACGAAGAAGACGTACAAGCGCCGCAGCATCACCGTATCGACCGAGAAGAAGTCACATGCCAGCGTGCCGGTCGCGTGGGCGCGAATGAAGACGCGCCATCGGTCATCGCCGCGCCGGGTGCAGGCCCCAGACCGGCCCGCTTCAGGATCCGCCGGATCGTCGCGCCGCTGACCTTGTACCCGAGGTTCTTCAGTTCTCCGCGGATACGCTCGTACCCCCACCGAGGGTTCTCCCGGGCCAGGCTCAACACCAGCGCCGCAACCGCAGGGTCGGTCGGTGGCCTGCCCGGCCTACGCCGCCGATAGGTCCACCGGCGGGCGACCAGCCGCCGGCGCCTGTGCGGTGCCAAAACGGTGAACATTGGTGCTGAGCTGGGCGTTCGCCCGAGCGATCAGGCAGCTCTGCGATACTCGCTGATCAGCCCGGTGACGACCGTTCGATGGCGAATCCGGGCGGCCATATCGATCACCTCGCTCGGATCGTGCAACGGCGGGCGAAGCGAACGGCCCTGGTGCGGGCGGTGATCGTTGAAATGACGTTCATACTCGGCCTGGACCCTACGCAAGTGCCGTTCACCGTAAATCAGCAGGTGATCGAGGCACTCACGGCGTAGCGTCCCCACGAACCGCTCCGCGAACGCGTTCGCCCGCGGCGACCGGACAGGCGTCTTGATGATCCGCACGCCACCGGCGGCGAACACCTCATCGAAGGCGCGGGAGAACTTGCCGTCACGGTCGCGGATGAGGAACCGGAAGGCCTCCATCCGGTCTCCCAGATCAACGACGAGGTTGCGGGCCTGCTGGGCCGTCCACGCTGCGCTCGGGTAGGCAGTCACTCCCAGAATGTGCACGCGGCGGGTTGCCACCTCCATGACGAACAAGACGTACAACCGCTTCAGCGCGATCGTGTCCACATGGAAGAAGTCGCACGCCAACAGCCCCTCGGCCTGGGTGCGCAGGAACGCCCGCCAGGAGGTGTCCCGCTCTCGTGGAGCCGGACCGCACCGCCGGGCGCGCAGGATCCGCCGCACGGTCGCTTCGCTGACCTGATACCCGAGGCTGACCAATTCCCCGTGCACTCTGCGGTACCCCCAGCCAGGGTTCTCTCGCGCCAGCCGAAGCGCCATGTCCCGGACCTCCTCACCGACCCTGCGGCGGCCTGGCCTCTTCGGGTACGTCCACGCACGCTTGACCAGCCGGCGATGCCAGGCCAGCAGCGTGCCCGGCCGCACCAGCCGGCGAGACCGCAACGCCGTCGGCAGCACTCGCGCCAACGCCGCCAGCACCGCGCGGTCGGCCCAGTCCACCCTCGGGCG
>JBJMIW010000379.1:0-13826 GCA_045806665.1 Actinoallomurus sp.
ACCCTATATCCAAACAATAACCACTACCTAAAAACCGCCGTCGACTCCGCCTGGCGCGACTACCGGGCAGGGAACATGCAGCGGCTCGCCGGGGTCCTCCCGGGCCTGATCGGTGAGGCCCGACTGGCATCGAGCGAACTCGGCCCCAGGGCGGCCGGACCGCTCGCCGAGACCCATCAGCTGGCCGCGCGCCTGTTCGTGCACTACGGCAGGTCCGACCTCGCCGAGATGGCCGCCGAACAGGCGATCCGAGCGGCGGAGGGCGGCGGTGACGAGCTGGAGTGGGAGACGCTCCACGGCACCTACTCCTGGACCCTGCTCCACGAGGGGCGCGCCCGGGCCTCGGAGGATCACGCGGTGTGGGTCGCGGAGCACACCGAGCCGTCGATGGGCGAGGCTGCGCTTCGCGACCTGACGGTCTGGGGCGGGCTGATCCTGGCCGCGATCGCGGCGGCCAGCGCGGCGGAGCGCACCGCGCGGACGACCGAGTACCTGGGACTCGCCGGATCGGCCGCGCACCGGTTCGACCACGACCGCCTCGACTATCACGTGGGATTCGGCCCGGCGAGGATCGCGACGGAGGCCACCCACGCCTACTCGATGCTCCACGAGCCCGGCCTGGCGCTGCGGTCGGCCGGGGATGTGCACGCAGACGAGCTGGCGAGTACGTCCTACGGCCGCCATCTTGTCGACGTCGCGCGGGCGCAGACGGAGATCCGCGATCTGCGGGCCGCGGAGGAGACGCTGTGCGAGGCCGAGAGCCTGTGCGCCCGGTCGTTCTCGCCCCAGGGACCGGCCTGCGCCGTGGTGAGCGAGGTGGTGGTCGACGTGGGGCATCTGACACCGGAGCTGCGCCGGATGGCGCGGGCCGTCGCGGTCCAGGTGTAGGGGCTGGGACCCGAGCGCGTAGCGCGAGCGACGGGAAGATCGCTGCCTGCTGCCGCTGTTATGACAGGCACTAGGCTCATTGTCCGTACATCTCAATTCTGAAGGGCTGATTCGTGGCTGCTGTCCCGACGATCGGCGTGCTCGCGCTGCAGGGGGATGTCCGTGAGCACCGGCGCGCACTGGAGTCCTGCGGCGCCTCCACGGAGTCCGTACGCCGTCCGGAGGAGCTCGAGCGGGTCGACGCGATCGTCATCCCCGGCGGGGAGTCCACGACGATGTGGCGGCTCGCGCGCTCCTTCGAGCTGCTGGAGCCCCTCCGCAAGCTGATCGAGCAGGGGATGCCGGCCTACGGCTCCTGCGCCGGCATGATCATGCTGGCCGACCGGATCGCCGACGGCGCCGAGGGGCAGGAGACGATCGGCGGTATCGACATGCTGGTACGCCGCAACGCCTTCGGCCGTCAGGTCGATTCCTTCGAGGACGACGTCCACGTGACCGGGCTGGACACGCCGTTCCACGCGGTGTTCATCCGGGCGCCGTGGGTGGAGTCGGTCGGCGGGGATGCCGAGGTCCTCGGGCGTGCGGAGTCCGGCGACGCCACCGGTAGGATCGTTGCGGTCCGGCAGGGACACTTGCTCGCGACGTCATTCCATCCGGAGCTCACCGGTGACGCGCGGATCCACGGGCTCTTCCTCGACATGGTGAAGGGAACGCAATGAGCGGCCACTCCAAGTGGGCGACGACGAAGCACAAGAAGGCCGCCCTGGACGCCAAGCGGGGCAAGCTGTTCGCCAAGCTCATCAAGAACATCGAGGTGGCCGCCCGGACCGGTGGAGGGGACCCGGACGGCAACCCGACGCTCTACGACGCGGTCCAGAAGGCTCGCAAGAACTCCGTGCCGCTCGAGAACATCGAGCGGGCCCGCAAGCGCGGCGCGGGCGAGGAGGCCGGCGGCGCCGACTGGCAGACGATCATGTACGAGGGTTATGGCCCCGGCGGGGTCGCCGTGCTGATCGAGTGCCTCACCGACAACCGCAACCGCGCCGCCTCCGACGTGCGCACGGCCCTGACCCGCAACGGCGGTTCGCTGGCCGACCCGGGCTCGGTGTCGTACCTGTTCAACCGCAAGGGCGTCATCATCGTGCCCAAGGACGGCACGTCCGAGGACGATGTCATGCTCGCGGTGCTCGACGCGGGCGCCGAGGAGGTCAACGACCTCGGCGAGTCGTTCGAGGTGATCTCCGAGGCCGGTGACCTCGTCGCGGTCCGCAAGGCCCTGCAGGACGCCGGAGTCGACTATGAGTCCGCCGAGGCCAACTTCCTGCCGAGCGTCAGCGTGCCCGTGGACGAGGACGCCGCCAAGAAGGTCTTCCGTCTCCTCGAGGCGCTGGAGGACAGCGACGACGTGCAGAACGTCTTCGCCAACTTCGACGTCCCCGACGAGATCATGGAGAAGATCGAGGCCTGATCCGGCAGGCCGGCGGCGCCTGGGCGACGCCGTAGGGTACCTCCGTGGACATTCGCGCGCTCGCACCTGAGGACCTCGGCACCGCCTACGACCTCAACCTCCGGTCGTTCGGGCCGAGCGACCAGGCGGCATGGTTGCGCCGCTCTCGCTCGGCCGTACGACAGGGGCGGGTGCTCGGCGTCTACGACGGCGACCGGCTGGTCGCCTCCGGCCGCTACCACCGGTTCGACCAGTGGTGGCACGGCCGCCCGGTGCCCATGGGCGGCGTCGCCAGCGTCGCCGTGGACCCCGAGGACCGCGGCCGCGGCGTGGGGCGCCGCCTGGCCCGGGCCCTGCTGGACTTCATGGACGGCCTGCCGCTCACGGCGCTGTATCCGGCCACCGCGCCGGTGTACCGTTCGGCCGGATACGAGCACGCGGGCGCGCAGCACATCGTCACCGTTCCGACCGAGGCGCTGCGCACGCTGGCGGCCGGGCCGGTGAAGGTCCGGCGCGCCGGGCCGGACGACGCCCCCGACGTGGTCCGGCTGCTGCGCCGCCTGCACGCCGAGGCGCGGGACAACGGGCCGATCGATCGCGGCGAGGACTGGTTCCGCGACTTCCTGGACGACGGCGACGTCTTCGCCTACCTCGCCGAGGACGGCTTCCTCTCCTACGGCTGGAGCACGGAGGGCCGGGGCCTCGTCGTGCATCGCTGCGTGGCCGGATCCGCCGAGACCGCCAGGGCACTCTGGGCGCTGGTCGGATCCGGCTCGTCGTCCGCCCGCAGCGTCCGCGCCTGCGTCGCCCCGGACGATCCCCTGTTCTGGCTCCTCCGCGACCGTTCCGTCGAGGAGGTCAAGCGCGTCTCCTGGATGCTGCGGGTGCTCGACGCGCCGGCGGCCGTCGCCGCCCGTGGCTTCCCCGACGGCCTCACGGCGGACGTCCCGCTCACCATCACGGACGAGGCGCGTCCGGGTAACGCGGGGACGTGGCGGCTGACCGTCGACGGCGGCCGTGGAGCCCTGACGCGTACGGAGGGTGGACCGGACGCCGCCCACCTGTCCGCACGGGGCCTGGCGGCCCTCTTCGCGGGCGTGTCGATGGCCCGCCTGCGCCTCTCCGGCCTGGCGGAGGGAGACGCCTCCGCCGACCCGATCCTCGACGCGGCCTTCGGCGGGACGCCCTACATGCTCGACTACTTCTGATTCCGATGCGACGCGCCGGGGCGGTGGGGACCCGGAGTCGTACGCTACGAGTAGCCTCGCTGCGAACACCTGTTCGGAACGGAGAGGAGCCGTCGTGCGCGTACTCGGTGTCGACCCCGGCCTGACCCGGTGCGGGGTGGGCGTCGTCGACGGAGCGCCGGGCGCGCAGCTGCGGCTCGTGACCGTGGACGTGATCCGCACCAGCCCCGACGACGAGCTGGGCACCCGGCTGATCGGCCTCGAACGCGGCCTGGAGAGGCTCCTGGACACATTCCGCCCGGACGCGGTGGCCGTCGAGCGGGTGTTCAGCCAGCACAACGTCTCGACCGTCATAGGGACCGCCCAGGCCGGGGCCATCGCGATCGCCTGCGGAGCGCGGCGCGGACTGCCCGTCGCGCTGCACACCCCGAGCGAGGCGAAGGCCGCCGTCACCGGGAACGGCCGTGCCGACAAGGCCCAGGTCACCAGCATGGTCACCCGGCTGCTGCGGCTGGACACCCCTCCCCGGCCCGCCGACGCCGCCGACGCGTTGGCGCTCGCCATCTGCCACGTGTGGCGCGGCGGCGCTCAGGCGCGCATTCAGGCGGCGAGGATGAGACAGTACGGAGTCGAGAAGTGAGCGAAGACCACGGCCGCTCCCGGACGGCCAACGGGAACGCGGAGCGAGGCCGGGCCGGTGGGCCCACGGCGCACGGAGGGACAGGGCAGTGATCGCTTTCGTCAGCGGCAGGGTCGCCGGCGCCGGGGCGGACGGCGCCGTCATCGACGTCGGCGGCGTCGGCCTGGCCGTCCAGTGCACCCCGGCCACCCTGGCCGGTCTGCGCGTCGGTGACCGGGCGCACGTCCCGACCTCGCTGATCGTCCGCGAGGACTCCCTGACGCTCTACGGCTTCGCCGACGACGACGAGCGCGCGATCTTCGAACTGCTGCAGACCGCCAGCGGTGTCGGCCCCCGGCTCGCGCTGGCCATGCTCGCCGTCCATCCGCCGAACGCCCTCCGCCGCGCCGTCGCGACCGAGGACCTCACCGCGCTGACCAAGGTGCCGGGGATCGGCAAGAAAGGCGCCCAGCGCATCGTGCTGGAGCTGAAGGACCGCCTCGGCGCGCCCGCCGACGACCTCGACGGAGCCCTCCCGATGGCCCGCGTGCTGCCCTGGCGCGACCAGGTCCACGCCGGGCTCACGAACCTCGGCTGGTCCGGCAAGGACGCCGACGCGGCCGTCGACGCGGTGGCCGCCGAGATGGACGGCCAGGACACCCCGGACATCGCCACCCTCCTCCGGATGGCCATGCGGAGGCTGAGCCGATGATCCCCGCCGTCGTACGCCGGACGGCCGCCGGTCGGCGAGCCGGTGGGGGAGGGGGCGCGTGAGCGACGAGCGCTTCGTCTCGCCGATCGCCGACGGCGAGGAGAAGGTCATCGAGGCGGCGCTGCGGCCGAAGCGTCTTGACGAGTTCATCGGCCAGGCCCGCGTGCGGGAGCAGTTGTCGCTCGTCCTGCACAGCGCCCTGCGGCGCGGCCGCCCGCCGGACCACCTCCTCATGTCGGGGCCGCCCGGCCTCGGCAAGACGACGCTCGCGATGATCATCGCCGGCGAGCTCGGCATGCCGTTGCGGATCTCCTCCGGCCCGGCGATCGAGCGGGCCGGCGACCTCGCCGCCGTGCTGTCCACCCTCGCCGAGGGCGAGGTGCTGTTCCTTGACGAGATCCACCGGATGGCCCGCCCGGCCGAGGAGATGCTCTACGTCGCGATGGAGGACTTCCGGGTCGACGTCGTCGTCGGCAAGGGGCCGGGCGCGACCGCGATCCCGCTCGACATCGCGCCGTTCACCCTCGTCGGTGCCACCACCCGGGCCGGGCTGCTGCCGGCCCCGCTGCGCGACCGGTTCGGCTTCGTCGCCCACATGGACTTCTACGAGCCGTCCGACCTGGAGCGGATCATCCACCGGTCGGCCCGGCTGCTCGACGTGCGGATGGACGACGCGGGCGCCGCCGAGATCGCCCGGCGCGCCCGGGGCACGCCCCGGATCGCCAACCGGCTGCTGCGGCGGGTCCGTGACTATGCCGAGGTGCGTGCCGACGGAGTGATCACCGAGGAGATAGCACGGCAGGCACTGACGCTCTTCGAGGTGGACGCCGACGGGCTGGACCGGCTCGACCGGTCGGTGCTGGAGGCGCTGCTGACGAAGTTCGGCGGCGGACCCGTCGGCCTGTCGACGTTGGCCGTGGCCGTGGGAGAGGAACCGGAGACCGTCGAGGTGGTCGCCGAGCCCTTCCTCGTACGCAAGGGTCTCATCGCCCGCACTCCGCGGGGACGGATCGCGACACCGGCCGCCTGGCGGCATCTCGGTCTCGCGCCACCGCCCACGGCGGAAGGTACGCTTTTCGAAGTGGCGGAGGAGTGACGGGGAACTTCTCGGCATGTGGGTTCGTCACGTCGTTGCCGGGGTTTCAGGTACTCCTTTACACTCCGGAGCTTGGTCGCCGTCAGCAGATGGCACGCCTTTCGCGGCGCGAATAAGTCGGCGGCGGGCTCAACACTCAGATCGGAAGGATGCCCCGGTGCAGGGCAACACAACAATCACAGCGCTTACTCACGTCGTCGCGGCGAAGGGTGGCAGCAATCCGCTCATGTCGCTGCTTCCGCTGATCCTCATCGTCGTGGTGTTCTATTTCCTGCTCATCCGTCCGCAGCGCAGGCGGCAGCAGCAGCAGAGCCAGCTGCAGAGCCAGCTGGTGCCGGGTCAGCGGGTCATGACGACCGCCGGCATGCTGGCGACGGTGGCGGCCGTCGAGGACGACGCGCTGGTCCTGGAGATCGCCCCCGGCGTCGAGGCCCGCTTCGTCAAGCAGGCCGTCTCCCAGGTCCTCGACGACCCTTCCGATGAGGAAGAGGACGACGAGACCGACGAGGCCGAAGAGGTCGTCGAGGAGCACGCCGCCGTGCCGAAGGCGGGCGTCGAGCCCGAGGTCGTGCAGGACGACATCGAGCCGAAGACCGACCCGAAGGCCGTCGTGGAAGACAAGAACCCCGCGGAGACGTTGAAGGACGGCGAGCCCCGGACCGGCAAGAAGCCGTCGGCCTGACCAGTACCTGACCGCAGACAAAGGACGAAAGACGACCGTGGCCCCGCCAAGCAGGAATGTTCCAAAGCCAGGGCGCGTTCTCCTCGCGCTGTTCGCGATAGCCATAGCCCTGGTGGGCCTGATGTTCTGGCAGGGCCTGAAAACGCCCAAGCTGGCACTCGACCTCGCGGGCGGCACCACCGTGACACTCACGGCGGAGCCCACGAAGCCCGGCGCGAAGATCGGTGACTCGGAGATGGGTCAGGCGATCAAGATCATGCGCGAGCGCGTGAACGGCCTGGGCGTCTCCGAGGCCGAGGTCACCAAGCAGGGCAACAACGTCATCGTCGTCCAGGTGCCCGGTCAGGGCCAGGAGCGGGTCGTCAAGACCATCGGTACCACGGCGAAGCTGGAGTTCCGCCAGGTGCTCGTGGCCGCCCCGGTGGGCGTCCCTGCGCGGACGCCCACCGCGGCCCCCAGCCCGGCGAGCACCGGCAAGGCCAAGGGCGGCGCGACTCCCTCCGTGAGCGCGAAGCCGTCGGGCAGCGCAACGCCGTCCGCTTCGGCCAGCGCGACCCCGAAGGGCCGTGCGCTCGCGCAGGCCCTTACCAAGGCGACGCCGAAGCCGTCCACGTCCGGCAGTGCCTCGGCCGCCCCGAAGGCGTCCCAGTCGCTCAGCCCACAGCAGCTCCAGCAGCTGCAGCAGCAGCTCCAACAGCAACAGCAGCAGCAGACGGGCGAGGATTTCACCGGCGTCGACCCGGCCGTCAAGGCCCAGTTCGACAAGCTGACCTGCACCGGCAACGACGTCGGTCAGGGCAGGACGCTGGACCCGGCCAAGCAGGCGGCGGTGTGCGCCAAGCCCGATCCCAAGACCCACAAGGTCGACTACAAGTTCATCGTGAGCCCGGCGAAGATCTCCGGCGAGCAGGTCACCAAGGCGCAGGCAATGCCGCCGGACCCGCAGAACGGCCGGATGCAGTGGGTCGTCAGCCTGGACCTCAACGGTTCCGCGACCACGGCGTTCGCCACCTTCACCCAGCAGGCGGCCGCGCTCGGCGAGAACAACACCCGTAACCACTTCGCGATCGTCCTCGACGGCACGGTGTACTCCTGGCCGGGCGTCAAGGAGGCGATCACGTCGGGCAACGCGCAGATCGAGGGTCAGTTCAACCAGCAGGACGCCACCGACCTGGCCAACGTCCTGAAGTACGGCGCGCTGCCGCTGAAGTTCACCCAGAGCTCGATCGAGTCGGTCTCGGCCACCCTCGGCAAGGACCAGCTCACCGCAGGCCTGGTCGCCGGCGCGATTGGTCTGGGCCTGGTGGTGCTCTACTGCCTCTTCTACTACCGCGGCCTCGGCTTCGTCGCGATCTCGAGCCTGGGGATCGCCGGGATCGTCACCTATGAGGCGGTTGTGCTGCTCGGGAAGTTCATCAACTTCCGGATGTCGCTGGCGGCCATCGCCGGTGCGATCGTGGCGATCGGCATCACCGCGGACTCCTTCGTCGTCTTCTTCGAACGACTGCGGGACGAGGTCCGTGAGGGCCGTACGCTCCGCACCGCCGTCGAACGCGGGTGGGTCCGTGCCCGGCGCACGATCATGGTCGCGGACGCGGTGTCGTTCATCGCCGCCCTGCTGCTGTACTGGTTCGCCATCGGCGGCGTGAAGGGCTTTGCCTTCACGCTCGGGCTCACCACGCTGATCGACGTGATCGTGGTCTTCTTCTTCACCAAGCCGCTGGTCACGCTGCTGGCCCGTACGAAGTTCTTCGGCCGGGGCCACCGGTTCTCCGGTCTTGATCCGAGGGCGCTGGGCATGAGGAAACGCGTCACCACCCGTCCCGTCGGCACCAAGGAGGCCTGATGTCACGCCTGGGCAACATCGGTGGTCGCCTGCACCGCGGCGAGATCTCGCTCGACTTCGTGGGGCGGCAGAAGACCTGGTACGCCATCTCCGGCCTGATCCTGGTCGTCAGCGTTGTGTCGCTGCTCACCCTCGGCCTGAACTTCGGCGTCGAGTTCAAGGGCGGCACGGTCTTCCAGTTCCCGACGAAGCCGGGGGTGACGACGTCCGACGCCCGCGCTGCGGTGAAGGACTCCGGGGTCGTCAAGGAGGACCCCATCGTCCAGAAGACCGGCACCGGCTGGCGGGTCCAGACCGAGAGCCTGAGCTCCACGGACGTCGCGAAGGTCCAGGACTCGGTGCAGCAGAAGCTGCACCTGGCGAAGCCCGACGACGTCAGCCCGCAGAGCGTCGGGGCGAGCTGGGGTAAGGACATCTCCCAGAAGGCCCTCGAAGGCCTGCTGGTCTTCCTGGTCGCGATCGTCATCTACCTGTCGATCGCGTTCGAGTGGCGGATGGCCGCCGCGGCGATCATCGCGCTGGCGCACGACATCCTCATCACCATCGGTGTCTACTCGCTCGTTCAGTTCGAGGTGACGCCGTCATCGATCGTCGGCCTGCTGACCATCCTCGGCTACTCGCTGTACGACACGGTCGTCGTGTTCGACAAGGTCCGGGAGAACACCCGGTCGCTGACCACCTCGAACACCATGACCTACAGCCAGGCGGCGAACCTCGCGGTCAACCAGACCCTGGTCCGGTCGATCAACACCACGATCATCGCGCTGCTGCCGGTCGCGGGCCTGCTCTTCATCGGCGCCGGCGTGCTCGGCGCCGGCACCCTGAAGGACCTGGCGCTGGTCCTGTTCGTCGGCATGCTGGCCGGCGCGTACTCCTCCATCTGCATCGCGACCCCCATCGTCGCGGACCTGCAGGAGCGGCAGGAGAAGTACAGGACGCTGGCCAAGCGGGTGGCGGCCAAGGCCAGCAGCGCCAAGCGCAGGGCCAGGCCGGGGGTGGAGGTCGCCGAGTTGCCGCAGGACGACGTCCCGGACGACGCTGAGGCGTCCTCTGTCGGGGCCGGTGTCCGGGTCGTGGAGAATGGTCCGCGGCAACAGCCGCGCCGGAGTGGCGCCAAGGGGCGACCCAGCGGCAAGAAGAAGCGCTGAGCCCATCCCGCGGCGGATCACATGGTCCGCCGCGGGATGGCGTTCTTGAGGAGGCACGTGACCACGCGACCGGTCGACCTGACCAAACTGATCAACGAGCGGATCCGCGAGGTCCCCGACTATCCCAAGCCCGGCGTCGTCTTCAAGGACATCAGCCCGCTGCTGGCCGATCACACCGCCTTCGCCGCGGTCGTCGACGCCATCGTGGCCTACTACGGCCGGGGCACGATCGACAAGGTCGTCGGCATCGAGGCGCGGGGCTTCATCCTCGCGGCCCCGGTGGCCTACCACTTCGGCGCCGGCTTCGTGCCGGTCCGCAAGAAGGGCAAGCTGCCGGCGGCGACGTACACCGAGAGCTACGACCTGGAGTACGGCAGCGAGACGATCGAGGTCCACCAGGACGCCCTCGCGCCGGGCGAGCAGGTGCTGATCGTCGATGACGTGCTGGCGACCGGCGGCACGGCCGCGGCGGCCGCCAAGCTGGTCCGCCGCTCGGGCGCCGAGGTGGCGGGTCTGTCCGTTCTGATCGAGCTCGGCTTCCTGAACGGCCGGGACCGGCTGTCCGACCTGGACGTTCACGCCCTGATCCAGGGCTGAACCAGCCAACCCCGGCCAAGCCGGGCCGGATCCCTCGCTGCGAGCCCGTACGCGGCCCTCTGTGGCCCGCGTACGGGCTCTTCGGTTGCGATCCCTCCTGCGTGTTCAGGGCCCGCAACCCGGTGCGACCGGCGCTCACTGCACGTTGAGGGCCTTGACCATCTGTGTGGCGATCGGGCCGGCGGCGTCCGCGCCGAAGCCGCTGCCCTCGGTGACCACCGCGAACGCGATCTTCGGGTTGTCGGCCGGGGAGAACCCGGCGAACCACCGCTCGTTGTAGGGCAGGCCGGTCTCGGCGGTGCCGGTCTTGCCGGCCATGGTCGTCGGCACCTTGCCGCGTGCCGTACCGGTCGCCACGACCTCCCGCATCATGTCCTGGAGTTGGCTCGCCGTCTGCGGGCTCGTCGGCCGGAACAGCTCCTTCGGCGAGGCGGCCTCGATCTCCGACTGGTCCGGTGAGGTGACGCGCTGGATGAGGTACGGCTTCATCACCACGCCCCCGTGGGCGACGACGGCGGCGGCGAGGGCCATCTGCAGCGGCGTCGCGGAGACGCTGCCCTGGCCGATGCCGCTGCGCCCGACGTCGTCCCCGCCCATGTTCTTCGGATAGACGCTCGCGGCGCTGCTGAGCCCCTTCTCGAGCGGGATGTGCTGCCCGAAGCCGAAGCGGGCCGCCTCCGCGCCGAGTTTCCGCTGGCCCATGTCCAGGGCGAGCTTGCCGAACGTGCTGTTGCACGACTGCGCGAACGCCTGGATGAGCGGCAACTGGCCGCCGTTGCAGGGTCCGGAGTCGGCGTCGTTGTGCAGGGGGTTCACGGAGGGCAGGGTGAGCACTCCGGGCGTGTCGACGGGACTGTCCTTGTTCAGCCCCTGCTTGTCCATGCCCGCGGCCGAGGTGATGATCTTGAAGGTGGATCCGGGCGCGAAGCTCTCGTCGACCGCCTTGTCGATCAGGGGGCTGCCGGACGCTTTCAGCAGCCGGTTGTAGGCCTTCATCGACGCCGCGGTGTCGTGCACGGCGATGGCGTTGGCGTCGAATGAGGGATAGGACGCCATCACCTTGATCGCACCGGTCCGTACGTCGATGGCGACGGCGGCGGCGCGGCGCGACGTGCTGGAGCGCAGCGCGTCGTAGGTGGCGCGCTGAGCGGCCGGGTCGATCGTCGTGTGCACGGTGGCGCCCTGGTTCGTGCGGCCCACGATCGCGTCGAACCAGTGCTGCACCGTCAGCCTCGGGTCGGTGCCGGCGAGCAGGCCGTCCGCCGCGGACTCCACGCCGGTCACCGCGCCGCTGGGCGCGAAGTAGCCGGTGACGGGCGCGAACACCTCGGAGTCGGGGTACTCACGCTGGTACCTGAAGTCCTTGTTGCCGGTGTCGCGCGACCTGGCGATCACCGTGCCGCCCGCCATGATCAGCCCGCGGTTCCGGTTGAACTGCGCGAGGAAGTGCCGGGCGTTCAGCGGGTCGTCGCGGAGCTTCTGTTCCTGCCAGCCCTGGATGTAGGTGACGTTCACCATGAGCGCCAGGAGCATGAGCAGCGAGAAGATCGTGGTCCTACGGAGTGTCTTGTTCATCGAGCCAACTTTCACCGGCGCCGTCCCAGCATCTCGCGAGATGGTCACGGGCACCCCACTGCCCTGACCGGAATGGGTGATGGGCACCGACTCGAAAACGACTACGGATAAACTGTGGTTCCGACGCATGAATGGGGAGGCTGGGTGCCCGGTGAGGTGGTCTCGTCCGACGCGGTAACCGATGCCGCGCTGACCCCGCAGGCCCAGGCTGAGCCTTCTTCGCCGGCGGCGTCGGCGAGTCCCCCTGAGCCGATGCCGGATGACGGCGATGCGACGCCATCGAGTGCGGCCGCGCCGTCCGCCGCCCGGGTCCGCAGACGGCTCGCCCGGCTGGGCGCCCAGCGTGGTCCAACGATGAATCCCGTACTCGAACCTCTGATCAAGACGCTCCGGAACACCCATCCCAAGGCGGATGTGCGTGTCGTCGAGCGCGCCTACGACGTCGCCGCCCACCATCATCGCCACCAGAAGCGCAAGAGCGGCGATCCCTACATCACCCATCCGCTCGCCGTCGCGACGATCCTCGCCGAGCTGGGGATGAACACCGAGACGCTGTGCGCCGCGCTGCTGCACGACACCGTCGAGGACACGACCTACACGCTCGACCAGCTCCGGGCCGACTTCGGCGACGTGATCGCCGCACTGGTCGACGGCGTCACCAAGCTGGACAAGGTCAAGTACGGCGAGGCGGCCGAGGCCGAGACCGTCCGCAAGATGGTCGTGGCGATGTCCCGGGACATCCGGGTCCTGGTCATCAAGCTGTCGGACCGGCTGCACAACATGCGCACGCTGCGCTACCTGCCCCGGCCGAAGCAGGAGCGCAAGGCACGCGAGACCCTGGAGATCTTCGCGCCGCTCGCGCACCGCCTCGGCATGAACACGCTGAAGTGGGAGCTGGAGGACCTCGCCTTCCAGACGCTGTATCCCAAGCGGTTCGACGAGATCGCCCGGCTGGTGTCCGAGCGCGCGCCCCGACGCGACGTCTACCTCCAGGACGTGATCGAGAACGTCTCGGCTGACCTGCGCGAGGCCAAGATCAAGGCGACGGTCAAGGGCCGGCCGAAGCACTATTACTCGATCTACCAGAAGATGATCGCACGCGAGGTCGGCTTCGAGGAGATCTACGACCTCGTCGGCATCCGCGTGCTCGTCGACACCGTCCGCGACTGTTACGCCGCCCTCGGCTCGATCCACGCGCGATGGAACCCGGTCCCCGGCCGGTTCAAGGACTACATCGCGATGCCGAAGTTCAACATGTACCAGTCGCTGCACACGACGGTGATCGGCCCGGAGGGCAAGCCGGTCGAGCTGCAGATCCGCACCCGCGCCATGCACAACCGCGCGGAGTACGGCATCGCTGCGCACTGGAAGTACAAGGAGGAGACGGTCGGCGGCGGGGCACCACCCGGCAAGGCGGGGGACATGGCCTGGCTCCGCCAGCTCCTCGACTGGCAGAAGGAGACCACCGACCCGGCGGAGTTCCTCGAGTCGCTGCGTTTCGACCTGTCGGTCTCGGAGGTCTTCGTCTTCACTCCGAAGGGCCAGGTCCTGGCCCTTCCGCAGGGCGCCACGCCGGTCGACTTCGCGTACGCCATCCACACCGAGGTCGGGCACCGTACGATCGGCGCCCGGGTGAACGGCCGGCTCGTCCCGCTGGAGTCGACCCTCGACAACGGCGACACGGTCGAGATCTTCACCTCCAAATCGCCCGACGCGGGGCCCAGCCGCGACTGGCTGAACTTCATCAAGAGCGCCCGCGCCCGCAACAAGATCAAGCACTGGTTCTCCAAGGAGCGTCGCGAGAGCGCCATCGAGCAGGGCAAGGAGTCGCTGGCCCGCGCGATGCGCAAGCAGAACCTCCCGCTGCAGCGCATGCTGT
This sequence comes from Actinoallomurus sp., assembly GCA_045806665.1. Lineage (GTDB taxonomy): Bacteria > Actinomycetota > Actinomycetes > Streptosporangiales > Streptosporangiaceae > Actinoallomurus. The sequence goes on from JBJMIW010000379.1 coordinate 13,677, forward strand.
CCGGTGAGGCGCTGGTGGCGCTGGCGCACGACCTGCGCTACTCCGACGTCTCGGGGCTGTACGCCGCGATCGGCGAGAGCCACGTCTCCGCGCAGAGCGTCGTGCAGAAGCTCGTCGACTCCCTCGGCGGGGTGGAGAGCGCCGCCGAGG
>JBJMIW010000380.1:0-19658 GCA_045806665.1 Actinoallomurus sp.
CCCACCGGGCGCTTCGAGATCGGCGGCCCCATGGGTGACGCGGGGCTGACCGGACGCAAGATCATCGTCGACACCTACGGCGGCTACGCCCGGCACGGCGGCGGCGCGTTCTCCGGCAAGGACCCGTCCAAGGTCGACCGCTCCGCCGCGTACGCCATGCGCTGGGTCGCCAAGAACGTCGTCGCCGCCGGTCTCGCCGACCGTTGTGAGGCCCAGGTCGCCTACGCGATCGGCAAGGCCCACCCGGTCGGTCTGTTCATCGAGACCTTCGGCACCGAGAACGTCCCGGCGGAGAAGATCCAGGAGGCCGTCCTCCAGGTCTTCGACCTCCGCCCGGCCGCGATCATCCGCGACCTCGACCTGCTGCGGCCGATCTACTCCCAGACCGCGGCGTACGGCCACTTCGGCCGCGAGGAGCCGGACTTCTCCTGGGAGCGCACCGACCGCGCCGACGCCCTGAAGTCGGCCGCCGGTCTCTGATCCGGCCCATTCCGTACGAGGCCGCCCCGGACACGCGTCCGGGGCGGCCTCGCCGGTTCCGGATAGGGTCCTCGCCATGAAGATCACGGTGCTGGGCGGGTGCGGCGCGTGGCCGACCGCGGGAGCGGCATGCAGCGGGTTCCTCGTGGAGCACGACGGCCACCGGCTGCTGCTCGACGTCGGCTATGCCACGCTGCCAGAGCTGCTCCGGCACGTCGAGGCCGACCAGGTCGACGCGGTGGTCGTCAGTCACGGACACCCGGACCACTGCGCCGATCTAAACCCCCTCCTGCGGGCCCGGGCCCTCGCGGCGGAGCCGGCCCCGGCCCTGCCGGTGTACGCGCTGCCCAGAGCCCTGGACGCGGTATTGGCGCTGGACCGGCCGGGGATGCTCGACGACGCCCTCGCGCTGCGGGAGTTCGCCGCCGGCGACCGCCTGGACATCGGCCCGTTCACCGTCGAGACGCGGCTGCTCCCGCACTGGGTGCCGAACGCCGGGATGAGGGTGTCCGCCGACGGTGAGGTCCTCGCCTACACCGGCGACACCGGCCCGAGCCCCGACGTGGTGGAGCTGGCCCGGGACGCCGACCTGCTGATCGCCGACGCGACCTACCCGGAGGTCGTTCCGCCGGAGGACGCGGCCTTCCTCACCAGCGCCCGGCAGGCGGGGAGACAGGCCGCCGACGCCGGCGCCGCCCGCCTCATGCTCACCCACCTCTGGCCCGGAACCCCGCCCGACGAGGCGCGCGAGGCCGCCGCCCGGACCTTTCACGGGCCGATCACGGTCGCGGTGAACGGGGCCGGGCCGGCGCTCTGAGCCGGCCGGTCCGACCGCCCCGCCGCCGCGGTCGCGAAGCTTGAGGGCCGGTCCGGGCGGGGAGACCAGGACGTACGGACGGCGGACCGCGCCGCCGTCGTGACCGGGTCGGGGGCCGGATGAGTGAGTCGATCGTCTTTCCGTACGAGGATCCGGCCTTCGTGGCCGACCCGTACCCGTTCTACCGCCGGCTCCGCGACGGCGGCCCGGTCCGCCGGGTCGTCACCGTCCGCGGGCTGGAGGCGTGGCTGGTCACCCGCTATGACGACGCGCGGGAGGCGCTCACGGACCCTCGTCTGACCAGCGATCTTCGCCGTGCCACGGACCCTCGGCTCCTGGAACAGCTGCCCGCCGCGGAACGGGACGGCGCGATGCGGAGCATGATCCGCCTCGACCCACCCGACCACACGCGGCTGCGCCGTCTCGTGTCCAAGGCGTTCACCGCGCGCCGCATGGCGGAGCTCGAACCGCGCGTGCAGGAGATCGCGGATGGGCTGCTGGACGCGGTCGCGCCGGCCGGCCGGGCGGACCTCATCGAGGAGTTCGCCCTGCCCCTGCCGGTCACGGTGATCAGCGAGCTGCTCGGCGTGCCGCTGACGGACCGGGACCGCTTCCAGGACTGGACGAACGTGATGCTCGCCCAGCACCCGGACCGGCCGGACCTCGAGGCGATTGACCGGGCGTGGCGGCACATGTGGTCCTACCTGGAAGGGCTCCTGGCGGCCAAGCGGACCGATCCCGCCGACGACCTGCTCGGCGCGTTGATCACCGCCAGGGACCGCGACGAGCGGCTCGACGAGGGCGAGCTGGTGGCAATGGCCTTCCTGCTGCTGGTCGCCGGCTACGTCACGACGGTCAACCTGATCGGCAACGGGATCGCGGCGCTGCTCGCCCACCCCGGCCAGCTGAAGCTCCTCCGCGACGATCCGGGTCTCCTCCCCGGCGCCGTCGAGGAGTTCCTGCGCTACGACGGGCCGGTCGACCCCGGCATCCTGCGCATCGCGGCGGAGGACCTCGAGATCGGCGGCGTGCGCATTCCGCGGGGCGCGACCGTCATCATCGCCACCGCGGTCGCCGACCGCGACCCCGCGGAGTTCCCCGACGCGGACCGTCTCGACGTCGCACGGGCCGCGGGCGCCCACCTGGCGTTCGGGCACGGCGTCCACTATTGCCTCGGCGCGCCGCTGGCCCGGCTGGAGGGTCGGATCGCCATCGGGACGGCGCTGCGCCGGCTCGATGATCTCGCCCTCGCCGTGCCGTACGGAGAACTGCCCCGGCAGGTCGCCGGGCTGCGCGGCTTGCAGCACCTGCCCGTCACGTTCACGGCCGCCTGAAATCCGAACGCCACTGTTGCCGGACGCCTGTCCAGCCAGCGCGTGGACGCAGAGGACTTCCGCCTGAACGAAACCCTGGAGCGGCTCTCACCAACGACACCGTTTGCGAGAGGCTCCGCTCATCAAGGGCCCGCCCGATCCTCGATCAGTCCTCGGCGGTCAATGCAGGGGGCCAGAGCCCAGGACTCTGGTGGTGAAGTTCGCCAATTGCGCGCGCATTCTTTCGCGTGGCACGCGCTCTTGTCCGGCCAGGTGCTCGACGAGGTCGGCTCGGGTGGCGGCGAGCAGGGCGTGGGCGGTGAAGTCGCTGTCGGTCAGGTCGGGGATCTGCTCCAGTACGGCTTGGAGCAGGCCGTGCCATCGCTCGTAATGCTCCGCCTGGTATGGGCTGCTGCTCCCGCTTTCCTCCAGGGCCAGCGCGAGGCGGCGGTTGTCGAGTTTGAAGCACAGGACGGCGTCGAGCAGGGCGGGTACGCGCTGCTGCGGTGGGGTGGCGGGCCCCAGGGGTGGCGGGCCGGCCTCGACGGCCTCCCTGACCGGTTCGAGCCGCGCCTCGTACAGCGCGCGGAGCAACCCGGGGCGGTCGCCGAAGGCTCGGAAGAGCGTGCCTTTACCGACGCCGGCCGCTGCTGCGATGTCGGCCATGGTGACGTCTTCGGGGCTCTCGCAGCGGGCGAAGAGGGCGTCGGCGGCCGCGAGGACGGCCGCCCGGTTACGGGCGGCGTCCTTGCGGGGCTTGCGCTCGGGCATGCTGCTCCTCCATTTGCAAAACGGACCCCAGGTCCGTATCGTCAAAACGGACCAAGGGTCCGGATTCTGCAGATGGAGGATACCCATGTCCGCACCGACTTCTCCAGCGGATCTCTACCGCCACAGCCTGCGGCTGCTGCTGGACAAGAACATTTCTGGCTGGGTCGGCCTGTGGGCCGAGGACGGCGTCATGGAGTTCCCCTTCGCCCCCGACGGCTGGCCCGAGCGTTTGGAGGGCAAGGAGGCCATCGCCACCTACATGCGCCACTACCCCGACCACATCGATCTGCACGACTTCCCCGCCCTGCGGATCCACCAGACCACCGATCCGGAGATCATCGTGGTCGAGATGCGCGGCGTCGGCCGCCTGGTGGAGACCGACAGCGCCTTCGACATGACCTACATCGCCGTCGTAACCGTTCAGGACGGGCGCATCACCTCCTACCGCGACTAATGGAACTCCCTCGCCGTCCTCGAACCCGGCACCGACTTCACCGGGAGCAGCCGATGACCACCACCGGCACCACTCTGGTCATCGGCGCAACCGGCACCACCGGCAGCCGCACCGCCGCGCAGCTGACAGCCGCCGGCCACCGCGTCAAAGCCGCCAGCCGTCACGCCACCCCGGTCCCCAGCACGGAGCCGGTCCCCTTCGACTGGTACGCCCCCGCCACCCACGCTGCCGCCCTCGACGGAGTCGACCGCGTCTACCTCATACCGCCCCTGGGCGACTCCGACCCGGCGACCGTCATGCTGCCGTTCCTCCGGCAGGCCCGCACCGCCGGCGTACACCGCGCGGTGCTCCTCAGCTCCTCGGCCATCCCCGAGGGCGGTCCGGCGGTGGGAACGGTGCACCAGGCCCTGCCCGATCTGTTCGAACAGTGGGCGGTGCTGCGGCCCTCGTGGTTCATGCAGAACTTCACCGGCACGCACGCGCACGCCGTGAGCATCCGTGAAGACGGCATCATCCGGACCGCAACCGGGAGCGGCCGGGTCGGCTTCGTCGACGCCGAGGACATCGCGGCCGTCGCCGTCCACGCCCTGACCGACGAACACGCCCCCAACACCGATCTCGTCCTCACCGGACCGGAGGCGCTCAGCCACGACGACATCGCCACGATCATCACCGAGGTCACCGGCCGGCCCGTGGTCCACCGCCGTCTGTCCTACGAGCACATGCGCGATCGCCTCACGGCGCTGATACCGGCGGAGTTCGCCTCGATGCTGGCCGACATGGACCGTGCCATCGCCGAGGGGTCTGAGAACCGCATCACCGACACCGTCCAGCGCCTCACCGGTCGGCCCGCGCGCACCTTCCGCGCCCTTCTTGAAAGGGAGATGCGATGCAGCAGCTGATGTTCCAGGACGACCAGCAGTTCTGGTTCGAGACCCAGCGCAAAATCGGCCAGGCCGTCTACGGCGGCTCGGACGTCGGCGAAGTCATCGCAACCGCCTCCCAGGTCACCTCCGGCGACTACGACGGCTGGCACAACGCCTGGCTGTCCACCGCGGAACGCCTGGACGCCGAAGCCCGAGCAAGCCACCCCGTCAGCGCACGGACGGACTCCTGCGCGCTTATGCGTTTGGCGGTGGCGCGCATCTTCGACTGGCTCGACGACACGATCTGATGCCGTGGTCTTTCGCCCCTTGTTCAGGGTGCCGCCCCGGATAAACGGTCCCCTGCCAACTCATCGGTCTCCGTCTCGGGGCGGTGCGAGGGCTGGGCACGCTCACAGCCCGGGCGAGGTCGAGTCGGACGTTCAAGGTGAGCTCGGTGTTCGTCCGCCACAGCCGCGCGTCGGAGATGTCGGCGATCCTCTGCGAGTGTCAGCGGATGGGAATGGCCCGGCCGACCGGTTCCCGGTAGCCGGTGACGGGTTTGACGTCGCTGGCCCGGATGTAGCCCTCGGCCGTCATGAGGCCGTGGGGGAGCCATTCACTTGTCGGAATATTCACGAGTGATCTTGCGCTTTGAGGTAGGAGAGGCAGATGTGACGCCATTTGGCGGAACGTTCCCCACCCCCGGAGGTCACCATGAACAGCAGCATCCCTGAACGCCGGACCCGGTCCGCCGCCTCTCGGCAGCACCTGGTCCGGTCCCACTCGCTTCGGGCCCTTGCCATCGCGGCCCGGCTCGAACGGCACCACGCCCCGGCGGGACCGCCAGGCCGGACCCTCGCGGACGACGCCAGGGAGGACGTCGAACTGACCTGCTCCGCGCCGGACTGCTGAACCGTACGGACCGTAGAGGGGCGGGCGGGAATGGTCACGGTCGAGGACATACGACCGGGTCTCGGCGTGCGGCGTCCAGGCCGGTCGGCGTGCCGGGTCACCGCCCGGCGCACGGCGTCGGCACGTCCGTCGTCTGGTAGGACGGGGGAGTGGCGAACGACGGCGGGGGGCCCGGGATCACTCCCCAGATCCCCGGCATGGACGGCCTGACGGCCGTCCCCGGCCCGGGCGCCGACCGCAAGACCTCCGGAAAGGCGCGGAAGGGCGCGCGGCGGCCCGCGGAGACGCTCAAGGTCGCCAAGGTCGCCGTCGACGTGTCCCTGCCGCACCTGGACCGGCCGTTCGACTACCTCGTACCCGCCGACCTGGACAAGAAGGCCGTGCCCGGCTGCCGGGTACGCGTGCGGTTCGCGGGTCAGCTGGTCGACGGGTTCCTGCTGGAGCGCGCCGAGGAGAGCGACCACGACGGGCGGCTGTCCTTCCTCGAGCGCGTGACCTCCCCCGAACCGGTGCTCACCCCCGAGATCGCCGCGCTCGCCCGCGAGGTGGCCGACCGATACGCGGGCACGCTCGCCGACGTCCTGCGCCTGGCCGTCCCGCCCCGTCACGCCCGCGTCGAGGGGGAGCGGAAGAACACCGAGGATCGCGACGCCGATCAGGACACGGCTGCGGTGGATCCGCGGCAGGAAGAGGACCGCGACGCGGGTCAGGGCACGGCCGCCGCGACCGATCCCGGGCCGTGGGACGCCTACCGGGCGGGGCCGTCGTTCCTCGCCGCCCTGACGGAGGGGCGCGCGCCCCGCGCGGTGTGGACCGCCCTGCCGGGGACGGACTGGACCGACGCGGTCGTCCGCGCCGCGCAGGCGGCGCTGGACGGCGGGCGCGGAGTCCTGATCCTGGTCGCCGACGGCCGTGAGGTGGCGCGGGTGGACACGGCACTCGAGACCACCCTGGGCCCGGGCCGGCACGTGGCGCTGACCGCCGAACTCGGCCCGGCCGAGCGCTACCGCCGCTGGCTCGCCGTGCTGCGCGGCGAGGTGACGGCCGTCGTGGGCACCCGTGCCGCGATGTTCGCGCCGGTCCGCGACCTCGGCCTCGTCGTGCTCTGGGACGACGGCGACGACGTTCACGCCGAACCCCACGCGCCGTACCCGCACGCCCGCGAGGTGCTCGCGCTGCGGGCCCACCGGGCCGGCGCGGGTGCGCTGATCGGCGGGTTCACGCGCACGACCGACGGCACGCAGCTCATCGATTCCGGCTGGGCGCACCCGCTGGTCCCGGACCGGGACCGGCTACGGGGGTCGATGCCGTACGTCCGGCCCGCCGGGGACGACGCCGAGCTCGCCCGCGACGAGGCCGCGCGCACGGCGCGGCTGCCGCACCTGGCGTTCCGCACCGCCCGGCAGGGACTGGAGAAGGGCCCGGTCCTCGTCCAGGTGCCGCGCCGCGGCTACGTCCCGGCCCTGGCCTGCGCCCGCTGCCGCGGACCGGCGCGCTGCCCGGAGTGCGAGGGTCCGCTCGCCCTGACCTCGGGGCACGCCGCGCCGTACTGCCGGTGGTGCGGCCGCATCGCCGGGGCGTGGCGCTGCCCGGAGTGCGAGAGCGGGCACGTACGGGCGGTCGTGGTCGGCGCCCGGCGCACCGCCGAGGAACTGGGCCGCGCCTTTCCCGGCGTGCCGATCCGCACCTCGGGGCGGGACGGCGTGCTGGCCTCGGTGGGCGCCGAGCCCGCGCTGGTCGTCGCCACCCCCGGCGCCGAGCCGACGCCCGCGGAGGGTTACGCCGCCGCGCTCCTGCTCGACGGCTGGGTACTGCTCGGCCGCGCCGACCTGCGGGCCGGTGAGGAGGCGCTGCGCCGGTGGACGAACGCCGCCGCGCTCGTACGCCCCGGCGGGCCCGTCGTCGTGTTCGCCGACGGTGCCCTGGCCCCCGTCCAGGCGCTGATCCGTTGGGACCCGGCGACCTTCGCCGAACGCGAGTTCGCCGAACGCCGGGAGCTCGGCTTCCCGCCCGCCGTGCGCATGGCGTCCCTGACGGGCAGCCCGCAGGCCGTCCGGGAGCTGGTGGAGGCGGCCGGCCTGCCACCGGACGCCGAGGTGCTGGGACCCGTCGAGGTGGGCGACGGTCAGGAGCGCGCGCTCGTCCGGGTGGACCGCGCCCGCGGGGCCGTCCTGGCCCGGTGCCTGAAGGCCGCCCAGGCCGCCCGCAGCGCGCGCAAGGCCACCGACGTCGTCCGCGTCCAGATGGACCCGCTGGAGCTTATCTGAGCGCTTCCGGTGCCGCGACCTCCGTAGACTGGATGCTTCAGCCCCAGAACGTCGAACGGAGCCGTACGTGGGAGTCAAGCCCATCCGCCTCTTCGGTGACCCGATCCTGCGGACCCCGGCGGAGCCGGTGAAGGACTTCGACAAGGAGCTCCGGACGCTGGTCAAGGACCTGTCGGACACCATGCTCGACGCGCCGGGCGTCGGGCTCGCCGCGCCGCAGCTCGGCGTCGGCCTGCGGGTCTTCACCTACTACGTCGACGACCAGCTCGGCCACGTCGTCAACCCCACCCTCGACCTGTCGGACGAGCAGGAGGAGGGGGACGAGGGGTGCCTGTCGCTGCCGGGTCTCGTCTTCCCGGCCAAGCGCGCCGTCGGCGTGGTCGCCAAGGGCTTCAACATGTACGGCGAGCCGATCATGCTGGAGGGCACCGACCTGCTGGCCCGCTGTGTCCAGCACGAGACCGACCACCTCGACGGCATCATCTTCATCGACCGGCTCGACCCGGAGCAGCGAAAGGCCGCGATGAAGGCCATCCGCGAGGCCGAGTGGTTCGGCGATCCGAAGCCCGTCGTCAAGGAGTCCCCGCACCGTACGTTCGGCAAGGCCCTGTGAGCGCGGACGGAGACCGCTAGTGCGCCTGGTATTCGCCGGAACGCCGGAGACCGCGGTGCCCGCCCTCGAGGCGCTGCTGGAGTCCCGTCACGAGGTCGTCGCGGTCGTCACCCGGCCCGACGCGCCCGCCGGACGCGGCCGCCGGCTCACGCCGAGCCCGGTCGCGGAGCGGGCGGCCGAGGCGGGCGTCGAGGTGCTGAAGCCCGCCAAGGTCAAGGACCCCGAGTTCCTCGGCCGGCTCCGTGAGATCGCGCCGGACTGCTGCCCGGTCGTCGCGTACGGCGCGCTGATCCCGCGCACGGCGCTGGAGATCCCGCGGTACGGCTGGGTCAACCTGCATTTCTCGCTGCTGCCCGCCTGGCGGGGTGCGGCGCCCGTTCAGCACGCCGTGCTGCACGGCGACGACATCACCGGCGCGGCGACGTTCCAGATCGAAGAGGCCCTCGACACCGGGCCCGTCTACGGCGTCGTCACCGAGCCGATCCTGCCCGAGGACACCAGCGGCGACCTGCTCGGCCGCCTGGCCCGGACCGGCGCGCACCTGCTCGTCGCGACCATGGACGGCATCGAGGACGGCTCGCTTCAGCCCCGCGCGCAGCCCGCCGATGGCGTCTCGTACGCCGCCAAGCTCACCCCGGACGACGCCCGCGTCGACTGGACGAAGCCGGCCCTGCACGTCGACCGGCTGCTCCGCGCCTGTACGCCGGCGCCCGGGGGCTGGACGACCTTCCGCGGCGAACGGCTGAAGCTGGGCCCCGTCCGGCCCGCTCCGGACGCCGCGCCGCTCGCGCCCGGCCGGTTGCGGGTGACGAAGAAGGAGATCTTCGCCGGCACGGGCAGCCATCCGGTGCTGCTCGGGCAGGTCCAGGCGCAGGGCAAGCAGCGCATGGATGCGACCGCCTGGGCGCGCGGCGTCCACCCGACCGATGAGGACGAGCTGACCTGATGCCGCCCCGGCAACCCCATCGCACGTCCGGCCACGGAGGGCGGCCGAACCGGAAGCCCGCGCAGCGACGTCCGCGCGACCCCGTCCGCCGCACCGCGTACGACGTCCTGCAGGCCGTCGACGAGCGTGACGCGTACGCCAACCTGCTGCTGCCGTCGCTGCTGCGCGAGCGCGGGCTCACCGGCCGCGACGCCGCGCTGGCGACCGAGTTGACCTACGGCACGCTGCGCGGACGCGGTACGTACGACGCGGTGCTCGACGCGTGCAGCGACCGGCCGGTGGCCAAGATCGACCAGCCGCTGTTGAACGTCCTGCGGCTCGGCGCCCACCAGTTGCTGCGCACGCGCATCCCCCCGCACGCCGCCGTCGGTACCGCCGTGGACCTCGCTCGTTCGGTGGCCGGTCCCGGCCAGGCGAAGTTCGCCAACGCGGTGCTGCGCAAGGTCGCCGCCCGCGACCTCGACGCGTGGCTGGAGATCGTCGCGCCCGAGGACGAGACCAAGCGGCTCGCCGTCGTGCACAGCCACCCGCGCTGGATCGTGAACGCGCTGCGCGACGCGGTCGGGCCGCGGGAGATCGAGGCGCTGCTGGCCGCCGACAACGAGCGCCCCCGCGTCACGCTCGTGGCCCGGCCGGGCCGCGCGACCGTCGATGAACTCGACGGCGAGCCCGCGGCGTACTCCCCGTACGCCGCCTACCTGGCCGAGGGCGATCCCGGTTCCATCCCCGCGGTCGCCGAGGGCCGCGCCGCCGTTCAGGACGAGGCCAGCCAGCTCGTCGCCCTGGCCCTCGCACGAGTCGCCATCGAGGGCCCGGATCGCCGCTGGCTCGATATGTGTGCGGGACCGGGCGGCAAGGCCGGCCTGCTGTCGGGGCTGGCCGGCGAGCGGGACGCGCACCTGCTCGCCTGCGACGTGCAGCCGCACCGGGCCCGCCTGGTCGCGGGCAGCGTCGACGACGCGGGCGAGGTGGCCGTCGTGGACGGCACCCGGCCCGCCTGGCGGCCCGGATCCTTCGACCGGGTGCTGGTGGACGCGCCGTGCACCGGCCTCGGCGCGCTGCGCCGCCGCCCGGAGTCGCGCTGGCGGCGCGGTCCGCAGGCGGTCGCCGAGCTGGGCCCCCTGCAGCGGGGGCTGCTCACGTCGGCGCTGGAGTCCGTACGGCCCGGCGGCGTGGTCGCGTACGTCACCTGCTCGCCGCACCTGGCCGAGACCAGGGTCGTCGTCGACGACGTCCTGCGCGGCCGCGACGACGTGGAGCGGATGGACGCCCCCGCGCACCTGGAGGAGGTGCCGGGCCTGGGCGACGGTCCGTACGCCCAGTTCTGGCCGCACCGGCACGGCACCGACGCGATGTTCCTCGCCCTCCTGCGCCGTCGTGCCTGACGGTGGTCCGGTCGATGTGGGTGCCAGCCCTCCTGCGCCGTCGTGCCTGACGGTGGTCCGGTCGATGTGGGTGCCAGCCCTCCTGCGCCGTCGTGCCTGACGGTCGTCGGGTGGATGCGGGTGCCCGTTGTCCTGCGTGTCGTGCCTGACGGTGGTCCGGGGATGCGCTCTCCTGTGCTGCCGTCCCTGACCCTCCCTCGGCCAGCGCCGAGGGAGGTCCTCCTAGCGCCCCGCGCGTGACCGTCTCCGGGCAGGACGAACGCCGAGGACCGGCGGGCCCGCAGGCTCGGCGACCCCCGGCGGCGGACGGCGTCAGGCGGAGACCGGCATCGGCTCGCGGACTCCGGCGGTCAGGTCCGTGAGCACCTCAGTGGCGCGGTTCAAGGCGTCCGCGATCCAGGGCAGGGCCAGCGGATCGGGGGCGCCCAGGGCGGTGTCACGCTGTTCGGGAGCGTCGCCGTACAACAGGCTCGTCGCGACGCGGATCCGCAACGCCTCGGGCGGGTCGCCGAAGGCGCTCCCGGGCAGCACACCGACGCCGTACTCCTCGAGGAGGAGGTCCGCCAGGTCGGCGGACGTGCCGATCCCGAACCGCTCCCGCAGGTGGTCACGGTAGGGCCCGGTGAACTCCGGGTAGCAGTAGAAGCCGCCCTGCGGCGCCGCCACGTGCGCCCCTGCCTCGGCGAACCGCTCCGCCATCGCGCTCGCCACGGCGGCGTGCAGGCGACGGCTCGCCGTGACCCGGTCGATGATCTCCGCCGGCTCGCCGAAGGCGTACGCCGCCGCCTCCTGCACCGGGCCGGACGCGCTCGACCAGATCTCGCTCGCCACCCCGGCGAGCCGGTCCCGCAGGCCGTGCAGCTCCTCGGGCAGCCGCGCCACTCCGATCCGCCAGCCGCCGAGCGCGAGGCTCTTACTGAGGGCCGTGGTGATCACCGTACGCTCCGGCGCGAACCGTGCCGGGGACGGGAAGTCGGCGTCCTGGTCGAAGACGAGGTCGCGGTAGATCTCGTCGGCGATGATCACGAGGTCCAGCTCGCGGGCGACCTCGCACAGCCGGCGGACGGTGCCGGGACGGGCGAGCGTGCCCGTGGGGTTGTCGGGGAGAGTCAGGACGACGCTGCGTACGCGCTGACCGGCGGCCCTGGCCCGCGCGACCGCCCCGGCCAGGGCTCCGGGGTCGGGAACGCCGCCCTCCCCAGGGCGGATGGGCACGAAGACGGGTTCGGTGCCCATGAGGCGGGTCTGGGCGGCGTAGCTGACCCAACTCGGCCGCGGCACGATGACGCTTCCGCCGATGGCCAGCAGCAGGGCGTACAGGAGGGGCTTGCTGCCCGGGCCGGCCACCACGAGAGCGGGGTCGGTGGACAGCCCGCGGCGGCGCCAGTACCCCGCGGCGGCGCTCCGCAGGGTGGCGCTGCCCGCGACCGGGCCGTAGGCGCCGCGGCCGGCGGCCGCGCCGAGCCGGCGTTCGAGGGCCGAGTGGACGTTCAGGCCGGCCTCCCCGAACGCGAGGGGAAGCACCGGCAGGCCGGCCCGTCGTCTGTGGTCGAGTGCCTCGTTGGCGGCGAGAGTCGCGGAGATGGCGACTGACATTTCGAATGACTCCAAGGGAGCTTTAAGTCGGAAAAGTGGTCATGCGCGGCGCCGCACCCCTCAATCGTTCAGCCTCTCGGTCCATCACCACAAGCGAGGCTTTCCGCTGCTAGGCATAAGATGCTCTTATGCTCGACGTCCGGCGGCTCCGCCTCCTGCGTGAGTTCGCCGAGCGCGGCAGCATCGCCGCCACCGCCAAGGCCCTCGGCTACACTGCGTCGGCGGTCTCCCAACAGCTCGCCGTGCTCGAGCGCGAGGTCGGCGCGACGCTCCTCGACCGCACCGCGCGCAGCGCCGAACTCACCGACGCCGGCCGGCGGCTCGTCGGGCACGCCGAGCGGATCCTGCGCATGATCGAGTTCGCCGAGGCCGACATGGCCGAGCCGGAGCCCTCCGGGCACGTGGTCCTCACCGCCTTCCCGACGGCGGCCGTGGCGTTCGCGCCCGCGCTGGCGCACAGCCTGCGGCGGCACTCGGGTCTGACGTTCCAGCTCCGCCAGAGCTCCGGAGACGGTCTGCCGCAGGTGCGCTCCGGGGAGGTCGACGTCGCCCTGATCGACGACTGGACGGGCCGCCTTCCCACCCGTGGCGGCGGCAGCCTGCGGTTCACGCTCCTGATGCACGACCCCGTCGTCCTCGTCGTGCCGGCCGACCACTGGGCGGCCGACCCGGCCATCCGGCTCGACCTGCGGCGGCTTCGCGAGGAGCCCTGGATGGCGGCACCGCCTGGTGAGCCGTCGCGTGACGCGTTCGACCGGCTCCTCGCCGACTTCGGCGGCGCCCCGTCGATGCCGTGGGAGTTCGAGGGGCTCGGCACGATCCTGGGGTTGGTCTCCCGAGGCGTTGGCGTCGCGGCCATCCCCGGCCTCGCGCTCAGCGTGGGCGTGCCGGGGATCGCCGTACGCCGGCTGCCGCGCTCGATGACCCGGTACGTCTATGCCGTCGTGCGGACCGCGAGCGTGCGCCGACCGTCCGTCGCCGTCACCGTCGCCGCGCTGAGGTCCGCCGCCGCCGACCTCGACGCCGAGCGCGTCGCCGCCCACCCTCCCGAGGACGGGGGATCAGCGGGGTGAACCGGGCCGCCCGCCGTCGACGGGAGGGCCGCCGTCTCTACACTTGACGGCATCATGGCCGTGCAAATCGCTCCCAGCATCCTGTCCGCCGACTTCGCCCGCCTCGCCGACGAGGTGACGGCGGTGTCCAACGCCGACTGGATCCACGTCGACGTGATGGACAACCACTTCGTGCCCAACCTCACGCTCGGGCTGCCGGTGGTCGAGTCGCTGCTCAAGGTCACACCGCTGCCGCTCGACTGCCACCTGATGATCGAGGACCCGGACCGGTGGGCCCCCGGGTACGCCGAGGCGGGTGCGTCCAGCGTCACGATCCACGCCGAGGCCGCGAGCGCGCCGATCCGTACGCTCCGGGCGATCCGTTCGGCCGGCGCCCGCGCGGGACTCGCGCTGAACCCGGGGACGGCCGTCGAGCCGTACGCCGACCTGGTCGCCGAGATCGACATGCTGCTCGTGATGACGGTCGAACCGGGCTTCGGCGGGCAGTCGTTCCTCGACGTGGTCCTGCCCAAGGTGCGGCGCGCCCGTGACCTGATCAAGGGCCGGGACCTCGACGTGTGGCTCCAGGTCGACGGCGGGGTCAACGCCGAGACCATCGAGCGCTGCGCCGAGGCGGGCGCGGACGTCTTCGTGGCCGGTTCGGCGGTCTACTCCGCCGACGACCCCGCGGAGGCCGTCCGGTCCCTGCGCCGGCGGGCGAGCGCCGCCTACGTCTCGTAGGCCGCGCCTAGACCCCCTGCACTGCGCGCTCGAAGATCACCGAACCGTCGCCGTCCACGCGGCTGCGCAGCCGGCCCTGGGTGACGAGCACTTCCAGGTGCGCGTGGGTCTCGGTGGTGGCGAGCATCTGGTTGAACAGGTCGAGGTCGTCGAAGGACCGTTCCCGCCGAGTCCAGGTGAGCGCGCGCGCCGTCTCGTACGCCGTGCCGGAACCGGCGGCGACCGCGGCCTCGCTCGCGTCGAGGCGTTCGGCGTGGTGCTCGAGGAGGGCGTCGACGCGGGCGTGCACGCTGTCGGTGACCGGCCCGTGGGCGGGCAGCAGCCGCAGGTCGGGCAGTTCCTTGACGAGCCGCAAGGAGTCGAGATACGCCCCGAGCGGGGACGCGCCGGGCGCGCTCTCGAAGCCGATGGACGGCGTGATGTGCGGCAGGACGTGGTCGCCGGCGAACATCAGCCCGGCGTCGAGGTCGGCGAAGACCAGGTGACCCCGGGTGTGGCCCGGCGTCGGGACGGCGAGGAGCTCGCGTTCGCCGAGCGGCACCGCGGTGCGGCCGTCGATCCAGTCGTCCGGCATCTCCCATGCGAGCGCGTCGTGACCGCCCTCCTCCCAGGTGACCTTGAGGCGGTCGATGAGCGGTCCCGCACCGCAGGCGAGAAGCCGTGCGAGCTGGGGCGAATCCTCCCGGCGCGGCGGCCGGGTCAGCAACTCCAGAGTCTCGCGCTCGCCGATGCCGAGGCTGACCCGTGTGCCGAACTCGCGGCGAACGGCCACGGCCTGCGTGTAGTGGTCCCGGTGGACATGGGTGACGAGGAACCGGGTGATGTCCCCGAGACCGTAGCCGATCTCCTTCAGCGCCGCCTCCAGCCGGCGCCGCGACTCCTCCAGCGCCCAGCCGCCGTCGATCAGCACGAGGCCGTCCGCACCGACGATCGCGTAGACGTTGACGGCGCGCAGGCCGTCGCTCGGGAGCGGCAGAGGGATCCGGTGCACCCCCGGTGCCACCGGGAACGCTCCAGGCTCGATCCACTCCGTGCGCTGCGTCATCGGCTCCGACCTCATCTTTCTCACTAGAACGACATTCGATCTATATCGAACCAGAGGCCCGGAGCGCCACTCGATCTCATACTGAGCCAAGCGATCGATTGTTTGGCCAAGTGGACGCAGGGGCCTACTCGGGTGTGGCGCGGAATGCCCGGCATGGCACACTGGTTGCGAGTCAGTGAAAGCGTGCTCCGGGGTCGGTGAAATTCCGAACCGGCGGTGACAGTCCGCGACCCGGCCGAAACCATCGGCCGGTTGACCCGGTGGAACTCCGGGACCGACGGTTAAAGTCCGGATGGGAGGCAGCACGCGGCCGCGCCCTTTCGGGCATGGCCTCTGCGGCCCTGCCGCGCACCCGGAGCCTGATGAGGGAGGCCCGGGTGACCATTCATCCCGCGCAGGAGCGGGCGATGCGCCGGGCGCTGGCGCTCGCCGCCCGCGCCCGCGGTGAGACCAGTCCCAATCCCGTGGTCGGCTGCGTCGTCCTGGACGCCGCCGGCGAGGTCGCGGGCGAGGGGTACCACGCGTACGCCGGCGGACCGCACGCCGAGGTCGTCGCACTCCGGGAGGCCGCCGACCGCGCCCGCGGCGGCACTCTGGTCGTCACCCTCGAACCCTGCGACCACGAGGGCCGTACCGGCCCGTGCACCCGTGCGATCATCGACGCCGGCGTCCAGCGCGTCGTCTACGCGGTCGCCGACCCGGACCCCGTCGCGGGCGGGGGAGCCCGCCGACTCACCGACGCGGGGATCGAGGTCGAAGAGGGTCTGCTCGCCGCGGAGGCCGAGCGGGGCAACGCCGAATGGCTCACCTACACCCGGCTGAACCGGCCGCACGTGACCTGGAAGTTCGCCGCGACGCTCGACGGCCGGTCCGCGGCCGCCGACGGCACCAGCCAGTGGATCACCGGCCCCGAGGCCCGGCACGACGTCCACGAGCTCCGTGCCCGCTGTGACGCGATCATCGCCGGCTCCGGCACCGTCCTCGCCGACGATCCCCGCCTGACCGTACGCGGCGTGCAGCGGCACGATCACCGGCGTACGCCCCGGAAGCCCCTGCGGGTCATCGTCGACACCCGGGCGCGCACGCCGCTGACCAGCCGGGTCCTGGACGACGAGGCCCCGACGCTGATCGCCGTCGCCGAGGACGCCGACACGGCCGCACTCGAGAGCCGCACCGCCGTCGTCCGCCTGCCGCGCGCTGACGGGGGCGTCGACCTGGCCGCCCTCCTCAAAGAGCTGTGCGACCGGCAGATCGTCTCGGTTCTCCTCGAAGGCGGCCCCACCCTGGCCGGTTCGTTCCTGGCCGCCGGTCTGGTCGACCGGATCGTCGCCTACCTCGCCCCCACACTGCTCGGCGCGGGGCCGGCCGCCCTCGGCGACGCCGGCGTCGGCACGCTCGCCGAGGCCTGCCACCTGGAGATCGACGACGTCACCCGGATCGGCGCGGACCTGCGGGTCACGGCCGTCTCCCGAGCCGTCGACACCCCCACCCGGCCGGTAACGGCCCGAAGGGAGAGCTGAATGTTCACCGGAATCGTCGAGGAACTGGGCGAGGTGATCGCGCTCGAACCGGCGGGGGACTCCGCCCGCCTCACCGTGCGTGGCCCGCTCGTCGTCTCCGACGCGACGCACGGCGCGTCGATCGCGGTCAACGGCGTCTGCCTCACCGTGACCGACCTCAAGGACGACACCTTCACCGTCGACGTCATGAAGGAGACGCTCGACCGGTCGAGCCTCGCCGGCCTCGCTCCGGGGTCGCCGGTCAACCTGGAGCGGCCCGTCCGCCTCGCCGACCGGCTCGGCGGCCACCTCGTCCAGGGCCACGTCGACGGCGTTGGGCGGATCGTCTCCCGTGAGCCGGGGGAGCGCTGGGAGGGCGTGACGATCGAGCTGCCCGCGCCGCTCGCCCGCTACGTCGTCGACAAGGGCTCGATCACGGTCGACGGCGTCAGCCTGACGGTGGTCGAGGCGCGCGACGACGCCTTCACGATCGCGCTGATCCCGACGACGCTGGAGCTGACCACACTGGGCCGTAAGGGCCCCGGTGATCCGGTGAACCTCGAGGTCGACGTCGTCGCGAAGTACGTCGAGCGGCTCGTCACGGCGGGAGGGGCGCGGTGAGCTCCTGGACGCAGGCGGGGATCACCGTCCTCGGCGAGAAGGTCCTGTGGACCGACCTGGTGGGCAACGTCCTGTCCCTGACCACGGTCTGGCTGGCCATCCGGCGGACCATCTGGACGTGGCCGGTCCAGCTCACCGGCGCGGTCCTGCTGTTGGTGGCCTCGGTCAGCGCGCACGCGCCGGGCAACGCGCTCAAGCAGGTGATGTTCCTCGCGCTCGCCTCCTACGGCTGGATCCGCTGGATGCGCGGCCTCCGCGAGAGCCGGGAGCTGCCGGTGCGCCCGGCGACCGGCCGCGAACGCCTGGCGCTCATCGGGACGCTCGCGGTGGGCACCGTCGCGGTCGCCCTGCTGTTCGCCGACATCCCCTGGCTGCAGATCTCCTGGTCGCCGTTGGCGAACGCGTACATCTTCGTCGGCAGCGCGGTGGCGACCTTCGCGCAGAGCCGGGCGCTCGTGGACTTCTGGGTCATCTGGGTCCTGGTCGACCTGGTGGGCGTCCCTCTGGCGTTCAAGTCCGGGCTGTACGTCTCCGGCGCCGCGTACGGCATCTTCTTCATCCTGGTCCTGGCCGGTTTCCGTGACTGGCTGAAGCAGTACCGCCGGCAGCGGCGGAACACCGAGCCCGAGGTGGTGGCGGCATGAGTTTCGACAGCGTCGAAGAGGCGATCGCGGACATCGCGGCAGGCAAGGCCGTGCTCGTCGTCGACGACGTCGACCGGGAGAACGAAGGCGACATCATCTTCGCCGCCGCCAAGGCGACGCCGGAGCTGGTGGCCTTCACGATCCGCTACAGCAGTGGCGTGATCTGCGTGCCCATGGAGGGCCGGGACCTGGACCGGCTGCAGATCCCGCTGATGACCGCGCACAACCACGAGCGGATGCGCACGGCGTACACCGTGAGCGTCGACGCCCGCGACGGCGTCGACACCGGCATCTCCGCCGCCGACCGCGCCCACACGATCCGTACGCTCGCCGACTCGGCGACCGAGCCGTACGAGCTGGTCCGGCCCGGGCACATCTTCCCGCTGCGCTACCGCGAGGGCGGGGTGCTGCGGCGGCGCGGGCACACCGAGGCGGCGGTCGACCTCGCCCGGCTCGCCGGGCTGACCCCGGCCGGCGTGCTGGCCGAGGTGGTCAACGACGACGGCACGATGGCACGGCTGCCGCAGCTGGAGGTCTTCGCCAAGGAGCACGACCTCAAGCTGATCTCGATCGAGCAGCTCGTGGAGCACCGCAAGCGCACCGAGCGGATGGTCGAGCGGGCCGCCGAGACCCGCATCCCGAACCGCCACGGCATGTGGCGGGCGGTCGGCTACGCCAGCGGCCTGGACGACGGCGAGCACATCGCCCTGGTCTACGGCGACCTGGGCGACGGCGAGGACGTCCTCGTACGGGCGCACTCCGAGTGCCTCACGGGCGACGTGCTCGGCTCCGAGCGCTGCGACTGCGGCACCCAGCTCGACGCCGCGATGGCCGCCATCGCCGCGGAGGGCAGGGGAGTGGTGCTGTACCTGCGCGGCCACGAGGGCCGGGGCATCGGCCTGCTGGCGAAGCTCCGGGCGTACCAGCGCCAGGACGACGGCTCCGACACCGTCGACGCCAACCTCGAGCTCGGCCTGCCGGTCGACGCCCGCGAGTACGGCAACGCCGCGCAGATGCTCCTCGACCTCGGCGTCCGGTCCGTGCGGGTGCTGACCAACAACCCGGCGAAGGTCGCCGGGCTGGAGCGCTTCGGCGTCGAGATCCGCGGGCGCGTCGCGCTGCCCGTCCTCGTCACCGAGCACAACCGGCGCTACCTCACCGCCAAGCGCGACCGGCTGGGCCATGAGATCGGAGATCTGGGATGAGCGGGATCGGACGCCCGGGGGCGACCTTCGTGGACGCGTCCGGGCTGAGCCTGGGCATCATCTGCACCCGGTGGCATGCGCAGGTCACCGACCAGCTGCTGGAGCGGGCCGTCGCCACGGCCAAGGAGTGCCGGGTCGCCGATCCGGTGGTCGTACGCGTCGCGGGCGCGCTGGAGATCCCGGTGGTCGCCCAGCAGCTCGCCCGCGACCATGACGCGGTCGTCTGCCTGGGCACGGTGATCCGCGGCGGGACCCCGCATTTCGACTACGTCTGCGACTCCGTCACCGCGGGTTTGACAAGGGTTGCTCTGGATGAGGGCACGCCCATCGGGAACGGCGTACTAACATGTGAGACGATTGACCAGGCATTGGACCGCTGCGGGCTGGACCACAGCCACGAGGACAAAGGGATGGAGGCGACCGTGGCCGCA
>JBJMIW010000381.1:0-3219 GCA_045806665.1 Actinoallomurus sp.
CAAGAAACCGCCGCCCGCGCCCACGATCAGCAGCACACCCGCGATCGGAGCGAGCGACCTCTCCACGACGGCCGACAGGCGGTCCCGGGTGAAGCCGGCGGGACGGCCCAGCGTGAACAGACCGAGGATGACCGCGGCCAGCAGAGCGATCATCGGCGTGCCGATCACGTCGGCGACCCGCTGCGTCATGTTCTTCGGGTCGTCGACCACGATGTCCACGAGTGCCTTGATCAGCATGAGCACGACCGGGAGCAGCACCGTGACCATCGTGGCGCCGAAGCCCGGGCGCCTCTCGGTCTCCTCGGCGTTCGCCTGCGGCAGCATTCGGTCGGGGGCCGGGACGTCCACCCACCGCGCCGCGACCTTGGAGAACACCGGGCCGGCGATGATCACCGTCGGGATGGCGACCAGGATGCCGAGCGCGAGGGTGACGCACAGGTCGGCGTGGACCGAGCCGATCGCGGCGAGCGGTCCGGGGTGCGGCGGGACCAGGCCGTGCATGACCGAGAGGCCGGCGAGGGCGGGGATGCCGATCCGCATGAGCGAGTAGTTGCCGCGCTTGGCGACCAGCAGCACCACCGGGATCAGCAGGACGATGCCGACCTCGAAGAAGAGCGGCAGGCCGATCACAGCGGCGATCAGGACCATCGCCCAGGGCATCCCCCGGCCGCCCGCCTTGGCGAGGATGGTGTCGACGATCTGGTCGGCGCCGCCGGAGTCGGCCAGCATCTTGCCGAGGATGGAGCCGAGCGCGATGAGCACGCCGACGCTCGCGACCGTGCTGCCGAGCCCCTTGGTGAAGCTGTCGACGGTCTTGGCGAGCGGGGCGCCGGCGATCGCTCCGAGGGCGAGCGATCCCAGGGTCAGGGAGAGGAAGGCGTGCACCTTGAAGACCGTGATCAGGACGACGATCACGGCGATGCCCACGAGGACGGCGATCAGAAGCTGAGGATGGCCGGCCGAGGTGATCGGTGGCGGCGCAGCGTCAGCGAGGGGGGTGAGGGGGGTCAAGCCTGAACTCCAGGGGGTTTGCACATACCGGCGGCTGCCGGTGGGGGTTTGTACGGTATTGCGCTACCGCCGGACCGTCGAGGGCTCAGCGGAGCGGCGGTGCCGCCGACCGTAGTACAGCCTGCTCAGCAGGCATATATCAGACCCCATGCTCAGCGCCGCGGTCGGTTCCGGCGGCCAGTGGCACGGTGATCTCGATGTAGGTGCCGGCTCCCGGACTCGCGTCGATCAGCACCGTGCCGCCGATCTCCGCGATCCGGCCGATCAGGTTCTCATTGGTGTCGGCACCGCCCTCCACGAGGGCCCGGAGCCACGCGGTCTCCTCCGCGACCCACATCCGGAACTCCCGGTCGGCGATCCAGGGACCGCGGGCCAGCGCCTCCATCGTCTGCAGGACCCGGTCGTGGAGGATGGCGGCCTGCCGTACCAGGTGACCGGTGTCGACGCCCAGGGGCTCGCGGTGCAGAGCCAGCCCCACGTCGGCCACGTGGTCCGCTACGTGCCGGACGGCACGACGCTCCTCGTCTCCTGCCAGACCGTCCACGGCGACCAGGTCGACGGCCGGGTCCGGAACGGCAAGCCCTTCACCACCTGGGACCGGCTCACCGACGGAACCTGGGTCTACGACTGGTACATGAACACGCCGGCGGTGGGCGCCGACGGGTACTCACCGGCATCCCCCACTGCGCGGGTGGCTGGCCTCCCGGTCGGAGAGACGCCCGGCCGGATTCCGGCCGGGCGTCAGGGGTGACGGCTGATGAAAGCCGTGCCTGTGCGGACTCTCGCTAACGATCACTTTGTGTGACAGAGTGACTACTCTCACTCTCGGGGAGGTCTGCGATGCGCGGACTGCCGTTTGCCGCACGAGCCTATGCCGGCGGCGTCATCGCACTGGCGATCGGTGTCATCGGGACGTCCTCGTTGACGGGGGTGTGCTGGCCGAGACTCGCCGTGCTGGCCGTCCTGTTCGTGGTCACCGAGTCGTCGGCGGCGACCCTCACGATCAAACGGGCCCGCGTGTCGATGAGCTTCGCGACGGGCCTGGCCGCCGTGGTGCTGGCCGGCCCGGTCGGCGCCACGCTGATCGGCGTCACCGCGATCGTCACCGGCCGGCGCGACATCGGCCTTGTGAAACGCCTGTTCAACGCCGCCCAGTACGCCCTGAGCGGGTACGCCGCGGGCGCGGTCTTCCTGGCCCTCGGCGGCCACCCCTACCGCTGGGGCGCGGCCAGCTGGTCCCCCCACATCCTGGGCCCGTTCGTCGGCGCGCTCGTCACGTTCGTCACCGTGAACCTCGCACTGATGGGCACGGTCCTGGTCGTCAGCCGGCAGGCGACCTGGCGGGAGGTGCTGGCGACCGGACGCCTGGTCGCCCCCGGGTGCCTCGCCTTCGGGATGATCGGGCTGCTCATCGCGGGCGTATGGCCGGCGGCCGGTCCCCTGTCCGGCGTCCTCGTGCTGATGCCGGTGTTCATCGCCCGCTGGGCGTTCGCCCAGATCGACGCCCAGCGACGGGCGCACGCGGCCACCGTCGCCGCGCTGTGCCAGGCCGTCGAGACGAAGGACTACTACACGCGCGGCCACAGCGAGCGCGTGGCGCACGGGTCGGTGATGATCGCCCGGCAGATCGGGATGCGGTCCGACCGCGTCATCCGGATCCGGTACGCCGGGATGCTACACGACGTCGGCAAGCTGGGCGTGCCGACGAAAGTGCTGCAGAAACCCGGTCGTCTCACCGAGGAGGAGGACGCCGCCGTTCAGCTGCACCCCATGCGCGGGGAGGAGATCGTACGCGGCATCGACTTCCTCGACGAGGCGCTGGGCGGCATCATGCACCACCACGAGCGGCTGGACGGCACCGGATACCCCATGGGGCTGACCGGGGAGGAGATCCCCGAGTTCGCGCGGATCATCGCGGTGGCCGACACGTTCGACGCGATGACCTCGTCCCGGTCCTACCGTGCCGGCCTGCCGGCCGAGACCGCCGTCGAGGAGCTCCGGCGCAATGCCGGCACGCAGTTCGATCCCGTGCTCGTCGACGCCTTCATCACCGCACTGGATCGAGACGGCTGGGTGAAGGCGGAGCCGGTCGCCCCGCCAGAGAACGACGACGTGGAGACCACCCAGCAGGACCACGACGACCCGTCGATGCCGATCGGGGTGGGGGCCGACGCGCAGTGACACGGCGGCGGGGGGGGGGGGGGGGGG
>JBJMIW010000382.1:0-3952 GCA_045806665.1 Actinoallomurus sp.
CTCGGTCGTGACGACACTCGGAGTTACCGGATTTGCATAATTCTTTCCCAGACCACGCGCTTGGGCGTCGTATCTGCGAGCAGCTCTGGTCCAGGTCAACCACTGGTGATCAGCATCCGCAACGATGACCTCACCGTCAGAAAACTGAACTTGATAGCAAGGCCGTCCGTGCATTACATCGGTAGCCGCGATCACACGAGTCGGAAATCCATCCGCGCCGATCAAGAAATCGCCGACGGCGACCTCGCCCATGGTGGTCCACCCTGTCGGCGTCGCCAAGGGGGTGTCCAGAGCCAGGGCCTTCCCGATTGCCGGTCTCGCGGCGATGATGACCATTTGTCCGGGATGGAGGCCGTTGGTGAGGGCGTCCAGGTCGGTGAAGCCGGTGGGGACGCCGACCATCTGACCGCCGCGGCTGCCGATCGCCTCGATCTCGTCGAGGGCGCCGGGCATGATGTCGCTGAGCGGTGCGTAGTCCTCGCCGGTCCGCTTGTCGGCGATGGCGTAGACCTCTGCCTGCGCCCGGTCGAGGAGGGCGTCGGCGTCGGCGCCGTCGGTGCTGTAGCCGAGCTGGGCGATGCGGGTGCCGACCTCGACGAGGCGGCGCAGGACGGCCTTCTCCTGCACGATCTTCGCGTAGTAGCCGGCGTTGGCCGCCGTGGGCACCGAGGCGACCAGCGTGTGGAGGTAGGGCGCGTCACCGATGCGGCTCAGCTCGCCGCGCTTGAGCAACTCGTCCTTGACGGTGATGGCGTCGACCGGGTCGCCCCGGCCGTACAGGTCGAGCACCCGCTCGAAGACGGTCTGGTGCGCGGGCCGGTAGAAGTCACGCGTCTGCACCATCTCGATGACCTCGGCGATCGCCGTCTGGGACAGCAACATGCTGCCCAGGACGCACTGCTCCGCGGCCAGGTCGTGCGGCGGGGTCCGCTCGAACTCCCGCTCGTGTGAGGGCATCTCGGTGACACTCATTCCGGCACCCCCTACCGCCTCAATCGCTCACGACTTCCACGTCTATCCCACAGGTCTGACAGTCTGCGGCCGGGACGGGAGCGGAGGCAAAACGATCTGTGGAGGGCGCTGTGGACTGCCTGTGCATACACGCCGGTCGAGCTGTGCACATCGCCTGTGGAAAACCTGTGGATACTTGAATCCCTCACCTCGGCAAGGGAGTTGACCTGTGGTTATTTCGTCCACCCCCTGTGGGCGAAAGAAAGTTCGGGCGGTGGTCATCCACAGGACCGCCCGCAGGATCGAGTAAGCGTCAAGTCCGATTTGCCGGTTACAGTGGCACATCATGACGTTCCGGCACCCCCACGACCGGGAGATCCTCCGCCTCGCGATCCCGGCGTTCGGCGCACTCGTCGCGGAGCCGCTGTTCCTCCTCACCGACTCGGCGATCGTCGGTCACCTCGGCACGGTCGCCCTCGGCGCACTGGGAGTGGCCGGGCAGATCCTCGGCACCCTGGTCAACCTCTGCGTCTTCCTCGCCTACGGTACGACCGCCTCCGTCTCCCGGCAGGTCGGGGCCGGTAACCACCGGGCCGCCGTGCGGCAGGGGGTCGACGGCATCTGGCTGGCCGCCCTCATCGGGGTCGTGCTGGTCGTCGTCGGACGGCCGCTCGTCCCCGCCGTCGTCCGCGCGTTCGGCGCCTCAGCCGTCATCGCGCCGCAGGCGGAGACGTACGTGCACATCAGCCTGCTCGGACTTCCGGGCATGCTGATCGTGCTGGCCGGCACCGGGGTGCTGCGCGGCA
The DNA here is from genome assembly GCA_045806665.1 of Actinoallomurus sp. Taxonomy (GTDB): domain Bacteria; phylum Actinomycetota; class Actinomycetes; order Streptosporangiales; family Streptosporangiaceae; genus Actinoallomurus. The sequence continues at coordinate 1,758 of JBJMIW010000382.1, forward strand.
TGCAGGACACGAGGACTCCGCTGTTCGTGTCGGTCGGGATGTTCGCCGTCAACGCGGGGCTGAACGCGCTGTTCGTCCTGGTGCTGGGGCTGGGCATCGCTGGTTCGGCGTGGGGGACGGTCCTGGCCCAGACCGGCGGAGCGGCCGCTTACGTGGTCATGGTCCTGCGCGGCGCTCGGGCGTACGGCGCGCCGCTCCGTCCGGACCTGCACGGACTGCGGGCGTCCGCCACCGCCGGCGTCGGCCTCCTGATCCGTACGCTGAGCCTGCGGGTCGTCCTGGTGGTCGCGACGATGGTCGCCGCGCGCCTCGGGGACCCGCAGATCGCCGCGCACCAGATCGCGGCGAACGTCTGGACGCTCACCGCTTTCGCGCTGGACGCCATCGCGATCGCCGGGCAGGCCATCACCGGCCGCCAGCTCGGTGCGGGCGATGTCGCGGCCGCTCGGGCGGCGACGCGCCGGATGGTCGAGTGGGGCGTCGCCTGCGGGGTGGCGTTCGCGCTGGTCCTGTTGGCCGTACGCCCCTGGCTACCAGACGCGTTCACCGCCGACGCGGCCGTACGATCCCAGCTCCTCGGGGCGCTGACGATCGTGGCGCTGTTGCAGCCGATCGCGGGCGTGGTGTTCGTGCTGGACGGCGTGCTCATCGGCGCGGGGGACATGGCGTACCTGGCTGTTGCGGGAGCGATCCAGACGGCGGCGTTCCTGCCGGTGGCGTGGCTCGCGTACGTGCTGGGCGGCGGCCTGGTCTCGCTGTGGCTGGCGATGGGGGTCTGGATGGCCGCGCGGCTGGTCACGCTCGGTCTGCGCGCCCGAACCGACGCCTGGTCGGTGGCGGGCGCGGTCCGCGGCTGAGTCAGGCCTCCGCGGCCTTCCTTCCATCCGGGCCGCCACGTGGGTGCGCATGCCGTACGGCCACAGCCTGGCCGCCCTGTCCCGGGCCGGCGCGCCTCTGCTGCTCGACCTGGCCCCCGACCTCCGCGAGGCTCGCGCGTCCCTGGGACGACCGCGTCACGGTGGTCACCGCACGCGGACGAGGCTCCGGCTCCCGCCATGCTCGTACGGCCGGACGGCTACGTCGCCTGGGCCGGTGAGAATGTCGGTGGCCTGCGGCAGGCTTGCGGTCGATGGTTCGGAGCACCGCGCGGCCGATGAAGACGGCGGAAATCCGCCTCGTTGTCAGCCGATCACGCTAGACTTCGAACATGTGTTCTACACAAGGGGAGCGCCTGGCTCACCTCACCCGAGCGATCGACGACCTGGCGGCCGAGGGCCTCGGCGGCCTTCCGCCGGACGCGTGGGCGGAGCGGGTGGCCGGCATCTGGGCCCTCGTCGAAGGGCTCGATCCTGAACTCGCCCGCCGCCGCGCCTGCTATTCCACCCTGGAGTCCTGAGCGATGGGCCGGGTGCGGGCACGGCCGTCGCGCCCGGCCACCGGCCCGGCGGATCCCCTACTTGCCGTGGCCGCGCAGCCGGCGGTGTTGACGCGAAGCGAGGCCACGTCGCTCGTCGGACGGCGGGTCGGCATGACGCTCGGTGTCATCCAGGGCCCGCGCCACCTCCACCCGCAGCCGCGGCAGCCGGCGGTACAGCACGTCCCCCGGACAGTCCGTGTCGTTGTAGTCGCGATGACCGATGATCGCGACGGACGGGTCGAGCTCGTAGGCCGTGCACAGCCAGACGCAGACGTCGACCAGTGACGCCCAGAGCTTGTCGGGCACGTCGGCCTTGACGTACGTGCCCTCGTTCTCAATGCCGATCGTGTGCTGATTGTGGTGCAGCGACTGGGCACCGACGAGGAGGCGGCCCTGCTGAATGGCCGGCAGCGAGCCCGCCCGCCCCTCCATGACGTGACCACCACGACTGATCGTCAGCTGTTCGCCGATGTCGTCCCAGTGCTGGCCCTTCATGTGGTCCCGCTGGATCTGCCGCGACAGCCTGAAGGCGTGCGCCCGCGACAGGTCCGGGACATTGGGCGAGGCGGTGTGGTGGACGATGATGTGGTCCGGTGCACGGTCGAGCACCCGCGGTGCCCGCCTCGGCGGCACCGCACCCCACTCCTTACGCGTGTACACCCTCGGCGTCACGTCGGCGTTCGCCCACATCATTCCGCCGGCCATCATGACATCGGCGGCCACGACACCGAGCATCGCCCGCAGCACATGCCGGCGAAGAGTCCCCTCACCCACGATC
>JBJMIW010000383.1:0-21044 GCA_045806665.1 Actinoallomurus sp.
GTGGTTGAGGAGGTCGGTCTCGTTCTGCGTGAACTGGCGGTCGCGGTTCGCGAAGAAGAAGCGGTTGCGGTGCGAGTTGCAGCAACCCCCGCCGCCGCCCCAGGTCGGCGTGGCGATCGCCGGCGAGCCGGTGAGGAGTACGCCCGCGGCCGAGGCGATCACGAGGCCGCCAAGAGTGAAGGACTTCTTCGACATCTCAATCTCCTGTAATGCTCGATCGGAATGGTGTGGCAGGTGGTCAGGGCGTCTGCCATTGGTCGCTCCCGGCGCCTTGCTCAGCGCTCGCGCTCTGCCGGAGTGGAGCGGTGCCGGGATCGCGGGCGGCGCCCGTGTCACGCGCGATGCCGGGATTGCCAACGGTTTGCGGAGCCGCCTGCTGGGCGGCCGGCCCGACGGGCCTGGTCAACGGAACGGCCCTTCTGTCCGTGAGGTCGGGGCGGCGCGTCACCGTGCCGGGGTCCCCTTCCCCTTCCCCTTCCCGCTCCCGCTCCCGCTGGCGCTGCAACTGCCGTTGCCGTTCGCGCTGGGCTTGGGCCTGGTCGTTCCGGGCGATCGCGACGTTGTTGTTCCGGTTGTAAATGAATATCCGGATGAAAATACGCGGACGGTTGTGGTTCAAACTGACATGTGTGTGTCTGTGGATGAAGTGATTGCGATTGTGGTGACTCCCGTAACCGGCGAGGTCGGCCTGGGCGTTCGCCGGCGAAGCCGTGCACAAGATGCCGGCGGCGGCCGATACCACCAAGCCGAGAGAGGCGTATTTCTTTGCAAGCACGCCGATCTCCTTTCGTCGTCGGGCAGAAGGGTGCCGGAGAGATCATCTCCGGCGCCCTTTCCTGACCGGACGGCCCAGCGGCCGTCACCGCATGGTTCATCGAGCCATCGCCGGGTCGCGCCGGCTTGCACCGCCCTGGGTCAGACCCCGCTGGACTCAGACCCCAGGAGCGCCCAGGCCCCACTGGCCCCGCTCGCCCCGCGGCTCCTCACGGCGCTCACGCATGTCACGGCGGTCCTCCCGACGCCGCTCATCCTGCCGCTGCCGCTCGAACTGGTTCTGGTTCTCACGCTGGGCCTGCGCCTGATCGTTCCGGGCGATCGCGACGTTGTTGTTCCGGTTGTGGATCCGCAGGCGGATGTGGTTGAACAGGTCGTTCTCGTTCTGGTCGAAATTGCGGTGGTGCGTGAAGTGGCGGAAGTGGTTCGACGAGAAAGTCCCGCCACCACAGCAGCCGCCGCCGCCGCCCCAGGTCGGAACCTGGGCAGAGGACGGCGAAGCGGTGAGAATCGCACCGGTGGCGGCGGCGATTGCCAGACCGCCGATGGCGAACGTCTTCTTCAGCACGTCGGTCTCCTTTATATCGGAATGGCGCGATGGCCTTCACGAAACGGCGCTGGACCCCTTGTTTCGGGTGGACGCCGTTGTTTGTAACATTCCCGCGCAGTTTCCCGGCAAGATAACTACAGGGTAAGACAACGATAAAGAGCGAATTCAAGAAACCGGACTTATCCCCTTCTTTGGCTCTCTATCCGCTCATGGGTCCCAGATTTGGACGTGTGAATCCTCTGAGCGAGTCCGGATCTGCTTCTGGAGTGCGTCCACCTCGGTGTGTCGCCGAGGCGGGGTGGCGTGCCGCCGCTAGGTTCGAGGCGCCATACGCACGGCCAGGGCTTTCGGGTTCAGCGATCGAACGCCCATGACTCGTCGTCGTCATCCGGATTCATCGGGACCGGCTCCTGTATTCCCGGCGAATTGCCGCGATTCGGACGGATCGTGGCGGTCAGGGCAGACAGGACAGCGCAGACGGTGGCGACCGCGACGAGCCCCCCGCGCGGTGACCAGATCGAGCACACGAGCATCACCTCGGCGACGGCGAGGTTCAGCGCGATCGCCGCGACGCCGGCCACGATGAGCCGCGCCGCCCGGTCCAGTCCGGCCAGCAGCCAGGCCGAGCAGAAGGCGGGCGTGCCAAGGGAGACGACCAGGACGAGCGGACCGGTGAGCGGCGTGCGGGAAGGAAGGAGCGCCGCGACGGCCAGGCAGGCGATGAGGAACGCGGCAGCCGCCGGGAGGATCAGGCGTTGTCGTCCGCGCATCAGGTCCCCAGTGCCAGGAAGCGCTCGATGATGACGGCGGCCAGGACGATCACCAGAACGGCGGACCATCCGGTCAACGGCCGAAGCCGCCGCTCCTCGCCGGGCGCCAGGCGCAGGCGCGCGGCCTCTCGAGCGGCCAGGAGGACGATCAGCAGCGGCAGTACGGCGAGGCCGATCGGCGTCCAGCTCGTCGAGCCGAACCTGAAGTGGCCCGCCCGGGCAGGAGCCGGCGCGGTGCCCGCCGCTGGGGTTCGCAGCGCGTAGACGGCGGCGTCGCCGTCCTGGAAGACCGGACGGAGCTGCGGCGCGGCGGCCAGTGCGGCCCGCATCCGGCCGGCGTACGAGGCGGGCAGGCCGTAGTTGTAGTGGTTGTACGCCTCGTTGGCCAGGCTCGTGACGAAGTACCCGCCGGGCCGCTCGCTCAGCGCCGCGATGATCCCGGAGACGTCCGCCGGGTTCGCGGGGGCCCGGACGGCCGTGTAGTCGAAGCGCTCTATCGCCCGCTCGCCCCACGGCATCATCGGGAAGTAGCCGGCGTCGTCCTGCGGGTCGGCCTGCCACACGATGTTGATCACACCGGTCGGGGTCTGCCGGAGGATCGTCTCGAACGCGCCCACCTCACCGGGGCGGACCTGTTCGAACGTCTCATTGCCGAAGCGGACGAACAGGAAGCCGCCCGCCAGCAGCAGCCCGCACAGCGCCGCCGCGCCGACCGCGAGCGTGCGGCGCGGTGCGGCGAACGTCGTGGGGAAGAAGAAGTACGCCGCGAGGAGACAGGCGCCGGGGAGCACGAAGAAGTAGACCCGCAGCGCGATCTCACCGCCGTAGCTCTGCAGGCCCGCCGCCAGGAAGGGCGCGGCGAGCAGGACGAGCGCGACCCGGTCGTCGAGACGGCGCAGCCGCCGCCGTACCGCCCCGGACACCGCGAGCAGCATGATGACGGCGGCGATGAGGATCCGCGCCATCTGTACGGTCGCCAGGCTCTCGCTGCCGTTGCTCACCCGGCCGGCGACGCCTCCGGTCAGGTTCGACAGCAGCGCGCCCGCACCGGAGAACAGGTCGCCGATGTGCCCGGCCCAGTACGCCGTCGCCATGAAGCCGACCCAGCCGGCGACCATCACCGCGAGGAGGACCGGCAGGCCCCGCGCCGAGCAGCGCCGTACGACCACGAGCCCCGCGCAGGTGAACAGCGTGAGGAACGGGGTCAGCTGGTGGCTCGCCGTCGTCACGGCGAAGACCACCACGAGGAGCACCAGGAGGACGGTGCGGGTCCCGGCCGGAACGTCGGCGGGCGGCCGCTCACCGGCGGCCAGCGGCCCGCGCACGAACGCCCGGACCCGGCCGGTCCGGGGCAGCCACGCCGCGGGCCGTACCGACGGGCGGAACCAGTTCAACAACACGCCGACGAACAGCAGGTAGAGGAGGTAGGTGAAGCCCTGCGGGCTGAAGTAGTCCTGCCCGACCCAGTCCGCCACCACGAACAGCCACGCGGCCAGCCAGCACGCGCGCCAGTTCGCCCGCATGACCCGCAGGATGAGGTACAGCGGCGCGAGGTAGAGCAGCTGCGCGGCGACCGGCGCCCAATGCAGGAGGGGCTCCAGGTCGCGGATGCCGGCCGCCCGCGTCACGAAGGCGACGAGCGCGAAGAACCCCGGCCAGCTGAACCTCGCGTCCAGCGCGTAGTCCGCCGCGCCGGTCCGCCGGATGTACTCGACGAACCCGTAGTGCTGCCAGGCGGTCTCCGGCCGGGCGTACGGCTCCAGGGCCGGGGCGAGACCGTGCAGCGCGACGACGATGGACACGAGCTGCAGGAGCAGGAGCGCCCGGCGGGGGCGGTTCAGCCACAGCGTCACGAAGAACGCCGTCACGAGCAGCGCCCCGCCGGCGAGCGTGGCGACCGGCAGCACCGAGATCAGCCCGTACCCGTTCATCCGGCCGAGCCGTACGTGCCGCAGCGGGATCCAGTACAGGCCGAGCCCGGCCGCGAACAGCACCCACACCGGCCACGCGGCCCGGAAGACACGGCGCGGGGCGGGCCGCTTCGCCTGCGGCCGTATCGCGTCGGCTACCGCGGGGAGCGTCGCCGCTTCGGCTGCCGCCGCGGCCTCGGGTACCGCCACGGCTTCGGGTACCGCCACGGCTTCGGGAAGCGCCGCCGCCTCGGGTGCCGCCGCGGCCGCAACGACGCCCATTCCCGTCCGCCCGTCGTCGGCCGCGCGATCGTCCGTCCGCTCGTCCTCGACCACGCCGAGGGTGCCTGCCCGTCCTCCGCCACGGCCACGCCGCGCTCGCTGCGCCCGTCATCGGGGGAGCGTGCGGGCGTCGCCGGGCGGATCACCCGCAGCACGGCCGGGAGCACCGCGACGGCCAGCACGGTGGTGACCGCGAGCACCGCGTACCCGGGGCCGGTCGGACCGTGCAGCGCCAGGACGAGCGCGAGGACGCCGGCGAACCGTGCGGCCTGCAGCACTGCGACCAGCCGGGTGCGCCGCTGCACGCGCAGGACGCCGATGTAGACCTCGATCAGCGCCTTGGGCAGGGTGGCGAGGGCGAGGAGCCGCAGCAGCGGGGCGCCCTCCCGGGCGTACCCGGGTCCGAAGAGGGACAGGCCCAGCCGGGCGCCGACCAGGATGAGCACGGTCGCGGGCAGCAGGATGAGCGTCATCCGCACGAGCACCGAGCGGCAGGCGGCGGCCAGGCCGCCCCTGTGGAACGCGCCCTCGACCGTGAGCGAGGTGGCCATGTTGACGGCGAGCACGTCGACGGTCGCGCCGAGCACCCATGCGAGGTAGAAGTACGCGTTGGTCCGGGCGTCCAGGTGCGCGGCGACCACCACGGGCACCAGGTTGCACAGGGCGTAGTAGAAGAGCGTTCCGGTGTAGTCGCCGGCGAGGTACCGTCCGATCTCCGCCCCGGTCGGGACCGGCCGGTCGTCGTCGGTCGCGGCGACGTGCCGCGGGATGAGCCGCTGGTGGATCAGCCCCTCGACGGGGATGAGGAGGAGCAGCGCGGCCAGCACCCAGGAGATGGCGATGCCGTCCTCGGGCAGCACACCGGCCAGGACCACCAGCAGCACGATCTTGAGGGCGGCGAACAGCGTGTTCTTGCCGAGCACCCCGGTGGCGCGCCGCAGCCCGGTGAGCACTCCGTCCTGGGCGGTGAACAGGCTCCAGGAGACGACCGCGGCGACGAAGAAGATCCCGGTGCCCAGCCCCGACAGGTGCGCGAACGACGGCCCCCACCACCGCAGCGTGAGGAGGAACCCGGCGGCGAGGGTGGCGGCGGCCGCGATGCCCGCGACGTACGCGCGCAGCACCAGTCGGCTCGTACCCCGGCCCATCTCGGGGATGAACCGGATGAGGATGAAGTTCAGCGCGGTCAGGCCGCCGAGGAACATCATCGCCTGGTTCTGCGCGGACTGCCGGCCGACCTCGGCGGGAGAGTAGAACCGGGCCGCGAGGAGCCAGTAGCCCAGCCCGAGCACGCCGGTGAGCCCGCCGTTGATCATCAAGGCGTACGCGTTGCGGAACAGCGGATTGGACAGCTCGCTCCGCAGGGCCGCCATGGGCTCCAGTGTCGCCTCTTCTTCCGCGTGCGCAAGTGACTTCTGACGCGTCACACGGTTCCTCGGGTGCGTCGTGCGGCGTAGCGGGACCGGCGTACGAGGGCGTATCCCTTGGTCAGGGCGTGGTCGAGCAGGAAGCCGCGGCCCCGCAGCGCCCGCTCGAAGGCGGTGAGTGACGTGCCGGCCCGCACGGTGAGCCGGGGCACGGCCAGCCGGTCCTCGCCCCCGGTCGACGGCGCGTTCGCGACCGCGCACGCGGCGTCGTACCCCGCCTTCCGGGCCTCGCTGCGGACGCGCGCGCTGGAGTAGCCGTACGGATAGGCCATCGTCGTGACGGAGCGGTTCAGCCGGTCCTCCAGGAGCCGTTTGCTGCGCAGCAGCTCCGTGCGCAGCACCGCGTCACTGAGCTGGTCGAGCTGGGCGTGGCTGTGGCCGTGTCCGCCGACCTCGACCCCGCAGGCCGAGATCTCCGCGACCTGGCTCCAGCTGAGCATCGGGCCCAGCGGCCGTCCCGCGGCGTACGGCCCGGCGTCGCGGATCCAGCCGGTGGTGACGAACACCGTCGCGCGGAAGCCGAACCGGTCGAGCAGGGGAAGCGCCCGCTCGTGGAAGTCGGCGTAGCCGTCGTCGAACGTGAGCACCACCGGCCGTGCGGGACGACGCCTGTGCCGTACGAGCTCGCCGAAGGCGATCGGCGTGTACCCGGTGTCCTTGAGGTAGGCGAGCTGGTCGGCGAACGCCTCGGGACGGACCGCGAGCCGGTCCGACCCGCCGACGGAGTGGTACATCAGGATGGGCACGGGAGCGGCCCCGACGTCACCCATGGGGCCTCCGAAGGGATCCGGCGGCGTACCCGGAGAGCGTGAAGGCGAGCCCGGCGACGATCGCGCCCGCGCGTCCGAGTCCGGCCGGGTCGCCGGTGGCGGCGGCGCGCACCCCGCGCCCGACCCCGCGCGGCAGCTCGACCAGGGCGTGCCGGCGTTCGCTGGCGAGCCCGTCCCCGGCCCCCACGCTGCGGGTGACCATCACCTTCGACAGGCCCTCGGCGTAGCAGCGGGTGCGGAAGTACGCGAAGCGCGCGCGTTCGCGGGGGACGCGGTGCCAGATGACGGCGCGGTCGTCGAACAGCAGCACCGTCTCCGGCGCGGCCTGGCGCAGCCGGATGCAGAACTCGGTCTCCTCGCAGCCCAGCGGCCGTTTGCCCGGCGCCCGCCCGATGCCGCTGCGAAAGCCCCCGGCGACCTCGAACGCCGCGCGCCGGAACGAGGCGTTCCCGCCCATCAGGTTCCGGATCGGGCCGGCGGCCATCCCGCGGTACGTGCAGCCGACCACCCACGCGAACTCGTCGGGGAACCAGCGGGGCGCCTCGGACGGCCAGAGCGGCAGCGTACGGCCGCCGACGCCGGCGACGTCCGGGTCGTCGTACCCGGCGGCCAGCACGGACAGCCAGTCGGAGCGGGCGATCGCGTCATCGTCGAGGAACGCGACGACCTCGCCGCCCGCCGCGGCCACGCCGGTGTTCTTGCCGCCGGACAGGCCCCGCCGCCCGGTGTTGGGGATGACCCGGACGTCCGGGAGCGCGGTCCGGAGGCGTTCCAGCAGCGCGTCGTTGTGGTCGACGACGAGGATGACCTCATGCGGTGCGAGCCGCTGCTCCTGGACGGACTCGACGGCGGCCAGGACGTCGTCCCACCGTTGTTCGGTGTAGGCGCAGATGACCACGGAGATCTTCACGCCACGTTCCCCTTCCCCTCGGGGACGGCCGCGCGGCCGCCGGGGCGCAGCCGGGCGTACGTCCGCAGCACCCGGTCCGCGCCCGCGTACAGCGCCGGGTGGGCCAGTACGGCGCTGCGCGCGCGGCGGACCGGGGCCTCCCGGACCCAGTGCAGGCCGGCGGCCGCCGAGACCCGGGCGACCCGGCCTTCGGCGATCGGGAACTCCGCGTTCTTCAGCCAGTCCTTGTACTCCCGGCCGCCCCGGCCCATGGCGATCCAGTCGATGCCGGCGCCGGCCGCCGCCTCCGCCATCCGGAGATGGCCGATCATGCCGGGGGAGTACCGGGCGAACTCGACGTCGTACGCGGGGAACCAGCCCGCCATCACCGGGCCCGCGCGCAGCCCCAGGTGGGCGGAGACCGGACGGCCCCCGGCGCGGAGCACGCTGAGCACGCCCGTCCCGGTCTCGTGCAGGTGCTCCACCAGCGCGACGATCCAGGGCACCGCGAACCGGTCGGTGCGGCCGGTTCGGCGGTACTGCCCGGACTTCCACGCCAGCAGGCGCCGCAGCTCCGCCGGGTCCCGCTCGTCGAACGTGTAGGCCACCTCCCCGGCCTCACGGCCGAGCTTGCGCTCCTTGTACCGGACGGTCTTCAGCGTCTTGGGCGACCTCCGCCGGGCCTCGTCCGCGTACGCGGCGAAGCCCGCGCGCAGGTCCATGACGGGTTCGACGCGGGTCTCGGCGTGGTAGGGCGCGAACGCCGCCTGGTCGGCCAGGACGTGGTCGAACTCCCACACCGAAAGGCGGCAGGCGCGCAGCAGCGCACGGACGTCGAGGTCCAGGTCCGGCGGCCCGACGAGGCCCTGGCAGTCGGTGAGCCCGGCGCCGATCGGCCGGCCCAGCCCCAGCGCGTGCCGTTCGTACGGCAGGAAGCCGGCGATGCCGGTCCCGTCGCTGAGCACGGCCACGCGCGCGTCGGGCCGGAACCGGCCGACGGCCAGGGTGAACTCCGGAGCGAGGAAGGGATTGCCGAGAGCCGCGCCGGCTCCCTGCAGCGAACGCCAGCGCGCCAGCTCCGGCTCCCCGAGCTCGTCCGGGCGCGCGATGTCGAATCTCACCCGGTGGCCTCCTCGAGACCGGCCTTCTCCAGGACCGGTTCCAGCCGCTCGCGACCGGCGCGATCCAGGGCGCGGCGCGGGCGGGCCCGGCGCGTCGGCCGTCGGCGCCCGCGGACCATCGTGCGCAGCACCCGGAGGCCGTCCCGGCCGGCGTTCAGCTTCGAGACGCCGGACCTGCGGTCGAACTCGTGGCTGGGTACCTCGGCGATCCGCAGTCCGGTGGTGACGGCGTTGACGCAGAGTTCCGTCTCGATCTCGAACCCGTCGGCGACGAGCCCCAGCCGGTCGACGACGGAGCGGCGCAGCGCGATGTACCCGTAGCACAGGTCCGTCCAGCGCACGCCGTACAGCACGTTGGCCAGCCTGGTGAGCCAGATGTTCCCGGCCCGCCGCAGCCGCGTGAGGTCATCGGACCCACCGCCCACGCAGTAACGGGATCCCTTGACGACGTCGAACCCGCAGCAGATCAACGCGACGAACGCATCGATCTCCTTGGGGTCCATGCTGCCGTCGGCGTCCATGGCGACGACGACGTCGCCGGTCGCGGCCTGGAAACCCGCCCGCATCGCCGCACCTTTCCCGGCGGGCGGCTGGCTGATGATGACGGCGTCCGGTCGCAGGCGCCGGATCACGTCGACGGTTCCGTCCGAGGACTCGCCGTCGACAATGATGACCTCCTGCACCCCGGACAGGCGGGGCAGGAGCCATCGCAGGTTGTCGGCTTCGTTGAGAGTAGGGATGACGGCCGTGACGGTCGGCCAGGACGCGTGATGGCGCGCGTCGTCCAGATGATGCAGGAGCGTGCCGGAGCGTACGCCGGCGCTGAGGAGGAAATCCGGCTCGTGCATGGTGGTGCCCCCGGTTTGGCAGGGGAGGCTCGGAGCGGACGAGATCCTGCCGAGGTCGATTGACACCATCGATCGTCGGCCGGGAGGCGCGGAAAACCCTCCCCCGCCTGACGCAACCGGACTACGTCAGCCGGAGGGATCCGTGAGGTGACGTGACCGTCACCGGGCCGCCGCCGGAGGGGCGGGGCGGATAGAGTTGCCGTCTCTCATGTCTGCCTCCATCGTCGTCGCCCGGCTGCGGGCCGCCGGCTGCGTCTTCGCCGAGGACGAGGCGCGGTTGCTGATCGACACCGCGCGTACGTCCGAGGAGCTCGCCGCGATGGTGGATCGGCGCGTCGCGGGACTGCCGCTCGAGCACGTCCTCGGCTGGGCCGAGTTCTGCGGGCTGCGCGTCGCGGTCGAGCCGGGCGTGTACGTGCCCCGGCGCCGGACCGAGTTCCTCGTCCGGCAGGCCGCCGCGCTCGCCCCGCGGGGGGCCGTCGTCCTCGACCTGTGCTGCGGCTCCGGCGCGCTGGGCGCGGCGCTGGCGTCGGCGCTCGGCACGGCCGAGGTCCACGCCGCGGACATCGATCCCGCGGCCGTCGCCTGCGCCCGCCGCAACCTCGCGCCGGTCGGCGGCCGGGTGTACGAGGGAGACCTGTACGAACCGCTGCCCGCGACGTTGCGGGGCCGCGTCGACGTTCTGCTGGCCAACGTGCCGTACGTGCCCACCGCCGAGGTCGCGCTGCTGCCCGCCGAGGCGCGTGATCACGAGGCGCGGGTGGCGCTCGACGGGGGTGGAGACGGGCTGGACGTCGCCCGGCGCGTGACCGCGGCGGCGTCGGCCTGGCTCACGCCGGGCGGCCGGCTGCTGTTCGAGGCGAGCGACCGCCAGGTGGAGCAGGCGGTCGAGATCGTGGAGGGTGCCGGACTCGTCTCCCGCGCCGTCACGTCCGACGACATGAACGCGACGGTCGTCATCGGCTCTCTCAGGTCGGCCGCCTGACTCGGGCGCGAAAAGATGGCGGGCCGTGCGCGCGCCGCACGGCCCGCCATCGAGCGGGGAGGGATAGTCGGGTCAGCCGGCGAAGGCCTTGGTGAAGTCGAGCACGTTCTGGGCGATGCTGCTGCAGGTCGCGGACGCCCACTGCTGCGCACCGCCGGGGCACGGCTTGTCGCGGGTGGCCGACCACATGGACAGCCAGGGGAGGTTCTTCTGCTTGGCGAACGCCGCGAGCTTCTTGGCGTCGGCGACGGTGAAGACCTCGGTGTTCGTGTCGTTCACGCCGATCATCGGGGTGACGGCGATCTTGCTCCACGCGCTGCCGACGCCGAGCGCGTCACGCACCTGTGCCTCGGTGGACGTCGCCGCCTGGATGGCGTAGTCGCCCATCTTGCCGCTGGGGTTCGGCGCCTGACCGTCGCCGTAGTCCATGGCCATGATGTTGACGGCCGAGATCGAGTCGCCGTTCTGCTTGGCGTTCTTCACCAGGTTGACGCCGTCCTGGGTGAGCCCGGACGGCAGGACCGGCAGCGTGAGCGACACGTCGAGACCCGGCACCTGCTTCTGCAGCGAGGCGATCGCCTGGGCCCGCCGCGTGTTCGCGTCCTGGTTCGCGATCGCGGCGCCCTCGACGTCGAAGTCGACCTTCTTGAGGTTGAAGGCGTTGATGACCTGCTTGTACGCGGAGGTCAGCTGCCCGGTATCGGAGCAGGCGAGGGCCAGCTCGGTGCCGTTGGCGCCGCCGAAGGAGACGCGCACGTCGCCGCCCGCCGCGCGCAGCGCGCCGATCTGCTTGGCGACGTCGTTGTCGGCGAGCGCCTGTGAACCGCCCCACTTGGGCGTGCAGCCGCCGCCGGCCGTGATGAAGGCCAGGTTGAACGTCTTCACACCGGTCTTGGACGCCGTGCCGGTCAGGTCGAACGGCGGGTAGAGGCCCACGTCGACGTACGGCGCGAAGCCACCGCTCGACGAGGACGGCGGGGCCGGCGGCTCGGGGGTGGGAGAGGAGGGCGGCGTCTTGGTCGGCGAGTCGGTGGGGGAGGGCGCCGGTGCGCCGCCGCCGGAGCAGGAGGCGCCGTTCAGCTGGCAGGCGGTCGGGGCCGCGGCCTTGCCGTCGACGGTGAACCCGACCTGCCGCGCCTGGCCGGGCCCGAGATCGGCGTTCCAGGACTCGTTCTTCACGGTCACGTGGGCGCCGTCCTGGTGGGACACGCCGTTCCACAGGCTGGTCACCTTGGCGCCGGCCGGCAGGTCGAAGGACAGGTCCCAGCCGTGCACGGTGTCGGAGCCGCTGTTGGTCAGCGTGTACTGACCGGTGTAGCCGGAGTCCCAGGAGGAGACGGTCTGGTAGGCGGCCTTGACCGACGCGGTGTCGGCCGATCCGCTGGCCGCCATCAGGCCGCCGGTGCTCGTGCCACCGGTCGCCAGGGCGACGCCGCCGGCGCCGAGCACGGCCGCGAGGCCGACCAGCAGCGGCATTCGCCGTCGGCGGCGCGTGCGGTCTGCGTTCATGGGGGAGTACCTCCAGTGGAGCCGGGATCAACGGGGCGCGCCTGCAGGGCGGTGCCAATGTACGGCCGCCGAAGCCCCCGTGGAGGGCCGTTAAGGCGCGCTTAAGGACCGGCTGAAAGGCGCCTAAGACTGCCGTCTCCGGCGGAGCCGAAGTGCGCTGGGGATGGCCCGGCCAGTCCGCGAGGTCCTCAGGGACGGAAGCGGTCGGTGGCGTCGATCCCGCGCGAGCTCTAAGCCTGCCGTCTCCGGCCAGGCCGCTTCGGCGTCGTCGGCAGCCAGATCTGCACCTGCGCGCCGCCGAGCGCGGAGCGGTCGATCCGGACGTCGCCTCCGGTGGCCTCGGCCATGCGGCGGGCGATGTCGAGCCCCAGGCCGGTCGATCCGCCGCCGCTGGCGCCCCGGCGGAAGGCGGCCTCCGGGTCGGCGATCCCGGGGCCCGCGTCGGCGACGAGGATGCCGACCAGCCCGGCGCCGGCGTGCAGCGTCACCGCGAGCGCCGTGCCCTCCGGGGTGTGCCGGAACACGTTGCCGAGCAGCGAGTCCAGTACGGCGCTCAACTCGGCGCGCGGCACGGGAACGGCGACGGGCTGCTCCGCGCCGATCAGCTCACAGTCGCGTTCCTGGTCCTCGGCCAGCGCCGACCAGAAGGCCATCCGCTCGCGGAGCACCTGGGCGGCGTCGCACCGGGCCGTGTCCCTCGGCTTGCGCGCCGAGCGGATGATCTGGTCGACCTCCTCCTCCAGGCGGGTCACGGCGAGCCGGGTCTGCTCGGCCGCCGGTTCGGACCCGAGCGCCGCCGCGTTGAGGCGCATCGCCGTGAGGGGTGTCCGCAGCCGGTGGGAGAGGTCGGCGATCAGCTCGCGTTCGGCGGCGAGGAGCTGCTCGACCCGGTCGGCCATCGTGTTGAAGGCCAGTCCGGCCTCGCGCAGTTCCGGCGGTCCCTGCGGGTCGATGCGGGTGCGCAGGTCGCCGCCGCCCAGGGCGGTCGCGGCCCGGGCCAGGGTCCGCGCGGAGCCGACCACGCGGGCGCCCAGGCGGTCCGCGACGACGACGGAGCCGGCGACGAGGACGGCGGCCACGACCGTGAGCGTGATCCACGCGGCCTGGACGCTGCGTGCCAGGTCCTGGCGGGGCAGGTACACCTCGACGATGGCCGTACGGTCCTGGTCCAGCGCCACCGGCTGCAGCAGCACGTAGCCGCCGGGCGCGGGGGTCGAGAACGCCCGGCCGCGTACGATCGCGATCGCCAGGTCGCCCGACCGCGCCCGTGACGTTCCGACCGTGTCCCCGGCCGCGCCTCTCGCCGGCCGCTCGGCGGGCAGGTGGACCGCCATCCGGCCCGCCGTTCCCGCCTGGGTGCTGGCGACGGCGCGCTGCAGCGCCGCGCGCTCGGTCGTGATGGCGAGCGCCGGGGCGATCGACCCCGCCTGACGCTCCGCGTCGGCCAGCGCCCGGTCCCGCGCGATCTCCTTGACCATGAGCGCGAGCGGGATCAGGAACGCCAGGGCGACCATCGAGGTGACGGCCGCCGAGACGAGCGCGAGCGACCGCCTCACGGCGCCATCAGCTTGACGCCCACGCCGCGCACGGTGTGCAGGTAGCGCGGGCGGGACGCGGTCTCGCCCAGCTTCCGGCGCAGCCAGGAGAGGTGCACGTCGATGGTCTGGTCGTCGCCGTACGGCTGCTGCCAGACCTCGGTGAGCAGCTCGCGCCGGGACACCACGTGGCCGGGGCGGGACGCGAGGTGGGCGAGCAGGTCGAACTCCCGGCGGGTGAGGTCGAGCGGCCGGTCGTCGAGGTACGCCTCGCGCCGGTCGAGGTCGATCCGCAGGCCGCCGACCTGGCACAGCCGCCGCTCGGACACCTGCTTGGAACGGCGGAGCACCGCGCCGAGGCGGGCGCTGAGGTGGTCGCCGGAGAACGGCTTGATCAGGTAGTCGTCGGCCCCGGCGTTGAGCAGCCGTACGATCTCGGCCTCGTCGTCGCGTGCCGTCGCCACGATCACCGGGACGTCCGAGACGCCGCGCAGCATCTTCAGCGCCTCGGCGCCGTCGAGGTCGGGCAGGCCCAGGTCCAGGATGACGACGTCCGGTGCGGCGCGGCTGACCTCGCGCAGGGCGTCCAGGGCGGTGCCCGCGCTGCGGACGGCGTGCGCCCGCTCGGTGAGCTCACGGATCATCGCCGACCGTACGTACTGGTCGTCCTCGACCACGAGCACATTCGCCATGCCCGGCACCTTAGAGCCTGATGTGTCAGAAGCGCCGAAATAGCAACAAACCACGGCGATTGCGGCACCATGGGGCGGTGCGACGGGCGATGACGTACGTGGCCGCCTGGGGCGGCGCGACCTCACTGGCGGTACTGCTGGTCTGGTTCGGCGCGCGTCCCGTCCTGCACAACGCGGTGTTCGGGCCGCCACCGGCCCACTCCGTCGTCGACCACGTGCCCGTCGCGCCGGCCGCGGACCCGTCCAGCCCGCCCCCGCCGAGCCCGACCGCGAGGGCGGCGCCGAAAAAGCGGACCCGACGGCCCGCGCCGTCGCGGTCGGCGAGCACCCGGCCGGCGCCGTCGCCGCACACGGAGACCCAGAGCTACACCCTCGCCGGCGGCCAGGTCGTGCTGTCGATGACCGCCACGTCGGCCCGGCTGGTCTCCGCCACCCCGGCCGCCGGGTACGAGGTGCGGACCTGGCACGCGCCGGGATGGCTGCGGGTGGACTTCGCGAAGGACGGGCACACCTCATCGCTCTACGCCACCTGGAACGGTCACGCCCCCGCCGTTCAGCTGGCCGAACAATAGGCGTCGTGGGCCGCTGGGAAAGTTTTTTGATACGCGTGAGTAACATCACCCGAATTCGATTCGGCCTTCTCCGGTAACCTCCTGTTCATGGACGTAAACGGAGTTGCCGCCGTCGTCACGGGCGGCGCGAGCGGACTGGGTGAGGCGACCGCGCGGGACCTTGCCGCGCACGGTGCCAAGGTGGTCGTGGCCGACCTTAACGAGGACAGGGGCAAGGCCATCGCCGAGGAGATCGGCGGCGTCTTCGTCAAGGTCGACGTCTCCGACGAGGAGCAGGTGCAGGCCGCCGTCGACGCGGCCGTCGCCACCGGCGCGCCCCTGCGCGTCGTGGTGAACAGCGCCGGCATCGGCTGGGCGACGCGGACCGTCAACCGGGACGGCTCCCCGCACGACCTCGCGTCGTACAAGAAGGTCATCGAGGTCAACCTGATCGGGACGTTCAACGGCCTGCGCCTCGGCGCCGCCGCGATGGCCAAGACCGACCCGGTGGACGAGTTCGGCACGCGCGGCGTCGTCATCAACACCGCCTCGGTCGCTGCCCTCGAAGGGCAGACCGGCCAGGTGGCGTACTCCTCCTCCAAGGGCGGCATCGTCGGCATGACCGTGCCCGCCGCCCGTGACCTGGCCGCGGTCGGCGTCCGCGTCAACACCATCTGCCCGGGCATCATCGACACGCCGATCTACGGCCAGGGCGAGCAGGCCGAGGAGTTCAAGAAGAAGCTCGTCGCGCCGGTCGTCTTCCCCAAGCGCATGGGCCGGCCGTCGGAGTTCGCCCACCTCGTCCGCTCCCTGGTCGAGAACGACTACGTCAACGCCGAGGTCGTTCGGTTCGACGGCGGCATCCGCTTCCAGCCCAAGTGAGGTCCTGACGATGTCGGATGCGGTCCTGACCGAGGTCGACGGCGGCGTCGCCGTCATCACGATCAACCGGCCCGAGGCGAGGAACGCCATCAACGGCGCGGTCGCCCAGGGCATCGCGGGAGCGATCGAGGAGTTCGACGCCCGCAAGGACGTCTCCGTGTACGTCCTCACCGGCGCCGGCGGCACCTTCAGCGCCGGCATGGACCTCAAGGGGTTCCTCACCGGCGACGATCCGACCAAGGGCGGACGTGGCTTCGGTGGCATCACCGAACGCCCCCCGGCCAAGCCGATCATCGCCGCCGTCGAGGGGTACGCCCTGGCGGGCGGCTTCGAACTCGCGCTGTCCTGCGACATGATCATCGCGTCCTCGGAGTCGAAGTTCGGGCTGCCGGAGGTCAAGCGCGGTCTGGTCGCCGGCGCGGGCGGCCTGCTGCGGCTGCCGCAGCGGATCCCGTACCACGCCGCCCTGGAGATCGCGCTGACCGGCGACCACTACCCGGCCGCACGGCTCGCCGAGCTCGGCCTGGTCAACCGGGTCACCGAGCCCGGGCAGGCCCTCGACGCCGCCAAGGAGCTGGCCGCCAAGGTCGCGGCGAACGCGCCGCTGGCGCTGGCGGCCACCAAGCGCGTCATCGTCGAGTCCCGCGACTGGCCGCGCGACGAGCAGTTCGCCCGGCAGGGCGAGATCATCGCCCCCGTCTTCGGGTCCAAGGACGCAATGGAGGGCGCGGCCGCCTTCGCCGAGAAGCGCGCGCCCAACTGGTCCGGCGAGTGACCGTCGTGTCGAACTCGGTCAGCGAGTAGCCGTCATTCGGGGGCGGGACCGGCCCCGCCCCCGGTGCGTTCAGGCGACGCGGGCCGCGGCCTGCCGGGTCCCGGGGAGCCTGCGGCGCAGGTCGTACAGGTAGTAGTCGCGGGGCAGCGTGCGGATCGGTAGCGGCAGCCGCGGATAGGCGAGCCGGAGCGACCGTGCGAGCAGGTGGAACCGGACGCGCCGGGCGCGGTCCCACCGCCAGCCGTACTGCCGCCTGATCGGCTCGGGCATCAGCCCGACCGTGAGGAGACGGATGGCGGCCAGCGCCGGCTCGTTCAGCCGCCCGCCCGGCAGCCGGGGGTGCAGCACCTGGTGCGCGATCGCGCGCGAGGCGTCGCTGATCCGCAGTGCGGCGAGCGTCCGCGCGTAGTACTCGCGAAAGTCCTCGTACGTCGCCGGCATCGTCGCGTACGGGCACCCGAGGGTGGTCGCGAACACCTTGCTCTGCTCGTAGTAGGCCTCCAGTTCCTCCCGGGTGAACTCACGGAAGAAAAGCCGGTACGCGTGCACGGCCGTCGCGAACAGCGTGGCCGCCACCCAGACCTGCAGCTCGGGATCGTCGGCCCGGTAGCCCTCGCCGGTCACGCCGGCGTGCATCCGCCGGACGACGGAGCTCAGCCGCTCCGCCTCCTCCCGCGAGCCGAACTCCACGGCGTACACCCACTGCATCGTGCCCCGGAGCCGGCCCAGCGGGTCGCGGGCCGTGTAACTGTGCTCGTAGACCCCTTGGGCGATCTTCGGGTGGGCGGTCTGCAGCAGCGACGTCGCGCCGCCACTCGCGATCAACAGCCCTTCCCGGCCGACCATGCGGATGAGGTCCCCATCTTCGAAGTACCCATCACCCATGCCGCCAGTGTAAGTGCTCACTTGCGTCGCGACGAGTCCTCCGCGCGGCCGTGCTGATGACCCAGAATGGGACGGTGACCCGGCCGACCGTTCCCCTAACGCGGCACCTTCTGCGCGCCCGCGACCTGATGGACCGGGCGTACGCCGAGCCGCTCGACGTGTCCCTGCTCGCGCGCAGCGCGGGCGTCTCCCGCGCCCACTTCGCCCGCATGTTCAAGCGGGCGTTCGGCGAGACCCCGCACCGCTACCTGATGAGCCGCCGGATGGAGCGCGCGATGGCGTTGCTGCGCGCGGGCGACCTGTCGGTGACGGAGGTGTGCGTCGCGGTCGGGTTCAGCAGCCTGGGCTCGTTCAGCACGCAGTTCCGCAGGTTCGTCGGCGAGAGCCCCAGCGCCTACCGGAGCCGTACGGCCGCGCCCGACCTGGAGCGGCTGCCGAGCTGCTTCGTACGCCGGTGGACCCGGCCGACGGCTTGAGCGTTTTGGAGAAGCCCGCGCCCGTGCCTGCTGCCTAGTCTGGCGGAGACCGCCGACCGCAGAGGAGAACTGATGATCACTGGGATCGCGCTGGTGTGCGTCTGGGTGCCCGACCACGACGCGGGCTACGACTTCTACGTCGGCACGCTCGGGATGAAGGTGGCCACGGACGCGCCGATGGAGGGCGGCGGCCGCTGGCTGGTCGTGTACGCATCGGCGCAGCCGGAGGTCCCCATCATGCTGTGCGCGCCGGGCCCTCCGATCATGGACGAGAAGAAGGCCGCGGAGATACGGGAGCTCATCGCGTCCGGCGATCTCGGAGTGGGCGCGCTCGCCACCGACGACTGCCGGGCGACGTACGAGGAACTGAAGGCCAAGGGAGTGGAGTTCACCGAGGAGCCGACCGAGCGCTTCTACGGCATCGACGCCGCCTTCCGGGACCCCTTCGGCAACCCCTGGCGGCTCACCCAGCCGAAGCCCATCGCGGACGGCCCCGTCAGGCCGTAAATCAGGCGACATGAAACGCGCCTGCCGGGGATAATCAGGCGTATGTCCGATCCCGTGCGTGTCCGCGGCTCGGTCGTCATCCCCGACGCCGAGCTGCGCTGGCGTTTCTCCCGCTCGTCGGGGCCGGGCGGGCAGCACGTCAACACCAGTGACAGTGCGGCCGAGCTGTCGTTCGACCTCGCCGGGTCGGCCGCGCTCCCACAGCCGTACAAGGACCGAGCGTTGCAGCGCCTCGCCGGGCGCCTCGTCGACGGCGTCATCACGATCCGCGCCGAGGAGTACCGGTCCCAGCTGCGCAACCGGGAGGCCGCCAAGACCCGGCTGTCCGCCCTGCTCAGCGAGGCGACCGCTCCGCCGCCGAAGCCGCGCCGCCCCACCAAGGCCAGCCGCCGCGTCCACGAACGCCGCCTGGAGAACAAGCGCCGCCGCGGCGAGGTGAAGCGCGGCCGCTCCGGTCGCTTCGACGCCTGAACCGCCGACGGGCTCCGGCGAAGTCCAAGACGTCTGAACCACACGCTGGGTCCCACCAAGTCCAAGACATCTGACCCGCACGCCGGCCCCGGCGAAGTCCAAGACGTCTGAACCGCAGACGGGCTCCGGCCGAGTCCAAGGGGTCGTCGCCCGGTCGGGGCCCGGCACCAGGCCCTGCGGCTCTGCCTGCGGAGTTAATTCGATTGCCAGATTGTCGGTACCACCCGGCATCATGGTCCGTCCGGCCGAAACCGCAGCTAGCCGCCCGTGTGGGCGATCGATGATTGGACATATCGAAGTGGGCACTCTCCCATCACCCGAGCTTGCGGAAGACCCGCCGCAGACGTCGGAGCCGTCGGCGGGGCTTGACCGGGGCGTGCTCGCGGTCGCCATGGTCGTCGTCCTAGGCGCGATCATGTCGATCCTGGACGTGACCGTCGTCAACGTCGCCATCAAGCACCTCGCCGGAGCGTTCAACGCGCCCCTCTCGACCATCCAGTGGGTGGCCACCGGTTACACGCTCGCCCTGGCCACGGTCATCCCGGTCACGGGCTGGGCATCGGCGCGGTTCGGCACCAAGCGGCTGTACATGATCTCCATCGGGCTGTTCGTGCTCGGCTCGGCGCTGGCCGGACTGGCCTGGTCGGCCGAGTCGCTGATCGCCTTCCGCGTCCTGCAGGGGCTCGGCGGCGGGATGATCATGCCGGCCGGCATGACGATCCTCACCCAGAAGGCCGGGCCGCAGCGGGTCGGCCAGGTGATGAGCGTGGTCGGGATCCCGATGCTGCTCGGGCCGATCTGCGGCCCGATCCTGGGCGGTTGGCTGGTCGACGACGTCTCCTGGCGCTGGATCTTCTTCATCAACCTGCCGATCGGCGTGGTCGCGCTGTTCCTCGCCGCGCGGATCCTCGACCGCGACACCCCGCGCCCGGGCGAACGGCTCGATCTCCTGGGGCTCGTGCTGCTGTCACCCGGTCTGGCCTCGCTGATCTACGGCCTGGCCAAGGGCGCGCAGGACAGCGACTTCGGCAAGACCGAGGTCCTCGTCACCACGATCGCCGGCGCGGTGCTGGTGGTGCTGTTCGCGGTCCGCGCGCTGACCGCCCGCGTCCCGCTGATCGACCTGCGGCTGCTGAAGCGGCGCTCGGTCGCGGCGGCCTCGGGCACGATGGTCCTGTTCATGTGCGCGTTCATGGGGGCCATGCTCCTGCTGCCCCTCTACTACCAGGTCGTGCGGCAGGAGAACGCCTTCTCCTCCGGTCTGCTGCTCGCCCCCCAGGGCATCGGCGCGATGATCACCATGCCGGTCGGCGGCAAGCTCACCGACCGGATGGGCCCCGGCCGGGTCGTGCTGATCGGCTTGCTGGTCGTCGTCGCCTCGGTGGCCGGCTTCACCGCCGTCCTGCAGGCCGACACCTCCTACTGGGTGCTCGGCGGCGTGCTGTTCGTGATGGGCCTGGGCATGGGCCTGACGATGATGCCCACCATGGCGGCCGCGATCCAGACGCTGACGCACGACGAGGTGCCCAAGGCGAGCACGATGCTGAACATCATTCAGCAGGTGTCCGCCTCCGTCGGTACCGCGCTGATGTCCGTGCTGCTCGCCAACACCCTGGCCGACAAGCTCGGCGGTCCGGCGGGCGGCGGCCTGTCCGCGACCCAGAAGGTTCCGCCGCAGATCATGCAGAAGATCGCCGGCCCCATGGCGGACGCCTTCCAGAGCACCTACTGGTGGGCGGTGGGCCTGCTGGCGCTGGCCTTCATCCCGGCGCTCCTCCTGCCGCGCCGCAAGCCCACCGGCGCTCCGGCGGAACCGCCCGTGCCGATCCACTGAGCGTTACCAAGGCCCCTTCCGGCCCCACGGCCCCGCCGTGGGGCCTTTGGTGCGGGGCGAGGTGCAGCTGTGATCGCCGAGGGTTGCCGTGGTCAGGGCAACGAAGAGTCTCGGCGGAAACACTCAGACGGGGCACCCACTGCCGCGCCTCACCCCTCTGCCGCGCCTTGATCAGCCTCGGTGGGCGTGGTGAGCAGGTTGTCCACAGGTTGGGGAACCGGGTTCCGGGGTCTGGTCGGGCGGTTCATCCTGATGAGGTGCTCGAACACGTCCTCGCCCGACAGTGCGGGGTCATCACGCGTCGGCAGGCGCTCGCGTGCGGTCTCACCGACGAAGGGCTGCGCGCCCGCGTCCGCGGTGGGCGCTGGCAACGGGTCTTCAGAGGTGTGTATGCGGCGTTCAGTGGTCCGCTTCCCCGGGAGGCTGCGCTGTGGGCGGCCGTCCTGCGGGCGGGGACCGGGGCCCTCCTGAGCCACCGCACGGCGGCCGAGCTGTACGGGCTGGTCGACGACGTGCGCGACCCGATCCACGTCACGGTCGCGCGCGGCCGGAACGTGCTGCCGATCCGGGGCGTCCGGATGCACTACTCGGCCCGGGTGGA
>JBJMIW010000384.1:0-24243 GCA_045806665.1 Actinoallomurus sp.
CACCGGGTCGCAGGGTGCCAAGGCCCGGCGCGAGGGCCTGCTCGAGGCCGCCTCCGGGGCCGCCGGCATCGTCGTCGGCACCCACGCGCTGCTTCAGGAGCACGTCCAGTTCGCCGACCTGGGCCTCGTCGTGATCGACGAGCAGCACCGGTTCGGCGTCGAGCAGCGCGACGCGCTCCGGGAGAAGGCCACCGGGGGCCGCCCGCACGTCCTCGTCATGACCGCCACCCCGATCCCGCGCACGGTGGCGATGACCGTGTACGGCGATCTGGACACCTCCTCGCTCACCCAGCTGCCCGCCGGACGGTCCCCGATCGCGACCCATGTCGTCCCGTCGGGCAACCGGGCGTACTGGAACCGCGCCTGGGAGCGCATCCGGGAGGAGGTCGCCGAGGGCCGGCAGGCGTACGTCGTGTGCCCGCGCATCGGTGATACGGAGGGCGACGAGGGCGACCTGACCGAAGGGGAACCGGAGACGGAGGGACGGCGTCCGCCACTCGCCGTGCTGGAGGTCGCTCCGAAGCTCTCCGAGGGTCCGCTGCGCGGTCTGCGGATCGGGGTCCTGCACGGCCGGCTCCATCCGGACGACAAGGACGTTCTCATGCGGGGGTTCGCCGCCGGGGAGATCGACGTCCTCGTCGCCACGACGGTCATCGAGGTCGGCGTCGACGTGCCCAACGCGACCGTCATGGTGGTCATGGACGCCGACCGGTTCGGGGTCTCCCAGCTGCACCAGCTGCGCGGCCGGGTGGGCCGCGGCAAGTATCCGGGGTTGTGCCTGCTCGTCACCGACGCGGACGAGGAGTCGAAGGCCCGCGAACGCCTCGACGCCGTCGCCTCCACCCTCGACGGTTTCAAGCTGTCGCGGCTGGACCTGGAGCAGCGCCGCGAGGGCGACGTCCTGGGCGAGAGCCAGTCCGGGCGCAGGTCCAGCCTCCGGTTGCTGACCCTGCTGCGGGACGAGGAGATCATCGAGTCGGCGCGCGCCGAGGCCGGGGCGCTGGTCGAACAGGACCCGGAGCTGGCGGAGCACCCGGCCCTCGCGGCCGCACTGGCGGCCCTCATCGACGAGGAGCGCGCGGAGTACCTCGACAAGACCTGAGGCCTGGCACGTAGGACCCTCGCCGGACGCACCCGCCGGCCGATGGCACGTCGAACCCCGTTGGTCCCACCCGAGCGACCCGCCGGCCGATGGCAGCCGAATCCCGCCCTCGGGCCTGAGTGACCCGGCGGCCGATGAGACGTCGAACCCCGCTGGTCCCGCCTGAGTGACCCGGCGGCCGACGCCGGGTCGGCGGCTCCCGAGGTCGTGGATCTTTCCATACCAAACAAGTTGACAAACTAGGGAAGGCGGTTCACGATCGAAGGGTGTACCGGAGAGACCCGCTGATCGCGCGGCTCCACGTCGACCTGCGGCGACAGGCCAGCGCGCTCTGTCGCCGTGGCTGAGTCCCCGTCCCTGGGCCGCGTCCGTCGCGGCCGCGCCGTGCGCGGGAGGTACCCGACGCGTCTCGGCACCCATCAGACGACTCTCCGGAGGACCACATGACCGTCATCGACCTGCCGGTGCCGTCGCCGACGCGGCGTGCGGAGGAGGAGGCCGGCAACAGGCTCGCCCGCGCGCTCCGCCACCGGGACGCCCGCGTCCGCCGGGCGGCCGCCGGTGCCCTCATCGACGAGCGGGAGGTGCTCGTGGGCGAGGAGGGCGTGCGCGCGCTCGTCCAGGCCGCGGACGCCCCCGCCGACTCCTACGTACGCGCGGTGGCGACCGAGTTGGTGCGCGCCATGCGGGCCGCCGCCTGGGAGATCTACGCCGTGGGCCTGCGGCGCTACGATGCCGGCCGCGCGGAGACGATCCGCGGGATGGTCGTGCTCAAGGCCGCCGCCGAGCTCGCCGAGATCGCCCTGACCGACCCGTCCTGGCGCATCCGCGAACGCGCGGTCACCGCCCTGGGCGCGCTCGGCCCCCGGACGGCGATCGGCCCGCTGACCAGCGTGCTCGACGACGACGTCGTGGCCGTCCGCCGCGCCGCCGTTCAGGCGCTCGGCCCCTGGGCGCCCGACCGGCACTACGCCCGGACGGCTCTCACGGCCGCGCTGGACGACCCGGACGCGGGCGTCCGCACCGAGGCCCGCTGGGCCTTGACCGTCTCACCTGAGGAAGCGCGGGCCCATTCCTGAGGACGCGCCGGCCCCCGCCTGGTCGCGCGCCGGTCCACCCCTGATGACGGGGTGTGCCCGCGTCTGCGGATGCGCCGCCCCACCCCTGATGACCGCGGTGTGGTCCGCGACTGACGAACGCGGTGTGCCCACGACTGGCCGTACGAGAGGCTCGGTAAAGGCCGCCGGTGATCGGGACGAACAGGACATCAATGCCGTAGAGCCCGCCGTTCACCGAGTCTTTCGTACGGCCGCTGAGGCCTCGATGTGGATCACAGTCTCCCGCCGCGCCGGAGAAGTCGTGGCCGCTGTCCGCCGTCTGTGGTTACTCTCCCGCAGTGGAGCAGAAGAGCGACTTTCCGGTCCCCGTCGCCGCCGCGCCCGCCTACCTGATCGCCGCCCTGGCCGCCGTCTCGGCCGTTGGTGCGCTCTGCGTTCTCGTCGTGGTCGGATACCTGCTGCTCGCGATGCGGCGGCTTTCGGAAGAGGCGGCGGCAGGTCCCGTCTTCGTCATCTTCCCGCTCGTGGGACTGGGCCTCCTGGCCTCCGCCGTCGGGATGGCGTTCCTCGCCCGCTCGGAGTTCCGGCTGCTGCGGAGTCCGCCCGTCTTCACGACCGCGGGAATACGGCTACGGGTGTTCGCGCGGCGCGGCTACGACGTCTTCCTCCCCTGGGAGCGGGTCTCACGGCTGCGCGTCGCGGAGAAGGGGGTCCGGCCGTACCTCCTCGTGGAGGTCGCCGACGCCGAGGACCTGGCGGGCGGCGACCCCGCCCGGACCGCACGGCTGCGACGGACCGCCGAGCGGTTCGAGGGCGCCGCCATCGTGTACGGGCTGCGCGGCGCCCTCATCGGCGTCGAGGATCTAGGCGCGGTCGTCCACCGGCTCAGCGACGGGACCGTCACCCTCGACTACTGACGCGGCGGCGGAGCGGCGTCGCGGAGCAGGAGGATCGGGATGAGTGCGGTGCCGGCGAGCGCGAAGGCTCACCAGAAACTGCTGCCGAACGCGTGGGCCAGGTGGGCGGGCAGGTCCGGCGACCGGACGCTCGCGACCGAGGCGAGGGTCCCGCTCGCGCCCGGGACCTGGCGGCGGATGAACGGCCTAAGGGCGCCCCCCTGCCGGAAGGCGCCCTTAGGCCCCTGAGGCTCAGGCGCTGAGCCGTGCCTTCGGGCGGGCGCCGACTACGGCCGCCGCCCCGGCCACCACGGCCATGGCGCCGAGGAACGCCATGGCCCCGATCGGACCGCCGGTGTACGGAAGGGACGGCAGGGCGGATCGGATCGTCATCAGCTCGCTCATGCCTCCCGGCAGGCCCGACGCGGGCGGTGCCGCCACCGGCGGCCGGCCCACCGGGGGTGCGGAGCCCGGCGGCTGCGAGCCGGGCGGGTTCGGCGGGTTCGGCGGGGCCGGCGGGGGCTGAGGCGTCGGGTTGGGGGCCTGGCAGCCCGCGCACAGCCCCAGCGAGGCCTTGACGCCGACGCCGCCCAGGGAGGCCCGCAGGCCGGCCCCGATCGCCGCCCTGCCGTGTGTCCTGCCGTTGCCTGCGGCGGACGGCCCTGGCAGCCGTACCCGTACCCGCAGGCCCACACCCGTGGTCTTCTGCACGGTGCGGGACGCCTGGGTCGTCGTCTTGTTCACGAGCCCGTCGACGGTCCGGGAAACGGGACCGGTGAGGCCACCGGTGAGACCGAGGGCGCTGGTGTCCGCGTGGGCGATGCCGCTGAGGGCGGTGCCGCCCAGGATTGTCAGGCCGGCGGTCGCCGCCAGCCTCGTGTGTGTTCGCATGGGGGATCTCTTCAGGTCGAAGGAGCAGCGGGGGCGTGGCCGGGGGGCGGGGGCGGCCCGCGGGCCCATGGTGACCCGCTCACGGCTTCGCCGGCCGACGGCACGTCATGGCCCCCTCTGCGGTCGCGCGTCCGGAAGGCCTCGGACGCCGCCGTACGATCCGCGACTAGTTTGTCACCACGCGTAGTGCCTGGGAATGATTTCTCGGTTGTCCCGTCCGACCCCGATCGCGGGTCTGAGCGCGGAGCGGTGGCTCCGGGACCCGGCCGGAGTCCCGGTTCGCATGTCCCGGCCCGACGCGGCACGCGCGCGGGCTGGGCAGACTGGGGGAGTGACCCGACTCATCGCAGGAACGGCCGGAGGCCGGCGCCTCTCGGTTCCCTCCGGCCGCGACACCCGGCCGACCAGTGACCGTGCCCGCGAGGGGCTGTTCGCCACGATCCACTCGCTGCTCGGCGACCTGACCGGGC
This sequence comes from Actinoallomurus sp., assembly GCA_045806665.1. Taxonomy (GTDB): domain Bacteria; phylum Actinomycetota; class Actinomycetes; order Streptosporangiales; family Streptosporangiaceae; genus Actinoallomurus. The sequence goes on from JBJMIW010000384.1 coordinate 4,418, forward strand.
TGCGGGCGGCCGACCTGTTCGCCGGGTCCGGGGCGGTCGGGCTGGAGGCGCTGTCCCGCGGCGCGGCCCACGTGCTCCTCGTCGAGTCGGCGCCGCGTGCGGCGAAGGTGATCAAGGCGAACATCGACGCCCTCGGCCTGCCCGGAGCCGAGTTGGTGACCGACCGCGTCGAGCGGGTGCTGCGGCACGCGCCGGACGAGCCGTACGACCTGGTCTTCGCGGACCCGCCGTACGCCGTGAGCGGCGAGGTGGTCACTCGTATGCTGGAGGACCTGCGCGAGAACGGCTGGCTGGCCCCGGAAGCCCTGGTCGCGGTCGAACGCGCCACCCGGGACGAGCCGGTGCGCTGGCCGGCGGGGTACGAGGAGGCCAGGGCCCGTCGATACGGGGAAGGGACGCTTTGGTACGGTCACGCCGCAGGTCACTGACGGCTTCCTCAGCGAAGGGTGCTCACCTCGTGCGCCGTGTTGTCTGTCCAGGCTCCTACGACCCCGTCACCAACGGCCATCTCGACATCATCAGCCGCGCGTCACGGCTGTACGACGAGGTCGTCGTGGCGGTGCTCATCAACATCTCCAAGCAGAGCCTCTTCACCGTCGACGAACGCGTCGAGATGATCGCTGAGGTGACGAGGAAGTACGGCAACGTCGTCGTCGAGAAGTTCCACGGGCTCACCGTCGACTTCTGCCGCGAGCGGGACATCCCCGTCATCGTGCGCGGCCTGCGCGCGGTCAGCGACTTCGACTACGAGCTGCAGATCGCCCAGATGAACCACCAGCTGGCCGGCGTCGAGACGATGTTCATGGCCACCAACCCGCTGTACTCCTTCCTCTCCTCCAGCCTGGTGAAGGAGATCGCGCGGTACGGCGGGGACGTCGCAGGGCTCGTGCCCGAGCCGATCCAGCAACGCCTCACCCGGCGGTTCGCGCAGTCCTGAGCGCCCGACTCACCGGGCCTCCTGAGGGGCCGCGAGTTGGGGGAACGCCCGCAGGTTGGTAACCTTGCCCATCGACCTTGTACGACGGCGGTGATGCGCCATGCCTCACGGAAGCAGGAAGAACCTGACCCGCATCGATCCTCGGGCCCCGTTCGTGATCGACACGATCGCTCTGGGCCGTAGACCGGGATCGATGCGCGAAGAATCCAGGACCGTGCCGGCTCCGGCGAATCTCGGCGTCGAGATGGTCGGTGTTCCCGAGGACGCCGACGTCGAGCTGGACTTTCGGCTCGAGGCGGTCATGGAGGGCGTGCTCGTCTCGGGCATGGCGCGGGCACCTCTCACGGGAGAGTGCGCGCGCTGCCTGGAACCGGTCACCTCGTCCATCGAGGTGGACTTCCAGGAGCTCTTCGTCTACTCCGACACTCGCTCCGGCGAGAGCGCGGACGAGGACGAGCGCCGTCTCGAGAAAGATCTCATCGATCTCGAGCCGGTGGTCCGGGACGCGATGGTGCTCGCACTGCCGCTGTCCCCGCTGTGCCAGGACGACTGTCCTGGCCTGTGCTCGGAGTGCGGGGTGCGGCTGGCCGACGCCGAGCCGGACCATCACCACGAGGCCGTCGACCCCCGGTGGGCGGCATTGCAGGGCATGTTGGATCAACGACAAGAAGACCAGGAGGGCTGACGTGGCCGTACCTAAGCGGAAGAAGTCGCGCAGCAACACGCGGCACCGTCGCTCGCAGTGGAAGACCCAGGCGCCCACGCTCGTGCGCTGCCCGCAGTGCCGCGACGAGAAGCTGCCGCACACCGCGTGCCCGACCTGCGGCACCTACAACCGCCGACAGGTCGTCGACGTGGCCTGAGCGACGTTTTGCGGGGGCGGCCGTCCTGCCGCCCCCGACCGTCTCGCGATGAAGACTCGCCCGAGGCCGTGGCGGACGCCGGAGAAATCCGGCGTGCGCCTCGCCCTCGCGGAACCTTCCTCGGAGGAAGAACCGTGAGATTCACCCGCGGCGTGGTCCCCGTCCTGGGGGCCGTATGAAGACCGATCGTTCGGCGGCCGACCCGGGTCCGCTGGAGGAGGCCATGGGCGTCAGCCCCGACCCGGCGCTCCTCGAGCGTGCCCTGACCCACCGCTCCTACGCCTACGAGAACGGCGGTCTGCCGACCAACGAGCGCCTGGAGTTCCTCGGTGACTCGGTGCTCGGCCTGGTCGTGACCGACACGCTCTTCCGCACCCACCCGGATCTGCCCGAGGGCCAGCTGGCCAAGCTGCGGGCCGCCGTGGTCAACATGCGGGCGCTGGCCGGAGTGGCGCGTTCGCTGGGCCTTGGGGCCTACATCCGTCTCGGCCGCGGCGAGGAGGGCACCGGGGGTCGCGACAAGTCCTCCATCCTCGCCGACACGCTTGAGGCGCTGATCGGCGCGGTCTACCTCGACCTCGGCCTCAAGGCCGCCGACGAGCTGGTCCACCGGCTGTTCGACCCGCTGATCACCCGCTCGGCCAGCCTCGGCGCGGGTCTGGACTGGAAGACGTCCCTGCAGGAGCTGACCGCCACGGAGGAGCTCGGGGTGCCCGAGTACCACGTCGAGGAGAGCGGCCCGGACCATCAGAAGACGTTCCGCGCCGTGGTCGTCGTCGGCGGGACGGAGTACGGCCGCGGCGAGGGGCGCAGCAAGAAAGAGGCCGAGCAGCAGGCGGCCGAGACCGCGTGGCGGACGATCCGCGAACGCTCCAGCGGGGAACCGCGGGACTGACGCGCACCCGCTGACCCGGCCGCCCCGTACGGCCGTGCAGTCGTCCGCGCCGGCGCCTGCGGTCCGGACGCCCAGGGAGTCGGTGCCGTACGGCCCGAACGCCGAAGGAGGAGATCTGCCGTGCCCGAGCTACCGGAGGTCGAGGTCGTCCGGCGGGGGGTCGAGCAGTGGGTCGTCGGCCGTACGGTCCGGTCGGCCGAGGTGCTGCACCCCCGATCGGCGCGCCGCCACACCGAGGGGCCCGCCGACCTGGCCGCGCGCATGACCGGACGGACCGTCACCGGAGCGCGGCGGCGCGGGAAGTACCTCTGGCTGCCGGTCGGCGACGACGAGGCGCTGCTGGCCCACCTCGGCATGAGCGGCCAGCTGATCGTCGATGATCCCGACCGGCCGCCGGAGAAGCACCTGCGCGCCCGGTTCACCTTCACGGACGGGGGACCGGACCTGCGTTTCATCGACCAGCGCACCTTCGGTCACCTGCTGCTCACCGGCACCGAGGACGGCGTCCCCGAGCCGATCGCGCACATCGCTCCGGATCCGCTGGAGGACGCCTTCGACGAGGAGGTGTTCTCCAGGGCGCTGCGGCGCCGGCGTACCGGGGTCAAACGGGCGCTCCTCGACCAGTCCCTGATCAGCGGCGTGGGCAACATCTACGCCGACGAGGCGCTGTGGCGGGCCCGGATGCACTGGGCGCGCCCGACCGAGACGCTGACGAGGGCCGAGGTGACGCGCCTGCTGGCGGGCGTGCGCGAGGTCATGGCCGCGGCCCTCGCGGCGGGCGGCACCTCCTTCGACAGCCTGTACGTCAACGTGAACGGCGAGAGCGGCTACTTCGAGCGGTCGCTGAACGTCTATGGGCGGCGCGACGAGCCCTGCGCGCGGTGCGGCGGCGCCATCCGCCGCGACGCCTTCATGAACCGCTCGTCCTTCACCTGCCCCACGTGCCAGCCCCGGCCCCGCCGGGCGCACTACTGACCGCTCCCGCGTCGAGCGGTGTCGTCGGCCCTACGATCAGGGAATGGACGAGCATGTACGGCTCACCGCCTGGGTACGGGGACGGGTACAGGGGGTCGGTTTCCGCTGGTGGGTGCGCTCCCGGGCCCTGGAGCTCCGGCTGAGCGGCTCGGTGAGCAACCTGGTGGACGGCCGGGTCGAGGTCATCGCCGAGGGGTCACGGAAGGCGTGTGAGGAACTTCTGACCCTGCTCCGCGGTGGAACGACCCCGGGAAGGGTGACCGGCGTATCCGAGCGTTGGACCGAGCCGCGGGGCGGTCTTCAAGGCTTCGTCGAACGATGATCGCTCTGTGAGGTCTGCTAAACTTGTGCAGACAGGTTGTTACGGGTCTGTGACATCTGTCTTGACCGGCTCTCCGGCCGGTGCGACCCTAGTTGTTACGCGCACCTCAAGCAGCTTCTCGTGCGCGACCATTCCTGCTGGTCACTCAGCGTGGAGGACCCTTAATCATGGCGAAGGCTCTACTCGGCCACGTCGGCGGTCCCGACCCCCGCATGGTTGCGGAGATGCGGCGCCTGCAGCAACGTGTCCGTGATCTGGAGGCCGAGCTCGTACGTCTCCAGTCGGAAAACGACGCGCTTGCCGCTGTTGCTGACAACGAAGTCATGGCGCTCGCTACCAAGGATCGCGAACCGGCACTGACTTAGCGGCGCCGGCACGTTAAAAGGGACGTCGACCCGACGTCCCTTTTTGTTGGACCCAATCCGCGCGTTCTCGCTGTATGACATTCGGCCGCTGAGGTCGGCGTGCAATGCGCGGGGCAACACTTCCATGATCGAATTCCGGCGACCTTAGCGGAATTCTGACCGCCCGCTGGGATTGGACGCCGAGAGGGCGCACTGTCGGTCAGGTGTGACGCACGACACAGTCGCTGTACGCCGCTGACCTCCGGTCCGAGCCCCTCGGGGCCTGCGAGGTGGGCATCCGCCGAAGAGAGGCCACACGCGGCGCCCGACCATGGCACATTGGTCGAAGCCGGATACCCGGCTTCGCAGCTTCCGGCCGGTATCGTGCTGAGACCCGGCGCGGGGCGGTCCACCCGTCGGCGGTCGCAGAAAGGATCGGTGGGCGCTTGTACTTGAAGAGCCTCACGTTGCGGGGTTTCAAGTCCTTCGCGTCCTCGACCACGCTGCGCCTCGAGCCGGGGATCACCTGCGTCGTCGGGCCGAACGGCTCCGGCAAGTCCAACGTGGTCGACGCGCTCGCCTGGGTGATGGGGGAGCAGGGCGCCAAGTCGCTGCGCGGCGGAAAGATGGAGGACGTGATCTTCGCGGGCACCTCCTCGCGCCCGCCGCTCGGCCGCGCCGAGGTCGTCCTGACGATCGACAACACCGACGGCGCGCTGCCCATCGACTACACCGAGGTCACCATCAGCCGGCTGATGTTCCGATCCGGGCAGAGCGACTACTCCATCAACGGCGATCCCTGCCGCCTCCTGGACGTCCAGGAACTGCTGTCCGACTCTGGCATCGGCCGCGAGATGCACGTGATCATCGGGCAGGGCCAGCTCGACCGCGTCCTCCACTCCGGCCCCGAGGGACGGCGCGCGGTGGTCGAGGAGGCCGCGGGCGTCCTCAAGCACCGCAAGCGCAAGGAGTAGGCCCTCCGCAAGCTCAACGCCATGCAGGCCAACCTGACGCGTGTCCAGGACTTGACCACGGAGCTGCGCCGGCAGCTCAAGCCGCTCGGCAGGCAGGCGGAGCTCGCCCGGCGGGCGGCGGTCATCCAGTCCGAGCTGCGCGACGCGCGGCTGCGGCTCCTCGCCGACGACCTCGTCACCCTCACGGCCAGGCTGCAGCAGGAGGCGGCCGACGAGGCGACGATCCGCCAGCGCCGTGCGGCCGTCGAGCAGGCCCTCGCCCAGGCGCAGCAGCGGGAGGCCGCGCTGGAGGCCGAGGCCGCCGAGCAGGCGCCGGTTCTCGCCGCGGTACAGGACACCTGGTTCCAGCTGTCGTCGCTACGCGAGCGGCTGCGCGGCGTCGGCGAGCTCGCCGCCGAGCGCCACCGCAACGCCGTGGAGGCTCAGGCGGAGGAGCGCCGGGGCCGCGACCCGGAGGAGATGGAGCGCGAGGCCGCGGAGATCCGCGCCCAGGAGGAGATCCTCAGGGCCCGCCTGGAGGCGGCGCAGGACCTGCTGGCCGAGGCGGTCGACCAGCGCGCCGCCGCCGAGGCCGAGCTCAAGCAGGAGGAGTACCGCCTGCAGGACGCCGCCCGCGCGGCCGCCGACCGCCGTGAGGGGCTTGCCCGGCTGCGCGGCCGCGTCGAGGCGCTGGGCAGCAAGGTCCAGGCCACCGAGGCGGAGATCGGCCGACTCGCCGAGTCGCTGGCCGACGCTCGGGAGCGCGCGGCGGCGGCCCAGGCCGAGTGCGAGTCCCAGGACACCGAGACCGCCGAGGACCCGGAGTTGGCGGCCGAGCACGAGCGCGCCCAGGAGGTCTTGGAGCAGGCCAAGGAGGCCGTCGAGCACGCCCGGGAGGCCGTCGAGGAGCCCCGGCGGCTCCTCGGGGAGGCGCGGGACCACGTCGCGGCGGCGCGCGGCGCCGACCAGGCGGCGCAGAAGGAGGTCACCGCGCTCCAGGCCCGCGTGGAGGCCCTCGACCAGACGATGGGCAGCGCGGCCGACGGCGGGGAGATCCTGCTCGCCGCCGACCTGGACGGCGTGCTCGGCACGATGGCCTCCCTGCTGTCGGTGGAGCCAGGCGGCGAGATCGCGGTGGCGGCGGCGCTGGGCGCGGCCGCCGAGGCCGTCGCCGTCGCCTCGCTCGAGGCCGCCGAGGCCGCGCTGGCCGTGCTGCGCGCCGAGGACGCCGGGCAGGCCGGTGTCGTGGTCGGCGCCGGGCCCGACGAGCACGGCGAACGCCCCGTCCTTCCGGACGGCGCTCGCCTTGCCGCCGACCTGGTCACCGCGCCCGAGCCGTTGCGGGCCGCGATCCGTCACCTGCTCGCCGGTGTGGTGGTCGTCGACGACCTGTCCGCCGCCGCCGCGCTCGTACGGGCCAGACCCGAGCTGCGGGCGGTGACCCGCGACGGCGACCTGCTCGCTGCACTCTGGGCCATCGGCGGTGGTGGCAAGCGGCAGAGCCTGCTGCAGATGCGCTCGGCTCGCGATGAGGCCGCCGAGCGGCTCGCCGCAGCGGAGGCCAGGGCGGAGGGCACCGCCGTAGCCCTCGAGGAGGCCGTGGCGGCCGAGCAGCGGGCCCAGGCGGTGCTGGAGGCGGCGCAGGCGGCGGTCGGTGAGGCCCAGAGCGGAGTGAACCGCGCGCAGGCGGGCCTGGACAAGGTCCGCGCCCGGATGCGGGAGGCCGCCGCCGAGGCGGCACAGGAGGCCAAGCAGGTGGCCCGGCTGCAGGCCGCAGCCCAGGCGGCGCGACAGGAGGCCGAGCGCCTGTCCAGGTCGCTCACCGCCGCCGAGGAGGCCCGCGACCGCGACCTCATGGCGGCGGCGGAGCTGCGCGAGCGCCTGGAGATCGCCGAGGCGGAGCCGCTCGAGGACGACGACCAGGACACCACCCGCCGCGACGAGCTGAACGACCGGTGCCAGGAGATCCGATCGGCCGAGATGGAGGCGCGGCTGAACGTCCGCACCGCCGAGGAACGGGTCACCGCGATCGCCGGCCGGGCCGACGAGCTCGAGCGGGCGGCCGACCGCGAACGCCAGGAGCGCGCCCGCGCCGCCGAGCGCCGCCGCCGCCTGGCGCGTGACGCGAGGGTCGCGCAGGCCGTCGGCGCCGGTGCCCAGCGGGCCCTGGCCGGCATCGAGGTCTCGATCGCCGCGGCCGTCGCCGAGCGGGAGACGCAGGAGCAGGCGCGTGCGGCGCGCGAGGAGGAACTGAAGGCCGTCCGGGCCAGCGTCCGCGAGCTCACCGGCGAGCACGAGAAGCTCGTCAACGTCGCGCACGGCAGCGAGGTGGCCCGCGCCGAGCAACGGCTGCGGCTGCAGCAGTTCGAGGAGCGGGCGATGGAGGAGTACGGGCTGGAGGTGGACGTGCTCATCGCCGAGTACGGCCCCGACCAGCCGGTCCCCCCGGCCCCGGACGCCCCGGAGGACGCCGCGCCCGAGCCGTACGACCGCGCGAAGCAGGACAAGCGGGCCAAGCAGGCCGAGCGCCAGCTGACCCAGCTCGGCAAGGTCAACCCCCTGGCTCTGGAGGAGTTCGCGGCGCTGGAGGAGCGGCACGCCTTCCTCACGTCACAGCTGGAGGACCTGAAGAAGACCCGCCGGGACCTGCTCACCGTGGTCAAGGAGGTCGACGACCGGGTGCAGCAGGTCTTCGCGTCGGCCTACGAGGACACCGCGCGGGAGTTCGAGGGGATCTTCTCCCGGCTCTTCCCGGGCGGTGAGGGACAGTTGTCCCTGACCGATCCGGACGACCTGCTGACCACCGGGGTGGAGGTGGAGGCGCGGCCGCCCGGCAAGAAGGTCAAGCGCCTGTCGCTGCTGTCCGGCGGTGAGCGCTCGCTGGTGGCGATCGCCTTCCTCGTCGCGATCTTCAAGGCGCGTCCGTCGCCGTTCTACGTGCTCGACGAGGTCGAGGCCGCTCTCGATGACACCAACACTCAGCGGCTGCTCGGCATCTTCGAGGAGCTCCGCGAGTCGTCGCAGTTGATCGTCATCACTCACCAGAAACGCACGATGGAGGGCGCGGACGCCCTCTATGGCGTTAGCATGCGCGGCGACGGTGTGACCCAGGTCGTCAGTCAGCGGCTCCGCGAGCGCGAGCCGGCCTGAGGGGAGCCTTCCGGATTCGTCGCAGATGGGGCGGCGGATCCTGCGATCTGTAACTTTTGTACCATCTTGTCCCATCTTGCGCGTAGTTTCGCTAGAGTCACGGCGGTTCCCGCACGGCGCATCAGACTCCAGGGAAGGTCAACGTGGACCCTCAGCGTCTCAAAGACAACTTTGCCCAGGTCGGCGGCCACGGCATGGACGTGGCCGAGTACTTCTACGCGGATCTGTTCGAGCGCAACCCGCAGTACCGCTCGCTGTTCCCGGCGTCGATGGCGCGTCAGCAGGAGGTCCTGCTCGGGGCACTCGTGCAGATCGTCTCGATGGTGGACGACCCCGAGCGGCTCGTCCCCTACCTCGAGGAGCTCGGCCGCGCGCACTACGGCTTCGGCATCAACGCCGAGTACTACCCCGAGGTGGGGGCCAGCCTCGTCGCCACGCTGAAGTACTTCAGCGGCGACGACTGGACCGCCGAGCTCGAGAAGGACTGGGTGGAGGCGTACGGCGTGGTCTCCGATGTCATGATCAAGGCCGCCGACCAGAAGTAGACGCCGCGGCGACGGCCCGCCCGGCTTCGGGAGAATGTGTGGATGCTCAACGTCTGAAAGACAATTTTGCCCAGGTGGCGCAGCACGGCGACGCCGTGGCGCTGTTCTTCTACTCCGATCTGTTCCTGCGGAACCCGCGGGTGCGGGAGATGTTCCCCGTCGGCATGAGTCACCAGCGCGATCGCCTGCTCGGCGCGCTCGGACGCATCGTGTCGCAGGTCGACAACCTTCCGGACCTCGTTCCGTTCGTGCAGCAGCTCGGCCGGGACCACCGCAAGTTCGGCGTGGAGGCGCTGCACTATCCCGAGGTCGGGGCGAGCCTCGTCTCAACCCTTCGCTACTTCTCCGGGCCCTCGTGGAGCGAGGAGCTGGCGCGGGACTGGACGGACGCCTACAACCTGCTCTCGAAGGTCATGATCGAGGCGGCCCAGGAGGCCGCCTCGGTACAGCCGTCCTGGTGGAACGCCCAGGTGATCGCGCACGAACGCCGGCGGTTCGACCTGGCGGTGCTGCGGGTCCTGCCCGACCGGCCGTTCGGGTACCTGCCCGGACAGGCGGTCTCGCTGGAGGTCCCCGCCCGGATGCGGATGTGGCGTTACTACTCGATGGCGAACGCCCCGCGGCCCGACAACACCCTGGACTTCCACGTGCAGTTGATCGACGGCGGACCGGTCAGCCCGGTCCTCGTCCGATCGCTCGCCGTGGGCGACTGGATCAAACTCGGTCCCCCGCTCGGCACGATGACCTACGACGAGCGATCGGGGCGCGACGTACTGCTCATCGGCGGCAGCACGGGTGTGGCGCCGCTCAAGGCCATCCTCGAGCAGATCGCCGCGCGTCCCGCCCCGCCGCGCGTCCACCTGTTCTTCGGCGCGCGGTACCTCGACGGGCTGTACGACCTGGAGGATCTGCAGAAACGGGCTGCCTCGGCGCCGTGGTTGACGGTCATCCCGGCGGTCTCCGACCATGATCCCGGCCCGACGGCCGAGCGTGGCACGCTTTCCGACGTCATCGGACGGTACGGAGTGTGGCAGAACCATGACGCCTATGTCTGCGGCTCGCCGGGCATGATCGACGCGACCGTCGATCGGCTCCTGCAGCTCGGGGTGAGCCACGACCGCATCCGAACCGACAAATACGCGGATTAGGAGAAGCATGACCTCCCCCGATATCCATGCCGCCCAGCGCCTCACGCCGGCCGAGCTGCAGGCGGTGAACTTCCATCGCGCTCCGCTCGGCCGCCGGGGATTCGACGAGGACCAGGTGAAAGCGTTCCTGGGCCAGGTCGAGCAGGAGCTCGTCCGTGTCCTCAACGAGAAGGCCGCACTGGAGAACGAGGTGAGCCGTCTGCGGGAGCGCGTCGCCGGCGGCGGGCCCGGCGCCGCCGCGGTGCAGCCCGAGGACGCCCACATCCAGGCCGTACGGATCCTGTCGAACGCCCAGCAGACCGCCGACCAGTACGTTGCGGACGCCCAGCGGTACAGCCGGGAGATCGCCGAGGAGGCCCGGCGCGGCCGGGACGACATCCTCGCCGACGCGCGGTCCCGCGCCACGCTCGTCCTGGAGGAGGCGCACCGGCAGGCGTCGCGCGCCGCCGAGGCCGTCGCCCCGTCCACCGAGCCGATGTCCGGCGACGAGCGCCGCGACCTCGAACGCGAGATCGCCTACCTGCGGACCTTCAGCGACGTCTACCGTACGCACCTGCGGAGCTACCTGGAGGCGCTGCTGCGCAACGTCCAGGAGTGGGAGAGCTCCGAGCGCGACTCCGTCTCCGGCGGCCCGTCGACGCTGCCCCGGCTGGGCTGAGGGCCGTCCCGCCGCCTCCGCCGCTTGCGTGCGGAACGTTCCGAGAACGCGGTCGGCGTCGGCGGGAACGTCGGCGAATGTCCCGGCTCGCGGCTGCGGGTCGGGGCTTTCACCGAGCCTCGAGCCCGGGCGCGCGGGAGGATGACGTGGCCGGGTGGACGGTGAGCGGGTAGGGACGGGGGAGGGGCAGCCCGTTCTTTCTGCGAGACTGGGACACGCTATGCACGCTCTCGAATACGTCATTCTCGCCATCGCCATCGTCGTGCTCGCCGTCGTGGCGGGCGGGTTCTTCCTGGTCCGGGGTCGGCGCGGTGCGCCGCCGCGCGTGCCGGAAGCGCCCAAGGCGCCCGAGGCCCCTCGCGGCGGCACCGTCGTCATCGAGGAAGAAGAGGTCGTCGCACCGCCCGCGCGGGCGCCGACCCCCGAGGCGCCGCCCGCACCTCCCGAGATCGAGGTGCCGCCGCCGTCCGCCGGCCGCCTCATACGCCTGCGGGCACGGCTCTCACGCTCTCAGAACGCCCTCGGCAAGACACTCCTCACCCTCCTGTCCCGCGACACGCTGGACGACGACGCGTGGGACGAGATCGAGGACACCCTGCTGCAGGCCGACGTGGGCGTCGCGCCCGCGCGGCAGATCGTCGACGACCTGCGCACCAAGGTGAAGGTCTTCGGCACCCGCAGCCCGGACGAGGTCCGCGGGCTGCTCAAGGACGAGCTCCTCGGCCAGATCGGCAAGGACTGGGACCGGTCCCTCCGGACCGATCCGCACGGCACCCAGCCGGCCGTCATCCTCGTCGTCGGCGTCAACGGCACCGGCAAGACGACCACCTGCGGCAAGCTGGCGCGGGTCCTGGTCGGAGACGGCCGTACGGTCCTGCTCGGCGCGGCCGACACGTTCCGCGCCGCCGCCGCCGACCAGCTGCAGACCTGGGGCTCCCGGGTCGGCGCGGAGGTCGTGCGCAGGGAAGAGGGCGCCGACCCGGCGAGCGTCGCCTTCGAGGCGGTGAAGAAGGGCATCGAGGACCACGTCGACACCGTCATCGTCGACACGGCGGGCCGCCTGCACACCAAGACCGGCCTGATGGACGAGCTCGGCAAGGTGAAGCGCGTCGTCGAGAAGCAGGCCCAAGTGGACGAGGTGATCCTCGTCCTCGACGCGACCACCGGGCAGAACGGCCTCCGCCAGGCCCGGGTCTTCGCCGAGGTCGTCAACGTCACAGGCATCGCACTGACCAAGCTGGACGGCACCGCCAAGGGCGGCATCGTCATCGCGGTCCAGCGGGAGCTCGGTGTTCCGGTCAAGCTCGTGGGCCTCGGAGAGGGTCCCGACGACCTCGCGCCCTTCGACCCCGAGGGCTTCGTCGACGCGATCCTGGGCGGCTGACGGGCCACGTCCGCACCCGGCGACCAGGAGCGGCTCCACGGGACCGTCAGGTCGGCCCGGTGGAGCGCGGAGGCGGGATCCGTTTCCGGACCGTCGGGGCGGGCCGATCAGCTCTCGTCGAGGGCGTCCGCGACGGCGGCGGCCAGACTCAGCCTGGCCCCGCCGCGGAAGGCCGCGGTCAAGGCGCCCGCGCCGGTTCCATCAGCGCGAGCCCGCGCCGGCCGTCCCCGGTGGACAGCGCGGCGACCCCGGACTGGGGAATCGGAAGATCGAGGCGCTCGCCGATGATGAGTGCCGTGGGCTCGTTGGCGATCAGCCCTGGGTCTACGCCGGATCATCGGCGGCCTGGGCGGCCCCCGGAATCGGACGAAGGGGCCTCGTCATGGAGTTCTGTGACCCACGCGGCGATCTGCGCGCGTGAGCTGAAACCGAGTTTACGCAGGATACGTTCCACATGTCCTTCCGCGGTCCGCTGAGCGACCACGAGAGCGGCGGCGATCTCCTTGTTGCTCATTCCCTTGGCGACGAGCCGGGCCACCTCCGTCTCCCGGCGGGTCAGTGGCGACATCGTGTCCCGCACCAGGGCGACCGGCGCCGGCCGTACGCCGCGCTCGCGGACGGCATAGTCCGTCGTCTCGGCCAGAGAGAGCCCGCAGCCCTCCTGGAAGAGCGCGTCGTACCGAGCGTCGCCGAGGCGGTGCCGTATCGCCGTTTCGCACCGTTCGCGGTGTTGCGCGAGGTAACCGAACGGGGGGCCGCCCATCGAATGCCAGATCTCCCGCAGCGCGCCGAGTAGCCGAGCGGCGCGCTCAGGGTCGCCCTCGTCGGCCGCGATCCAGGCGAGGACCTCCACGCACAGTGCCATCCCGAGGCGGTCGTCGAAGGGCTGCTTCAGGCGGATCGCCTGCCGTTCCAGTTCGGTCGCGCGTTCGAGGTCGCCCTGCTGCCAGATCTCGATCCCGAAGAGGGACAGTGTGTAGGAGCGGAACCAGTGGTCCTGCTGGGCATCGCAGAGCCGCAGGCACTCGTCGAACAGTGCGACGGCCTCCTCGGACCGGCCCAGCAGGGAGTAGGCCGTGGCCAGGTACATCAGCGAGTTCGCCACGCCTTTCGCATGCGACAGCTCGCGATGGCGCGCCAGCGAGTCCTCCAGGAGCGTCACGGCTCCGTTCAGGTCGTGCCTGATCAGGGCGGCGAGACCCGCGACGTAGTGACACTGGGCGAGGACGACCGGCTCGCCGAGCGCGCATGCCTCCTCCAGCATCGGCTCGGCGGCCGCGAAGTCGCTCTGCAGTACGGCGAGCCGAGCGTGCACGCAGAGGGCCTCGGCGCGGGCGGCGGGAGAGGCGGAACTCGTCCTGAGCAGCGCCTGCAACCAGCGTCGGCCCTCGTGCAGGAGGCCGGCCGCGATCCAGTAGAACAGCAGCCCCGAGGCGATCGCGAGGCCGGAGTCGACCTGCTTCGGCGTCGAGACGCAGTAGTCCAGGGCGGTACGGATGTTGCCGTGTTCCAGCCGCAACTGGTGGAACCACGGCACCTGGTCGGGGCCGAACCACTCGCGGTCCGCCCGGGCCACCAGGTCCCGGTAGTAGTCGCGGTGACGGTCTCGCATGTGCGTCTCGACCCCGGAGACGTTCAGGCGTTCGCGGCCGTATTGGCGGATGGTCTCCAGCAGTCGGTAACGCACCGTCTGCGGATGATCTTCCCTGACCAGGACCGACTTGTCGACCAGTCCGATCACCAGATCGAGGACGTCCTCACGGGCGATGCCGTCCCCGGCGCACACCTGCTCGGCCGCGTCGAGGTCCAGGCCACCGGAGAACACCGACACGCGCTCCCACAGCAGCCGTTCCGGTCCGGTGCACAGCCCGTAGCTCCAGTCGATCAACGCCCGGAGGGTCTGATGCCGGGGCAGGACCGCCCGCGATCCGGAGCTGAGCAGCCGGAACCGGTCGTCCAGCCGGTCGAGCAGCTGACGCACCGACAAGGCGCGTAGCCGCACCGCCGCGAGCTCGATGCCCAGCGGGAGCCCGTCCAGCCGCCGGCAGATCCGTTCGATCGTCTCCCGGTTGTCCTCGGTGACGGTGAATCCGGGAACGACCGCCTCGGCCCGCTCGGCGAACAACCGCACGGCGTCCCCCGCCACCACGCCGGTGTCCGGGCCGCTCATCGTCCGGCCGGTCACCGGCAGCGTCGGCACCGACAAGATCTGTTCGCTGGCGATGCCGAGTGGCTGGCGACTGGTGGTCAGGATCCGCAACCGCGGGCAGGCGCGCAGCAACGCCTCGGCGAGGACCGCGCACGCGCCCACGAGATGCTCGCAGTTGTCGAGGATCAGCAGCGCCTGGGTGTCGCGGAGCTGATCGATCAGCACCTGCAGGGCCGGACGTGCCGAATGGTCACGGATCCCCAGCGCCTCGCACACCGCGGGCACCAGCAGGTCCGGGTTGCCCAGGTCGGCGAGTTCGATCAGCCATACGCCGTCGGGGAAGGCCCGGCGCACCATGGTGCCGACGCGTCCGGCGAGCCGGGTCTTGCCGACCCCGCCGACCCCGGTGAGCGTGACCAGCCGTGAGATGGACAGCAGCCGCTTGACCTCGGCCATCTCATGCCGACGCCCCACGAAGCTCGTAACCTCGGCCGGGACTCCGTGGATCTGTCCGGGCCGTGCGGTGTTCGGTGCCCCCGTCATCACATCGCCCTGGAACCGATCGGGCGCGGTCATCCGTCGCTCCGACTTGTCGGTCCAGGTCACAGCGTATGCGGACCTGTCAGCTGCGGCGACACCCCAGAACCTTCGTGGCCCGGCGGGCCGGTCCCGGAGGGACCGCGGGGCAGGTGTGACAGGTGCCGTCCGATTAACCGGGCTTTTGGCAATGTCATGGTCATATGCGGTGAGAATTCCGAAACACACCTGAAACACCCGGTCGAAGGGTTTCACACCGCCGAAACACTCATGCCCCGTCCGTGAAACCGTGCTGCTCGAAGCTCCAGAGCAGTATCGACGACCTCACCGAAGGGACGGCCCGCATGCCGCCGGACGTTCTCAAACTCATGAATTCGGGCGACACCGCCTGGCTGCTCGCGAGCTCCGCTCTCGTCCTTCTCATGACCCCCGGCCTCGCATTCTTCTACGGCGGCATGGTCCGGTCGAAGAGCGTCCTGAACATGCTGATGATGAACTTCGCCACCATCGGCATCGTCAGCATCCTGTGGGTGTTCTACGGCTACTCCCTGGCGTTCGCCAAGGACGTGGGGAACCACGGGTTCATCGGCGGCCTGGGCAAGGTCGGTCTCAAGGACACCCTGATCTCCGCCTCCGGGACCTCGCCCGAGCTGGCGTTCGTTGCCTTCCAGCTGATGTTCGCGATCATTACGCCGGCCCTCATCAGCGGTGCCGTCGCCGACCGGGTCAAGTTCGGCGGCTGGTGCGCGTTCGTCGCCATCTGGGCGACGGTCGTCTACTTCCCGGTCGCCCACTGGGTCTTCTTCTTCGGTGACACGACGACGACCAAGGACGGCGGCTTCCTCGCCGACCACATCGGCGCCCTCGACTTCGCCGGCGGCACCGCCGTCCACCTCAACGCCGGGATGGCCGGCCTCGCCCTGGCCCTGGTGGTCGGCCGGCGCGTCGGCTGGCCCAAGGAGCCGATGCGGCCGCACAACGTCCCGTTCGTACTGCTCGGCGCCGGTCTGCTGTGGTTCGGCTGGTTCGGGTTCAACGCGGGATCCGCGCTGGCGGCCAACGCGCAGGCGTCCGTCGCCTTCGTCAACACGCAGGTCGCGGCGGCCGCGGCGGCGCTCGGCTGGATCGTCACGGAGAAGATCCGGTACGGCAAGTGCACCGCGCTGGGCATGGCCTCCGGCGCCGTCGCCGGCCTCGTCGCGATCACTCCGGCCTGTGCCTCGGTCAACCCGGTGGGCGCCATCATCCTCGGCGTCATCGCCGGCGCGCTCTGCTCGGTCGCCGTGGGCATGAAGCACCGGTTCGGCTTCGACGACTCGCTCGACGTCGTCGGCGTCCACGCGGTCGGCGGCGCGGTCGGTGCCCTGCTCATCGGCTTCCTCGCCACCCCGACGGTCACCGGAATCCTCACCTCGGCCAAGGGCGACGGCCCGGCCGGCCTGTTCTACGGCGGAGGCTTCGGCCAACTCGGCAAGCAGGCGATCGGCGTGCTGATGGTCGGCGTGTACTCCTTCGTCCTGACCTGGATCATCGGCAAGGTCCTCGACAAGGTCGTGGGCCTGCGCGTCAGCGAGGAGGACGAGGTGTCCGGCATCGACCTCGCCGTCCACGCCGAGACCGCGTACGAGATCGGCACCGTCCACGGCGGATCCGGTGGCGGGTCGGGCATCCTGGCCACGCTGACCGTCGACCGCACGAACGCGGCCGCCCGCGATGACACGGGATCCAACGGCGGAAAGACGTCAGTGGACCCGGGCGACAAGAAGGTGGAGGCGGAGGCATGAAGCTCGTCACCGCGGTGATCAAGCCGTTCAAGCTGGACGACGTCAAGGCGGCACTGGAGACGTTCGGCGTGCACGGCCTCACAGTGAGCGAGGCCAGCGGGTACGGCCGCCAGCGCGGGCACACCGAGGTCTACCGGGGCGCGGAGTACAAGGTCGACCTCGTCCCGAAGCTCCGCGTCGAGGTCCTGGTCGACGACGAGGACGCCGACGACATCGTCGACGTGATCGTGAAGGCCGCCCATACCGGCAAGATCGGGGACGGCAAAGTCTGGTCGGTCCCGGTCGACACCGTCGTCCGCGTCCGTACCGGGGAGATCGGGCCGGAGGCGCTGTAAGCGTGGTGGACGTGATCGGGGGACCCCACGGCCCGGCAGGCGGTTTCCCCCTGCCGGGCCGCGGTCTCTCCAGGACCTCGGCGACCGCCGAGGCCCGTGCCGCGCTCGGGGCGGCACGGGCCGAGCTCACCCGGGAGCTGGACCGCGACCTGGCCCGCCTGCTCGGCGCCGAGGCCGACGTCGCGCTGGTCGCCGTCGGCAGCCACGGCCGCGGGGAGCTCACCCCGGGCAGCGACCTGGACCTGGTCCTCCTGCACCGGGACCGGCCGGACGTCTCCGCCCTCGCCGACCACCTCTGGTACCCCCTCTGGGACTCCGGCCGGCACCTCGACCACTCGGTGCGCACCCCCGAGGAGGCCCGTGCCGTCGCCCAGGAGGACCTGAAGGCCGCCCTGGGCCTGATGTATGCCCGTCACGTCGCCGGCGACCCGGCCCTGACGCGCCGACTGCGCGAGGCGGTACTGGCGGACTGGCGCGCCGGCGCCCGCCGGCGGCTCCCGGAGCTGCGGGAGATGGCCCGGTCTCGCTGGAGCCGCGATGGGGAGCTGGCCTTCCTGCTGGAGCCCGACCTCAAGGAGTCACGCGGTGGGCTGCGGGACGTCCACGCGATGCAGGCGGTGGCGGCGGCCTGGGTGGCACCCGGTCCGACGGACCCGGTCCGAGAGGCGTACGGCCTGATCCTGGACGTCCGGCACGCCCTGCACCAGCACACCGGCCGTCCGGGCGACCGCCTCGTGTTCCAGGAGCAGGACGCCGTGGCCGGCGCCCTGGGCCTGCTGGACGCGCACGCCCTGCTGCGCGCCATCGCCGAGGCGGCCCGCACGATCACCTACGCCACCGACCACACCTGGCGGACGGTGACCCGCTTCTGCTCCCCGCCGGGCCGTCCCGTACGCAGGCCGCTCGCCGACGGCGTCGTCGAACAGGACGGGGAGGTCGTCCTCGCCCTGGGCGCGGACGCGCGCAAGGACCCGGTACTCCTGTTCCGCGCCGCCGCCGCGGCCGCGCAGGCGGGCCTGCCCCTCGCGCTGGCGACCGTCCAGCGGCTGGCCAAGGAGACGGCGCCGCTTCCCGTCCCCTGGCCGCCGGAGGCCCGCGACGCCCTGGTGACCCTCCTCGGCGCCGGACCGGCCGCGATCGGGGTCTGGGAGGCGCTCGACCAGGCGGGCCTGATCGTCCGGCTCCTGCCCGATTGGGAGCGCGTCCGCAACCGGCCGCAGCGCAACCCCGTCCACACCTTCACCGTGGACCGGCACCTGGTGGAGACCGCCGCCCGCGCCGCCGCGCAGACCCGCGACGTCGCCCGGCCGGACCTCCTGCTGGTCGGCGCTCTGCTGCACGACATCGGCAAGGGCTGGCCCGGGGACCACTCCCGGACCGGGGCGGTGATGGCCCGCGATCTCGGCCGGCGGCTCGGGTTCGAGCCCGCCGACGTCCGGACGCTCGAGGCGATCGTCCGGCACCACCTCCTGCTGCCGGAGACCGCGACCCGGCGCGACCTCGACGACCCCGTCACGATCGAGACGGTGGCCAAGACCGTCGGCGACCCGGTCGTGCTCGAGACGCTCGCCGCCCTCGCCATCGCGGACGGGCAGGCGACCGGACCGGCGGCGTGGGGCGCCTGGAAGGCCCGCCTGGTCGCCGAGCTGGCCCGCCGCGTCGCCGCGGTGCTCGCCGGCGCGCCGCCGCCCGTCGCGCCGGATCCGACCCCCGGACAGCTCGCCCTCGCCCGCCACGGCGGCGGCGCCGTGCGTGTCACCGGCGCCCGGATCACGATGGTCGCCCCCGACCGGCCCGGTCTGCTCTGGCAGGCGGCGGGCGTGCTCGCGCTGCACCGTCTCGCCGTCCGCGGGGCGCGTGCGGCGTCCTGGGCGACCGTCGCGCAGAGGCAGGATGCCCCTGCGCATCAGCGCGACACGACCGTCCTGGAGTTCATCGCCGTCCCCGAGTACGGCTCCGGCCCCGACCCGGCCGCGCTGGAGGCCGACCTCCGCCGGGTCCTGGCCGGACGCCTGGACGTCGCGACGCGGCTGGAGCGCCGCACCCGGTCGTACCGGCCCCGGAAGGGCGTCCCGGTGCCTCCGCCGCGCGTCACCCTCATCGACGACGCCTCGAACACCGCGACGGTCATGGAGGTGCGCGCCCATGACCGGCCCGGCCTGCTGTGGCGGATCGGGCACGCGCTGGGCTCCTGCGGGATCCAGGTGCGCGCCGCCCGGGTCGAGACGCTCGGAGCGGAGGCCGTCGACGTCTTCTACATCGTCGACGAGGAGGGCCGTCCGCTCGCCGATCGCGCCCTGCGGGAGAGCATCCGCCGGAGCGTTCTCGAGGTCGTGCGCTGAGCTCCCTTACCCCCGGATGAAGATCACCGGAACTGGCCGTGCGGCCCATTGACGGTGCCGGCGATCGGGATGAGGCTCCTGTGCATCGAAGATGCCCAGGAGGTCTGCGTGCCCAACGTCCTGCCCACCCGCGCGGCGGTGCCGCTCCTCATCCTCGCCGCGGCCGCGAGCGCGGCGACCCCGGCCGACGCCGCCGGCCGTTCTGCCGTCGTCCGCGGCCACGACCGTACGCTCACCTTCCGGACCGGCCACGACGGCGAGGTGTTCGCCGCCGTCACCGCCGCGGCCCCGGGCGTGTCCTGGGCCGTCCAGGGCCGCGAGTCGGCCGTCCTGTCGCTGTTCGTCGACGGCCGGTACGCCACCGACGACGTCGTCCCCGCAGCCTTCCCGATCAAGCGGGAGTTCGCCCTCGGACGGCTGCCCGCGGGCCGTCACACGCTGCGGCTCAGCGTGGCCGCCGACCGCTCGCCGGGCAAGAGCGTACGGGTGTCCGGCCTGACGTTCC
>JBJMIW010000385.1:0-8636 GCA_045806665.1 Actinoallomurus sp.
ACGCCGGGGCCCTGGTGGCCGGCCAGCTCACCGGCGATGACCCGGACGACGGACGAGCCGTCGTCGCTGCTCAGCAGCGCCACGTCGCGCGACTCGATGTCCTGGTAACGCGGCGCCACCCGCTTCTGGGCGCGAGGCAGGTTGACCCACAGCTGCACGCCGTGGAAGAGCCCGCCCTTGGCGACCAGTTCGGGCGTGGGCTGCTCGATGTGCTGGATCCCGGCGCCCGCGGTCATCCACTGGGTGGCGCCGTCGGCGATCAGCCCGCCGCCACCGATGGTGTCCTGGTGCTGGAAGGCGCCGTCGATGATGTACGTCACGGTCTCGAAGCCGCGGTGCGGGTGCCAGGGCGTGCCCTTGGCCTCACCCGGGGCGTACTCCACCGCGCCCATGTGGTCCAGCAGGAGGAACGGGTCGGCGAGCGACAGGGCCATGCCGGGGAACGGCCGGCGGACCTGGAAGCCCTCCCCTTCGAGGTGCTTCGAGGCGGTGACGATCTTGGTGACCGGCCGCCAGGCGGTGTCCTGCTCCGGGAGGCGGGGCAGGCGGGTCAGGGTCAGTGGATCGGCGGTCACGGCGGGCATCGGAGCCTCCTTGGTCGGTACGACCCCTGGAACGTGATTGAAGATTCAACTATTCCCCGCACCAGCACCGATGCGTCGGCGCGCCGAAGGGGTCGGCCCCCACCGTAACGATAGCTCGTTGAAATTTCAACCATGGTCGCGGCGATCAGTCGAGTCAGACTCCGGCTGATCAGTCTGACCGGCACGGGGCCGCCCACCCGACGGGGGGCCAGACGCGCTCGTCGTACTCCTCCGGGACGAAGAGCCACACGCGGCCCCACTCGCCGAGGGCGCTCACGACGCCCGCCTCTCTCCGGCGGTTGCTGATCGGCTCACGGGCCTCGACCCATGTCCGTTGAACGTTCGCCATCCGGGAGGATTCCGCCTAGTCCTGCGGAGTTGCTCATACCCGGCTGATTGTCCACAGAACGCGATTCGGCCCCTTCGCTTGAAACGAGCACGCGCTGAGAACCTGACCCTCGGAGGAAGTTATTGAAACTTCAATCATTCTGCTATGATGGCACCATGAGTGAACCGCGCTGGCTCGATGCCACCCAACAGCGTGACTGGCGCGCCTATATCGAGGGAAGCGTCCGCTTGGCCGACCTCCTCGACCGGGACCTGAAGGCCAAGCACGGACTGACCACCGCAGAGTACGAGATCCTCGTGCGGTTGTCCGAGGCCCCCGAGCATCGGCTGCGGATGGCCGAGCTGGCGGAGTACGCGAGCCAGTCGCGGAGCCGCCTCTCGCACACGGTCGCACGCCTGGAGTGCAAGGGTCTCGTCACGCGCGGCACCTGCGGCGCCGACAAGCGCGGGGTCAACGCCGAGCTCACCGAGAAGGGCTTCGCCTTCCTGGAGCGGGCCGCGCGTGATCACGTCGCCACCGTACGCGAGTACTTCATCGATGTCATCGACCCGGAGGACCTGAAAGCGATCGGTCGGGCGTTCACCGCGGTCACCGAGCAGGTCGGTAAGGTCCGCTAGCCCTTACGCGTTCAGCCCGGTGCAGAAACCGAGCGAGAACAGCGTCATGAACGTCCAGCCGCACATCAGCCCGACGCCGTACAGCCGAGTGAAGCCGGTCATCTTCCAGGCCAGGAAGCCGCCGAGCCCGAACGCCAGCAGGACCAGCGCTAATGCCTGGGACAGCAGGCTGAAGCTCTTTCCGCCCGAGAGGTTCATCTCCACGGCGGAGTACATCATGATCGAGTCGACGAGGACGAAGGTGGCGAGCCCGCTGCCGACGGCGGTGATCTCGCGCATGCCGAGGGGCGGTCGCCGCTTCTCGCCCGTACCCGTCATGATCGGTCCTCGCGGATCGGCTGCCCCGGCCGTATCGGCAGCGTAGTTCGCCTATGGATTTGGGACGAAGCATCGGCGACCGCATGTAATCCTTCCGTTATGCAACGCCTCACCCTGGCCGCCGTCCTGGGTGGCGCGGCTCTGGCTCTCTCCGCCTGCGGCGGGGGGTCGTCGGGCACGGCCCAGCCACCCGCCGCGCCGGCGACGACGCCGGCCGCCACCACCCCGGGCCCCGCCACCCCGACGTCCTCGCCGTCCGCTACCACGGCTTCGGCGCGACCACAGGCATTCACCGCGAACATCATGAAGATCCCGTCGCGTGCGACGGTGCGATACTCCTGGCACGCCGGGTGCCCGGTCGGGCTCGACGGCCTCCGGCTGATCCGGATGACGTACTGGGGGATGGACCACAAGCCGCACCAGGGCGAGATGGTGGTCAACGCCCGCGTGGCCTCAAAGGTCGTGAGCGTCTTCCACAAGTTGTACGACGACCGCTATCCGATCCGGCGCATGGAACTCGTCGACAACTACAAGGGCAGCGACTTCGACTCGATCGAGGCCGACAACACCTCGGCCTTCAACTGCCGGAACGCGACGGGTTCCAGCAATTGGTCACAGCACGCGTACGGGCTCGCCGTCGACCTCAACACGTGTGAGAACCCCTATGTGCACGCGAACGGCCACATCGAGCACCCGCGCTGCGTGAAGTACGGCGACCGCAAGCGCAAGGACCCCGGCGTGATCCACGCGGGTGACAAGGTGGTCCGGGCCTTCCGCTCGATCGGCTGGGGCTGGGGCGGCTCGTGGGGCGGCCCCTGGGACTTCCAGCACTTCTCCGCGAACGGCCACTGACCCGGTCACTCCCGGGCGCCGCCGTCAGATGACGAGCAGCGCGACCACCACGATGACGACCAGCACGGCGACCGCGGCACCGACGATCAGTCCGGTGTTCGGACCGGACGACGCGGCGTCTCGGGTGGCGAACGCCCGGAACTGCTGGGTGCTGCCCGCGGGATCCTGTTCGTTTTTCGGCATGCAGGTGACCATAGTGGAGGTACGCCGAGGTCACCGCCCTTTCCCGACATCCCGTGGGACGAGGCGCGGTGACGGCGGGCAGGCGGCCCGCGGCCTCGCTTTCAAAGCCTGGAAACCTCACATACCGTGACACGCATGGTCGGATCGGAAGTGCGGGCTGAAACGGCGCGCGGCGGGGCGTACGAGGCCCCCTCCGGCGCGCTGCTCCTCCGGCTGCTCGACGAACTCGGCCCGGGCAACCAGTACCTCATCGTCGACCGGCTCGACGCGCCTCACGCCGGGCACTACATGCAGGTGTACCGGGAGGTCGACGGGACGTTCGCGGTGGAGTACCGCGAGGGCGCGGCGGGCCGGCACTACGAGGCCGTCGCCGTCGACCTCTGGCAGGTCCATGAGGTCCTCACCGCCTGGGCGGCCGACACACCGGGATGGCGTGACGCGTTCGCCTGGCGGCACTGGTCCCAGGACGGATGACCGACCGCTCGGTGGCCGTCCGCACGACGGACTCGGCGGCTGCGGGCGGATTCCGAGTTTTTCAGGAACGTGGACGGTGGTGAGCTTGGGCAGTACCAGTCCTGCGCACGGCGCTGGAGGGTCCGCATCGGCTTGCCGTACATCGGGACACCGAAGACCCTTGTGAGCGTTTGCTCGAAAATGCGGGGGATCAGCTTGAGAAGTAGATCTGGCTGCTGGTCGTCCCCGCGTAGAGTGCGGACCCGCTGTAGACCAGGCGGTAGTAGCGGTGGGTCCCGGTCAGTTTGACGCTCAGCCGACCGTTGCCGTCGGTGGAAGTCGTCGTGACGTAGTGCCAGGTGCTGCTGGTTCGGTAGCGGTAGTACAGCTTGACCGGCTGACGCGGCACCATGCCGATGTAGCCGACGTTTCTGACGGCCGGCTCCCAGAAGCTGGCGTGCAGATAGTGCGAATAGCCGGTCACGATCTTCAAGCCAACCGCTGACGTGGCGTACTTCTGCACCACCGTGGGGACGGGGTCACTGCCGCTCGCCGTGATGCCGGTCCGCCCCGGAGCGGCCGCGACCTGTTCGACCTGCACTTTCCACGAACCGTTCTCGGAGACCAGGGAGCCGAGACCCGTCCCGCCGGCGGGCGGAATCCGCAGGGACGGGCCGGTGACGTACGAGTAGACCTGGTCACCGTTGGCATTGAAGGATCGGTAGTTCGGGTCGGCAGCGATCGCCTGCCAGCCGGTCGAGCCCTTGGGCTGGAAGAAGAAGTCGAGCTTGCCGGTGTACGGCTTCCACTGACCGCCGGCCAGGATGTCGGCGTGGGCCGTGAGCGTCAGGCCCTTCTGCGCTATGCCGTTCGACCGGACCGTCAGCGAGGTGACGCGCGTCGGCTGCGGCGGGACGTTGACGAACTCGGCCGGCGTGATCGACGCGGCGGCGAAACTCGAGCCGTCCGGTTCGACCGAGACCTTCCAGTCGGTGGGCACGGATTCCTGGGCGGTGAATGAGAAACGGCCGTCCGGCCCGGTGTACTGGGTCTTGTTGCCCGGGTACGCGAGGTACACGTCCGCCCAATTCACGGGCTCCCACGAGCCGTCGGGCGTCCGCTCCTGCACGTGACCGCTGATCGTGAAGTCGGTGTTCGGATCGACGGTGGTCGGCAGCGGATCCAGCTGGATGCGGCTGGGCAGGCGCGAGGTCACGTTGACCCATGTCTGGGCGATGCCGTTGGCATAGGTGTCGTCCCCGGCGAAAGTCGCCCGCAGCATGCCCGGCCCGGGAACGACTGTGCTCAGCGAGAAGGTGCCGTCGTCCGCGGTGGTGACGGGGCCCAGGTCGGCGAGCAACGTCGTCCTGTCCGAGGCGTACAGCGCAAGAGCCACCGTCTTGTCACCGAGCCCCTGGGAATCTGCCACCAGCGTTCCCGCGATGGTGGTGTGCCGATCGCCGTAAGAGATGGCGGTCGGCAGGGTGAGCCGGAGAACGGTCGACGTGGCGGCGGAAGCCGTGGACGCGACACCCAGCGGCACAGCCACCAGAGCACTTGCCAGGGACCCCACGGCAACACGGCGGACAAGAGAGAACGCGCGCATGGCACCTCGCCGCTTCAAAGTGATCAGCCTGCCGAAGTTAGCACAATCCGGCCGAAATTGATCAACGTCGGCGTCGAACCCGGCCACGCGAATCGATGACGAGCCTGCCCTCTTGGGCCCTGGTCCTTCCCGCCCAGCCCAAAGGCCCATTCCGACCAAGGAATGGGCCTTTGTCCTCGAGGAGCGAGCCACCGAGGTCCTGCAGTTCACCGACAAGACCGCCGGTCAGGTCGGGCCCCTCGCCATCCAGATCCACAACAGCGGCGTCCAGGACGAGTACAAGAGCCTCTACGTCGAGTCCCCCGCCGTCACCAAACCGGGCGACTTCGTCACCACCGGTTAAGCCAGGGACAAATCGTTCGCGGTCACCGCGTCCGTATGCCTACCGTTCGACCATGGCGCTCCTGATCTCGGTGAATATCGGAAAGCCCCGGCCGAACCCCTGGAAGGACACGGGCACGACGGGCATCGACAAGCGACCCGTCGACGGGCCCGTCGCCGTCACGCCGCCGGGCCCCAAGGGCACCGGCGCCGTCGGCCTCGCCGGAGACCGGGTGCACGACGTCAAGCACCACGGCGGTGAGGACCAAGCGGTCTACGCCTACGCACGCGAGGACCTGGACCGCTGGGCGGCGGAGCTCGGGCGCGACCTCGCCGACGGCGTCTTCGGCGAGAACCTCACCACGGCCGGCCTCGACGTGAACGGCGCGCTGATCGGCGAGCGCTGGCGCGTCGGCGAGCGGGTCGTGCTGGAGGTCTCCTGCCCGCGCATCCCCTGCGGCACTTTTCAGGGCTGGATGCGGGAGCAGGGCTGGATCAAGCGCTTCACCCGGTCCGCCCTGCCTGGCGCGTACCTCCGGGTGATCGAGCCCGGTGAGATCCAGGCCGGGGACCCGATCACGGTCGAGGACCGTCCCGCGCACGACGTCACGGTGGCGCTGGCCTTCCGCGCCTTCACCTCCGAACCCGACCTGCTCCCCGGGCTCACGGCGGCCGACGCCCTGCCGGACGAGATGAAGCGACGCGTGCGCCGACGCGTCGGCTGAGAGCCGCCCCGGTGGCGGCGCCAGCGCGGCCTGCCGCCCGTGGTGGGTACCACACGGCACCGCCGAAGGGTCCCCTGGCCGGCCGAGGCCCGCCCCACCCTATAGTGGGGAATCGCTCGCGAGGATCGACCGACACGGTCGTTACACGACCCACGTTGGTTGACACGGCACTAAGGTGGTCATCGCCTGGAGGGTTCGCATAGTGGACGAGTGCAGGCGCCTTGAAAGCGCCCAGGGCTGGGGACAGTCCTCGTGGGTTCGAATCCCACACCCTCCGCCGACCGAAAAGGCCGCCGCCCGTCAGGGGCCGCGGCCTTTTCGTACGCCTGCGTCAGCGCGGTCAGGCGAATTCGTGCCGCGGCCAGGCGAAGCCGTCGCCGACCGTCGCGGCCAGGACCAGGTAGGCGTCCTGGGTGGCGGCGGACAGCTGCTCCAGCTCGACCTCGGCGCCCTCCTCCAGGTGCGAGTCGTAGGGGATGCGGACGACCGCGCGGCAGCGGCTCTCGAAGTGGGCCTGCAGCCGGTCGAGGTCGACCGTGCTGCGGCTGCGGGAGCGCACCATCGACAGCACGACGACCCCGTTGCGAACGAGCTCGCCGTAGTGGTGGGCCTCCAGCCAGTCGAGCGTCGCCGACGCCGACCGGGCGCCGTCCACCGAGGGTGAACTGACCAGCACGAGCTGGTTCGCCAGGCCGAGGACGCCCGCCATCGCCGAGTGGAGCAGGCCGGTGCCGCAGTCGGTGAGGCAGATGGAGTAGAAGTGCTCCAGCACGTGGGCGACCGTGCGGTAGTCCTGCTCGCTGAACGCCTCGGACACCGCCGGATCACGGTCGGAGGCCAGCACCTCGAGCCGGGACGACGCCTGCGAGGTGTAGGCCCGCACGTCGGCGTACCGCTGGATCTGCTGGTGCTCGTTGAGGAGGTCGCGGACGGTCGTCGCGGTCTCCAGGCGCACCTTGTCCGACAGCGTGCCCCGGTCGGGGTTGGCGTCCACCGCGATGACCCGGTCGCCGCGCAGCGACGCGAGCGTCGCGCCCAGCCCGACCGTCGTGGTGGTCTTGCCGACGCCGCCCTTGAGGCTCATCACCGCGACCCGGTGGTGGCCGCCCGCCACCGGTGTACGGGCGCGGGCGAGCAGCTCACGGCGGCGCAGCTCGGCCGGGGACTCGCCGGGGTGGATCACTCCGCCGGACGCCTTGTAGAGCGCGCGGCGCCAGCCGTTCGCGGGCGCCTGCCGGCGGCCGCGCAGCAGCGTGTCGGCGCTGAGGCTGTCGGCGGTCTGTGCTCCGCCCTGCTGCTGACCGTACGCGTCCGGCAGCGGCTGGAACGGCGGGCCGTCGTCCGGCTGGGCGTACGGCGGCGTCTCCGGCTGTTGCGCGTAGGGCGGCGCCTCCTGGTGCCGGCCGTACGGTCCGGCATCGGGCCGGCCGCCGTACTGCGGCGGGTAGGGCTGCCCCGGGTGCTCGGCGGGTGGCCGGTAGCGCGGGTCCTGCTGCTCTGGGCGGCCGGGGTACTGCTGGGCCGCGTAGTCGGGTGGTCCGGGGTACTGCGCCGAGTAGTCCGGGGCCGCCCCGGGATAGGGCTGGCCCTGCTCGGCCGCGGGGTAACCGGCCGAAGGCGGCGAGAACGGCGGTGGGCCGCCGTACGCCGGAGCGGAGTACTGCGGGTAGCCGGGGTAGCCGCCGTCGCCGTACGTCTCGAAGCCGTCCGCCTGGGTGACCTCGGCGACGGGGCGCTGCTGTTCGACGAGCTGGGTCCGCTCGGCGTCGGCGGGGTCGGCGTCGCCCTGTTGATCCGCCGACGGCTGGGACGGCTGCTGCACGTCGTACGGCGCGGCGCCGTCGTCCGGGTCGGCCGGCCCGGCGTCGTGCGGCTGAGCGGAGCCGTCGTGCTGCGGACGCTGCGCGCCGTCCCGCTCTTCGGACGCCGCGTCCTGGGGCTCCTGCGCGGGCACCGGGCCGAAGCCCTGCGGTGGGAACGGCCCGAAACCGGGGCCGTACTCCTGGGCCGGTGCGCCGGGGTACTGCGGGGGCGCGCCGAAGTCCGGCGGCGGTGGGTACCCCGGTGCTCCGAAGGCGTAGGGCGGCTGCCCCTCGCCCGCCGGCGGTGCCGACGGGTCGGACGGCGACGCGGGGAACGTCGGCGCCGGAGGGGTGTTCGTCCAGGGGTTCGGCGGTGCCGAAGCCTCCTCCGCCGCGTCGTCCTGCGGCTCGGCGGACTCGCTGTTCATGGCATCAAGAGAGGCGAGCTGCTCCTCAAGAGAACGGCCCGTTTTATCCTGATCGTTCTTGGCCACCAGGTCCCCCTCGCGGACGCGCAGTGGATGAACCAGCACGAGATGTTCATCCGCAGCCTAAGCCACCACAGCCCTTGACCAATACCGTGTCGCCTGAGCATCCCGGCTACCGTGAAACCCATGCATGCCATCGTCATCGAAAAACCGGGCGACCCGGACGTATTGCAGTGGAACGAAGTGCCTGACCCCGTCATCGGCCATGACGAGGTGTTGCTCGACGTCGTTGCGGCGGGAGTCAACCGCGCCGACATCATGCAACGACGTGGATTTTATCCACCGCCGGAAGGCGCACCCGAGTATCCGGGCCTCGAAGTGTCCGGGCGCGTCGCGGC
>JBJMIW010000386.1:0-27259 GCA_045806665.1 Actinoallomurus sp.
CAGCGACTGGGTGCCGCCCAGGACGGCGCCGAGCGCCTGGATCGCGACCCGCACCATGTTGACCTCGGGCTGCTGGGCGGTGAGCTGCACGCCGGCCGTCTGCGTGTGGAACCGCAGCATCTGCGACTTGGGGTTCTTCGCGCCGAACTCGTCGCGCATGATGTGCGCCCAGATCCGGCGGGCCGCGCGGAACTTGGCGACCTCCTCCAGCAGCGTAGTCCGGGCCACGAAGAAGAACGACAGGCGCGGGGCGAACGCGTCGACGTCCAGCCCCGACTCGACGGCCGCCCGGACGTACTCCTTGGCGTTGGCGAGGGTGAACGCGATCTCCTGTACGGGCGTCGCCCCGGCCTCGGCCATGTGGTAGCCGGAGATCGAGATCGTGTTCCACTTGGGGATCTCGTCCTTGCAGTACCGGAACGTGTCGGCGACGAGCCGCAGGCTCGGCTTCGGCGGGAAGATGTAGGTCCCCCGCGCGATGTACTCCTTCAGGATGTCGTTCTGGATCGTCCCGGTGAGCCGGTCGGCGGGCACGCCCTGCTCCTCGGCGACGAGCTGGTAGAGCAGCAGGAGCACGGCCGCGGGCGCGTTGATCGTCATCGACGTCGACACCTCGCCGAGCGGGATGCCGTCGAACAGGACGCGCATGTCCTCGATCGAGTCGATCGCGACGCCGACCTTGCCGACCTCCCCGCGGGCGATGTCCGCGTCCGAGTCGTACCCCATCTGGGTGGGCAGGTCGAACGCCACCGACAGGCCCGCGGTTCCCGCCTCGATCAGCTGGTGGTAGCGCCGGTTGGACTCGGCGGCGGTGCCGAACCCGGCGTACTGCCGCATCGTCCAGGGCCGCGTGGTGTACATCGTGGGGTAGACGCCGCGCGTGAACGGGAACGCGCCCGGCTCCCCCAGGCCCGCCGCGGGGTCGGACCCCTGCAGCGCCTCGGGTCCGTACACGGGTTCGATCGGCAGTCCCGACTCCGAACGCATGACCGCCATCACCTTCCCATTCGGGCCGCCGACCTGCCGGAACGCTCTCGGCGGCGCAGGCTGCGCGGCTTCACCTCACCCTGGTTGCGATCGTACGACCGATCGCCGAAGCCTTACATGGGGGCCACAGGGTGTCCTACTTCACACCGCGGCCGGCCTTCCAGGGGCGCCGGCCGATCGTGCCCCGAGGGCCAGGACGACCTTCACGCAGATCGATATGGCGTGGATGACGTAGAACGCGGTCGATCGTTCGGGGCCGCCGCCCAAATTCTTGGCAAGCATCAGCCACTCGAAGATCATGAATGCGGCAAGGCCGATCAAGAAACCGGAGGCCAACCGGGAGAGCTTCGTCAGCAGCCATTATTGGGGGTACACCCGCTGTGTCGTGCACGTGCCCGTCCTCTACCGTTGGGGCGCCATGCGAACGTTAATCGCCTTGCTGACCCTTTCCGTGGGTATCGCGCCGCTGTACGCCGTGCCGGCCCGGGCCGACACGACCGTCGGCGGGCCCGCCCTGGGCGCGCACGGCTATATCTGGGATCAGTCGTCCGGGGTGACCCCCCCGCCGCACATCCAGGCGTCGTCGTACGTCGTCGCCGACCTGGAGACGGGACGGATCCTGGCCGCCAAGGACCCGCACGGCCACTACCGGCCCGCCAGCACGCTGAAGACGCTGACGGCGATCACGCTGATCCCGCGGCTGGATCCGGCGAAGAAGATGCAGCCGTCCCAGAACGTGGTGAACGCCTCCGGGTCGGCGGTCGGCATGGACACCAAGTGGACGTACACCGTGCGCGACCTGTTCCACGGACTGCTCATGCAGTCGGGGAACGACGCCGCCATCGCCCTGTGCGAGGCGAACGGCGGGCTGCAGCCGTCGCTCGACCAGATGAACGCCGAGGCCCGCCGCATCCAGGCCCTGGACACGGTCGCCCGCACGCCCAACGGCCTCGACGACGACCCCCCGCTGACGCTCGCCGAGCAGCACAGCTCCGCGTACGACCTCGCGCTGATCATGAAGCAGGGCCTGAAGCTGCCGGACTTCCGCAAGTACGTCGCGGCGACGGTCTACAAGTGGCCGGCCCCGCCGGACAAGAAGGAACGCGACAAGAGCAAGAAGACCGGCGACTACGAGATCGGCACGCACGACCACCTGCTGATCGGCAGCAGGCCCTACAAAGGCATGATCGGCGGCAAGAACGGCTGGACCAGCCACGCCCTCGGTAGCTTCGTCGGCGCGGCCACCCGCGACGGCCACACGATCATCATCGCGCTGATGCACGCCCAGTCCGACTTCTGGGACGACGCGCGCGCACTCCTGGACTGGGGCTTCGACGAACGTGCCAAGGCGGGCTCGGTCGGGACGCTGGTGGACCCGATCCCGCCGCCGCAGCCGAAGAAGACCGTCGCGCCCGTGGCGAAGAGGCCGCAGACGGTCGACGTCTTCCCCGCCGACGGCCCCGACTGGAGCAAGCTGGGTCTCGCCGGGGGCGGAGGCGCCGCCCTCCTGGTGATAGTGATCGGCGGGGCGATCGGCCTGCGCCGCCGTCGGCATGCCGCGCTCGTCGCGGCGGCCGGCCCGTTGCCGCCCATGGGCGGCCACGTCCGGACCGTCAGCCCGGAGGGGACACCGCCGCCTGGTTCCGGGGCGCCGGGTTCAGGGGACGCCGACGACCCTCCCCCGCGGCTCCGGCATCCCGGCGACGTCAAGGTCGCGGGCGCCCCGCTGTCCTCCGGCGGAGCGGACCCGTCCTCCCGGGAGACGGCCCCGAACCCGGTGCACTCCCCGCGGGACGGATCGGCGCCCGAGTCCGACGGCGAGGAGGCCGTCCGGGGCTCGGAAGGCCCGGCCGTAGGGGACACGGCGACGGACGGACCGGCCACCGAGCCCTCGCGTACGGTCTCGGACGACTCGCCGGATCCCGGACCTCAGGACGTGTGAACCACTAGCTACCTAGGGCATAGGCACCGCTGGCGGTTCGTCGACGTTCAGGACGACCCGGCGCGTCGCCGTCCAGGCCGCGGTGAACAGGATGAACCGCGAGACGACGTTGATCCAGATCAGCAGCCCGACGATGACGGCGAACGACGCGTACAGCGGGTTCCGTACGATGTGCCCGATGAGGAAGGTGCCGAGCAGCTTCAGCGCCTCGAAGCCCACGGCGCCGAACAGGCAGCCGCGCAGCAGCCGCCGCCACGACGCGCGGGTGCCCGAGAGGCGGGAGAACAGCACCAGGAAGAAGAAGGTGTTGGCGGCGACCGCAACGCCGATGGCCACCAGCCGCAGCACCGTGCCGGCGCCCGGAACCTGGTCGAGCCCGGCCGCGTGAAGGACGGCGTGGGTGGCCGAGGTGGCCAGGCTGGACAGCGCGACCGACGCGAGCAGGGTCAGGCCGAGCACGAGCAGGACGGCGAGGTTGGCGAGCCTCTTCAGGACCGGGTTGGCGTCGTAGTCCGGGTCGCCCGTCCACATCGTGCGAAGGAACTCGCGCCAGACGCCGATCCAGCCCAGGCCGCTCCACCACAGACCGAGCAGGGCCAGTGCGCCGGCGCCCGCCTTGGCGTCGGCGATCTGCTGGACCGGCAGCTTGTCGGCCAGGCCTGGCAGGACCTGGTAGATCGCCTTGTTGACGTAGTCGCGGAATCCAGGACTGATCGCGACGGCGTACCCGGTGACGGAGAAGGCCAGGGCGACCAGCGGGAAGAACGACAGGAACCCGTAAAAGGTCAGGGCGGCGGCCAGCCGGTCGCCACGGCACCTCTTGTAGCGGTCGTAGGCCCGGCCCAGGTGGTCGAACCACCGCCAGCGCGCCCGCAGCCCGCGCAGGACCCCCTTCACGTACTCCTCGACCGAGGTGATCCCCCGCTGCACCCCACCGATCACCGGCGCCATGGAGGGGGACTACCCCTGGGCGGGAAGAAGATTCACCCGGAGTACACACTTACGGACGGTACGCGCGACCGCCGAACGGGAAGTGCCGCCGAGGCCGCCACACGCAGTCCAGCCCATGCTCATAGAGCGAGAAGGCGTGCACGGGGAACGTCGCCTCGTAGGAGGCGAGCTCCTTGAACGCCCGGTCCAGCACGGCGTCGGTGAGATGGTGGGCGACGGTCACGTGCGGGTGGTACGGGAAGGGGCGGTCGACGGCGAGCGGGCCGCTGCGAACCTTGTACTCGAGGCGCTCACAGTCGCCGATGCCCTCGGCGAGCGCGACGAACACCACGGGTGA
The DNA here is from genome assembly GCA_045806665.1 of Actinoallomurus sp. Classification (GTDB taxonomy): domain Bacteria; phylum Actinomycetota; class Actinomycetes; order Streptosporangiales; family Streptosporangiaceae; genus Actinoallomurus. Next base: position 4,218 of record JBJMIW010000386.1, read on the forward strand.
GACCGGCCGGAAGGTGCCGGTGCCCCGGAGGTGGATGTCGAACCGATGCTCGTCCCGGGCCGCATCGCGCAGGTGACGTTCGATCTCCTCGAGTTCGGAGACCGGCACCCGCGTCGGTGGCACCAGCGTGATGTGGGCCGGGACCGACGAGGCCAGCGGATCGCCGTACGACGCGCGGCGGCGCTCCAGCTCCGGACCGTACGGCTCGGGAATGGCCACGGCCACCCCGATCGTGCGCTCCTCGCCGTCAGTCACGGCCCAGGAACCCCACCCGGTCGCGTACGGTCTCCATCGTCTCCCGGGCCACCGCGCGGGCCCGGTCCGCGCCGACCGCGAGCATCCGGTCGAGCTCCGCCTCGTCGGACAGCAGCTTGGCGGTGCGCTCCCGGATCGGCTCGAAGGTGTCCAGGACGATCTGCGCGAGCTCCTTCTTCAGCGTTCCGTACCCCTGGCCCGCGAAGTGGCGCTCGAGGTCCTCGATGGCGGTGCCGGACAGCGCGGAGTGGATCCGCAGGAGGTTGGTGATGCCGGGCTTGTTCGCCTCGTCGGCCTTGATCTCGGTGCCGGTGTCCGTGACCGCCCGCATGATCTTCTTGCGCAGCGGGCCCGGCTCGTCCAGCAGGTCGACGATGCCCTGCGGCGAGGACGAGGACTTGCTCATCTTCGCCGTCGGCTCCTGCAGGTCGGTGATCTTCGCCGCGGCCTTCAGGATGTACGCCTCGGGGGCGACGAAGGTCTCGCCGAACCGGTGGTTGAACCGCTGCGCGAGCGTCCTGGTCAGCTCCAGGTGCTGCCGCTGGTCCTCGCCGACCGGCACCTGGTCGGCCTGGTAGAGCAGGATGTCGGCGGCCTGCAGGATCGGGTACGTGAACAGCCCGGCCGAGGTGGCCGAGGCGCCCTGGCGGGCCGACTTGTCCTTGAACTGCGTCATCCGGCCGGCCTCCCCGAATCCGGTGAGGCAGGACAGCACCCACTGCAGCTCCGCGTGCTCGGGCACCTGACTCTGCACGAAGAGTGTGCTGCGCTCTGGGTCCAGCCCGATCGCGAACAGCTGCGCTGCGGCCACCCGCGTGCGCCGCCGCAGCGCCTCCGGGTCGTGCTCCACCGTGATGGCGTGCAGGTCGGCGATGAAGTAGAACGCGTCGTGGGTGTCCTGCAGGGCGACCCACTGCCGGAGCGCGCCGAGGTAGTTGCCGAGGTGGAAGGAGTCGGCGGTCGGCTGGATGCCGGACAGGACCCGCGGACGCGGGGCGGACGGGCTGGACTCGATGGGCATGGCTGAATTCTCTCAGGATTCGTCGGCGCCCGCCGGTGGGGGCGGCGGCGGGGTGACGCGGACGCGCGACACGCGCCGTCCGTCCACCTCGGTGACGGTGAGGCGATGCCCGTCCACCTCGACGGTCTCCCCGACCTGCGGCAGGTGCCCCAGGACGGCCATGAGATGCCCCGCGACCGTTTCGTACGGCCCTTCGGGCAGCTCCAGACCGGTCTCATCGGCGAAGGCGTCGAGGTTGAGCAGTCCGTCGACCTCGACCGCGCCGCCGTGCAGACGGCGGGCCTGGGCGTCCTCGATGTCGTACTCGTCGCGGATGTCGCCGATGAGCTCCTCGACCAGGTCCTCGAGGGTGACGATCCCCGCGGTTCCACCGTACTCGTCGATGACGATGGCCAGGTGATGCCCCTCGCGGCGCATCTCCGACAGCGCGGCCAGCACCCGCTTGCTGGTCGGCAGGTACAGGACCGGCCGCACCAACTCGCCGACCGGCGTGGACCGCCCGGACAGCTGGGGGTCGAGGAGGTCCCGCACGTGCACGAAGCCGATCACGTCATCGTGGGAGTCGCGGTAGACCGGGAACCGGGAGTGCGGGCTGCCTGCGGCGATCTTCGCGGCCTTGCACACCGGCGTCGTGGCGTCGAGGAACTCGACCTCGGTACGCGGCACCAGCACCTCGCGGAGCTGGCGCTCCCCGGCCGCGAAGACCTCCTCGATGAGGTTCCGCTCGTCCGGTGCGATCTCGGCGGTCCCGGCGACGAGCGCGCGGATCTCCTCCGCGGTGATCGCCTCCCGGGAGGTCGCGGGGTCGCCGCCGAGCAGGCGCACGACGACGTTGGTCGACTTCGACAGCAGCCAGATCACCGGCCGCGACACCTTCGCCATCCGGTCGAGGAACGGCGCCACCATCAGCGCGGTGCCCTCGGCCCGCTGCAGGCCGAACCGCTTGGGCGCCAGCTCGCCGATGACCAGCGTCACATAGGAGATGATCAGGGTCACACCGACGACGCCGATGAACCCGGCCAGCCCCTCGGACACGCCCTCGTGGGTCAGGGCCTTCTTGGCGGTCTCGGACAGCGTGATCGCGCCATAGGCGGATGACAGCAGCGCGGTGAGCGTCACACCGATCTGCACCACCGCGAGGAAGCGATTGGGGTCGCTGACAAGCCTCGCCACCGCCTGGCCACGCCGCCCGTACTCGGCGATGCGGCGGACCTGGCTGTCGCGCAGCGACACGAGGGCGATCTCGGAGGCGACGAACAGGGCCTCGATCAGAATGAGCGCGAGGACGATCGCGGCGCTCACCAGCGTCTCTCTCATGAGAAACGCCTCAGACTATGTGGGTCGTCCATGTCCTGGTGGGTTGTTCGGAAAGACTAGAGCTGAAAGCGTACCCGTTCTCGCTCACTGGAGGTCTGATGGAACTTCTCGTCACGGGGGGCGCCGGCTACATCGGCAGCGTCGTCACGGCCCGGCTGCTCGAGGCCGGGCATGAGGTCGTCGTGCTCGACGACTGCTCGACCGGGCACGCCGACGCGGTGCCGGACGGCGCGCGGCTCATCCGGGCCACGCTCCGGGAGGCGGCCCACGAGACGCTGGCCGCGGGCTTCGACGGCGTGCTGCACTTCGCGGCCAAGTCCCTCGTCGGCGAGTCCGTGGAGAAACCCGGGCTGTACTGGGACAAGAACCTCGGCGAGTCACTCGCCCTGCTCGACGCGATGCGGACGCACGGGACGCCGCGCATCGTCTTCTCCTCCACCGCCGCGACCTACGGCGAGCCCGAGCGCACGCCGATCCTGGAGACCGACCCCACCCGTCCCACCAATCCGTACGGCGCCTCCAAGCTGGCGATCGACACGACCCTCGCGGAGTACGCCCGGATGTACGGCCTGGGCGGGGTGAGCCTGCGCTACTTCAACGTCGCCGGCGCGTACGGGCGCTACGGCGAGCGGCACACCGTCGAGACGCACATCATCCCCAACGTGCTGAAGGTGCCGCTCGGCGAGCGCGAGTCGGTCGGGGTCTTCGGGACCGACTACCCGACACCGGACGGCACCTGCGTCCGCGACTACATCCACGTCGTCGACCTGGCCGAGGCCCACCTGCTGGCCCTCGACGCGTGCGCGCCCGGTGAACATGAGATCTTCAACCTGGGCAGCGGCTCCGGCTACTCGGTCCGCGAGGTCATCGACGTGTGCCGTGAGGTCACCGGGCACGAAATCCCGGCCGTGGAGAGCCCCCGGCGGCCCGGCGACCCGGCCGTACTGATCGCCTCCTCCGCCAAGATCTCCGACCGCCTCGGCTGGAAGCCCGAACGCGACCTGCGGGCGATGGTCACGGACGCCTGGGCGTTCGCGCGGCGCTGAGCATCCTCATTTCGCGGTGAGCGGGCCCAGCTTCGTCTGGAGGTCGGACAGGGCCTGCTCGGGCGTCGTCTGCCCCCGCAGCGCCGCGTAGGCCGCCTCCTGGATGGCGGCCGTGACGTCGCCGTAGCGGACGGCCTCCGGCCGGGGCCGGGCGTTCTGGATCGACGTCGCCAGCGTCGGCAGGTACGGCTGCGCCGTCAGCATCGCGGGGTCGGAGTAGAGCGCGACGCGGGACATCGGGTAGGCGCTGCCGAGCCCGAACGTCCTCTCGGCCTCCGCGCCGGTGACGTACCGGATGAACTCCAGGGCCGTCTTCTTGTGCGTGGAGAAGGCGGAGATCGCGACGTTGTTCCCGCCGAGGGTGGAGGTGCCCGGGCCGATGCGCCCGGGCAGCGGCGCGACCCCGAACCTGCCCGCCACCTTGCTCGAGCCGTCCGTCTTGCCGGCGAGGGAGTAGACGTAGCCCCAGTTGCGGTGGAACAGCAGTTCGCCGGCTTCGAATGCGCGCCGGCCGTTCTCCTCCTGGTAGGTGAGGGCGGCCTTGGGGATCAGGCCGTTGGTGAAACCGTCCGTCAGGAACCGCAGCCCGGCGAGCGCCTCCGGGGTGTTCAGCGCCGGCCGTCCGGAGGCGTCCATGACCTGTCCGCCCGCACTGCTGATCGCCTCGGTGACGTTGACGGTCAGGCCCTCGTACTCGTCGTACTGACCGGCGTAGCACCCGATGCGGACCGACCTGCGCACCTTGGCGCAGTCGTCGGTGAGCTCCTGCCAGGTCGTCGGGGGCCTGCCGACACCGGCCTTCGTCAGCAGGTCGGTCCGGTAGTACAGCAGACCCGCGCCGGTGAGCCAGGGTGCGGCGTACAGCTTCCCGCGGTACTCGCCGGTCCGCAGCGACGGGCCGAGGAACCCGCTGGTGTCCAGCCCGGTCAGCGGCTCGACCCACCGGTTCGCGGCGAACTCGGCGGTCCACACCGCGTCCAGCGTGACCACGTCGTACGCGGTCGACTTGATCTGGGCGTTCTGGACGAGTTGCCGGCGCTGGGCGTCGGCCGCCTCCGGCAGGTCGACGAGGGTGACCTTCATGTCCGGATGTGAGGAGTTCCAGCCGTCGACGATCTTCCGGAGGGTGCCGGTCGGCTCCTTGAAGCTAGCCCAGGTGATCGGCCCGCTGCCCGCCGAGCCGCCGGAACCGCCGGAGGATCCACAGGCGCACAGTCCGAGGGCCAGGACGGCGCCGAGGAGGCTCCGGCGCGGGAAACGGTGCTTCATGGTGACTCCGCTGGTGAGATCGGGGGACGTCAGGGGTCCGGGTCCGGGAGAGCGACGACCGTGCCGGTACGCCGGGCCCGCTCGGCGGCCCACACCAGCCGGTGACTCGCCAGGGACGTACGGGCGTCGGAGAGGAGCAGTGACGGGTCCCCGGTGGCGAGCGCGGCGACGAACGCGTCGGTGAGGGCCTGGTCCGCTCCGCCGTGGTCACCGGCGAGGGATACCTCCTCCCCGTTGTCGACCTCAATCACCTCATGGCTCCCGGAGACGAAGTCCTCGACCCGGAGCCGGACTCCGTCGCCCTCGATGGAGCCGTGGGAACCGAAGATCCGGGTCTTGCGGAATCCCATGGGCGTGAAGGCGGTCGCGGTGAGCGACGCGGTGACCCCGCCGTCGTATTCGATCGTGACCGCCTGCTGGTCGGCGACGTCGTTGTCGCCGGTGTAGACGCACCTGCCGTAAGGACCGTGGCGCAGGGCCTCGCGGATCCCTTCCGGCGACGGGTCGAAGGTCAGGGCGCTCAGCGGCCAGTGCACGCGGGCGGGATCACCCACGAACCCGAGGTAGGTCCGCGGAGCGGAGTACGGGCAGGACGGCTCGACCGCGCAGTCGAGACACCGGTCGGAGGCGCCCTCGGGGCGGTTCTCGGGACGGAAGTGGGTGAGCCCGCCGAAAGAGGACACGCGCCGGGCCGGTCGGCCGATGAGGTAGGCCAGCCAGTCGATGTCATGACAGCACTTGGCGAGCAGCATCGGGGAGGACTCCTCCTCGCGCCGCCAGTTGCCGCGCACGTACGAATGGGCGAAGTGCCACCAGCCGATCGGCTCGAGGTGCTGCACGCTGACCAGAGTGCCGATCCGGCCCGCGTCGATCAGCCCTTTCAGCGTGCGGGTGTAGGCGGAGTAACGCATGACGTGGCACACGGCCAGCATCACCCTGGCGCGTTCGGCGGCCTCCGCGATCGCCGCCGACCCGGCCTCGGCAGGCGCCATCGGCTTCTCCAGCAGCAGGTGGTAGCCGCGCTCGGCGAAGGCGACGGCGGGCTCGACGTGCTCGCCGTCCTGGGTCGCGACGATGACCCCGTCGGCCCGCCGGGGCAGCGCCGCCAGCTCCCGCCAGTCGGTGAAGACCTGCTCCGGCCCGAGCCCGTGCTCGGCGGCGGCCCGCTCCCGCCGCTCGGCGACGGGGTCGGCCACGGCCACGACGCGGGCGCGGCCGTCGCGGACCGCACGGCGGCCGTAGTCCGACCCGCGCATGCCCGCTCCGACGAGGGCCAAGGTGACCGGCATCGGCTCCCCCGGATTATTAAGGGAACTGTGTTTAATAACCGTGAGGATCTATTCTGCGCTCGGCGACTGTCAAGGGGGCCAGGGTGAGACGAGGCGGCGATCCGTCGCGGTTGCGGCGGCTCAACTCCACCGACGTGCTCACAGCCCTCTACGCCCAGGGCGCCCGCACGCTCACCGAGGTGAGCGCCGTCACCGGGCTGTCGCGCCCGACCGTCGAGGACGTCGTCGAGGCGTTCGTGCGCGACCGGGTCGTCCGCGAACTCCCGCCCGCCCCGGGAGGCACCGGGCGGCCCGCACGACGCTTCCGCTTCGGCGCCGACGAAGGGTTCGTCGCCGGGATCGACATCGGCGTCCACAAGGTCCTGGTCGTCCTCGCCGACCTGGAGGGCGAGGCCCGTCACGTCCGCCGCGCCGGGGTCGAGCCGGGATCCGGCCGCGCCGAACGCCTCACGGTGGCGCGGACCACCCTCACCCGCTGCCTCGACGAGAGCGGAGTGGCACCGAGCCGCCTGCGCGCGATCGGCGTCGGAACTCCGGGCGTCGTCCAGGACGGCGTCGTCACCCTGTGCACCGTGCTGCCCGACTGGGCCGGCCTCGACCTCGGGCGCGCGCTGGCGGCCGACCTCCCCGTACCGGTGGTCGTCGAGAACGACGCGAATCTCGCCACCATCGCCGAGCACTGGCGCGGGGCGACCCGGGACGTCCGGGACGCCGTCTGCGTCCTCGCGGGCAACCGGGTCGCGGCGGGCCTCCTCATCGGCGGCCGGCTCCACCGCGGCCACCGGGGCGGTGCCGGCGAGCTCGGCCTCCTGCGGGCGCTGCGCTGGGAGGACGCCCCCGATCGCCTGCTGGCCGCCTGCCCCGACCACGACCACCTGGCCGCCGTCTTCGCGGCCGCCCGGTCCGGCGACGCGCGCGCGACGGCCGCCGTCGCCGACTTCACCGACGACCTGGCCACCGGCACCGCCGCGCTGCTCCTCGCCGTCGATCCCGCCGTCGTCGTCGTGGGCGGCGGGCTGTCCCGCGCCGGCGATCTCATCGTCGGCGGATTGCGCGAACGCCTGGCGGAGCTGTGCCCGCCGCCACCGGAGATCAGGATCTCCGCGCTGGGCGACGAGGCGGTCGCCACCGGCGCCCTGCGCCTCGCCCTCGAACGCGCGACTGAGGACCTGTTCCCCGACGGGCTGCCGATAGGATCGCTGCCCCCAGGATAGGCACGGTGATCATGGACTTCCGCGAGTGTTACGGGCGCGATCCGGAAGGGGTGTGGCGCGCCCCCGGCCGCGTCAACCTCATCGGCGAGCACACCGACTACAACGACGGCTTCGTCCTGCCCTTCGCCCTCGCCCAGGGCATCTCGGCCACGGCGGCCCGCCGCGACGACGGCGTCCTCGAACTCCGTTCCCTGCAGTCGCCGGACACCGTACGCGTCACCGACCCGGAGCCCGGCAAGGTCACCGGTTGGGCGGCGTACGCCGCCGGGGTCGCCTGGGCGCTCCGCCAAGCCGGCTACGCGGTGGGCGGAGCGTCCGTGCTCATCGACTCCGACCTCCCGCAGGGAGCCGGCCTGTCGTCGTCGGCGGCGCTCGAATGCGCCGTCGCGCTCGCCCTGTGCGACCTGTACGGGATCGAGGTGCCGCGGCCGGAGCTGGCCCGCATCGCCCAGCGGGCCGAGAACGACTTCGTCGGGATGCCCTGCGGCATCATGGACCAGTCCGCCTCCCTGCTGTGCGCCGAGGGGCACGCCCTCCTGCTCGACTGCCGCAGCGGACTGTCCGCGCAGGTCCCCCTCGACCTCACCGGCCTGTCCCTCCTGGTCATCGACACGCGCGCCGAGCACGAGCTGGTCGACGGCGGGTACGCCGCCCGCCGGTCCGCCTGTGAGAAGGCCGCGGAGCTGCTCGGCGTCGCGGCGCTGCGCGACGTCGAGGACCTGGCCGCCGCGCTGCGGGTGCTGGACGACCCCGTCCTGCGCCGTCGTACCCAGCACGTCGTCACGGACGACCACCGCGTCCAGGCGGCGGTGGGCCTCCTGCGGGCGGGCGCCGTCGCCGAGGTCGGCGCGCTGCTGACCGCCTCGCACCTGTCGCTGCGCGACCAGTTCGAGGTGTCCTGGCCAGAGGCCGACCTGGCGGTCGAGGAGGCCGTACGCGCCGGCGCCCGTGGTGCGCGGATGGTCGGCGGCGGATTCGGCGGCTCGGTGATCGCCCTCGTCCCGTCGGATCGCCAGGAGCGGGTACGCGCGGCCGTGTCCGAGGCGTACGCCGACCGCGGCTGGACGGCGCCCCGCTTCATCGACGCCTCGCCCTCGCCCGGCGCCCGCCGCGTGTCCTGACACGTCCGGATCGCCGCGCACCGCCATCCTTGTGGCATGCGGCGCTATGAGGCGATAACAGTGTTCCTGCTCCTCATCGGAGGAGTGCTGCTCCCGGTGGCCGGTTGGCTGGTCGGGGCAGCAATGCTCGTGGGCTCGTCGCGCTGGTCGGCCCGCGACAAACTGGCCGGCCTGCTGATCTGGCCGGGCGGCCTGGCCGCGGCGACCGCCCTCGTCGTCTTCGCGCCGACCCGGGAGTGCGTCTACGTCGACGACGCGAGCGGGCACCGCCACGGCGGCCACTGCACGGGCACCGCCCTGCCCGGCTGGCTCGGCGTCCCGCTCCTCATCCTGGCGATCGCCGGACCGCTGCTCACGGCCGCATACCTGATCTGGCGCGCTCGGCGCAGGTGGCCGTGACGGCCGGCCCCGCACCGCGCACCCGTGCGCGACGGCCGCCCGATCACCGGCAGGCACCCGCCCCGACCCACGGCGCAGCCGAGCAGCTCGTGGCGGCGCTGTCCGGCCAGGGATCCGACGGCCCCGGATACCCCCGCCTGCGCACAGACGGGCCTACCCGCGGAAGGTGCTGAAGGGCGAAGGCCGCCGGGCCCCATGGGGTCCGGCGGCCTTCGGCACTCACGCGTCAACTCGATCACACAGAGAAACGGTGGCGGTGTGATCAGATCAGGCCGAGGTTGCGGACGGCGTCGCGCTCCTCCTCGAGCTCGCGCACCGAGGCGTCGATGCGCTCCCGCGAGAAGTCGTTGATCTCCAGGCCCTGGACGATCTCCCACGTGCCGTCCTTGACGACGACCGGGAAGGACGAGACCAGGCCCTCGGGCACGCCGTACGAACCGTCGGAGACCACGGCCATGGAGGTCCAGTCGCCCTCGGCGGTGCCGTTCACCCAGGTGTAGACGTGGTCGATGGCCGCGCTGGCGGCCGAGGCCGCCGACGACGCGCCACGGGCCTCGATGATGGCGGCGCCGCGCTTGGCGACCGTCGGGATGAACGTGTCGCGCAGCCAGGCCTCGTCGTTCACGACCTCCGCGGCGTTCCGGCCGCCGACCTCGGCGTGGAAGATGTCGGGGTACTGCGTCGCGGAGTGGTTGCCCCAGATGGCGAGCTTCTTGATGTCCGCGACCGGCACCTGGACCTTCTTGGACAGCTGCGCGATCGCCCGGTTGTGGTCGAGGCGGGTCATCGCGGTGAAGCGGTCGGCCGGCACGTCCGGGGCGTGCGCCTTGGCGATCAGCGCGTTGGTGTTCGCCGGGTTGCCGACCACGAGCACCCGCACGTCGTCGGCGGCGCCGGCGTTGATCGCCTCGCCCTGCGGCTTGAAGATGCCGCCGTTGGCCTCGAGGAGGTCACCGCGCTCCATGCCCTTCGTACGCGGGCGGGCGCCGACCAGCAGGGCGACGTTGGTCCCGTCGAACGCCCTCTTCGCGTCGTCGGTGACGTCGATGCCCGCGAGCAGCGGGAAGGCGGCGTCGTCGAGCTCCATCGCGGTGCCCTCGGCGGCCTTGACGGCCTGCGGGATCTCCAGCAGGCGCAGGTGCACGGGTACGTCGGCGCCGAGCAGCTGCCCGGAGGCAATACGGAAGAGGAGGGCGTAGCCGATCTGACCGGCCGCACCGGTAACGGTCACATTGACGGGAGTGCGAGTCATCGTGGTCTCCAGCTGGTACGAAGCCCGTGTCGAGCGCCGAACGGAGCTCCGATCGGGTCTCTCGTCGTCGAGATAGTCCAGCCGTCAGGCTATCGCGCGCCCGATTCCGCCCCCGCACCGCCTATCGCGGTTCCCAGGCGTGCATACCGACGACGACGTACGGACCCGCGTGCCCGAGGTAGAAGCGCTGCCCGAACCGGTGCCCGCCGAGCCACCGGCGCTGCTTCGACCGTCCGCGACCACGCGCCTACGGAGTGGGCGCCCAGGCGCCGGGAACCGGACGAGCCGACCGGACGCCGACGATTCTGAGGGATTAGTCGGACCGGTCGGCTCGGCGAGGTCACGCGACGCCGCTGCGGGCGTCACGCGGGTGACGCGGCGAGCGTCGCGAGAGCCTGGTTGAACGTCGGCGACGGGCGCATGACGGCGGCGGCCTTGGCCGGGTCGGGGTTGTAGTAGCCGCCGATGTCGGCCGGGGAGCCCTGAACCGCGAGCAACTCGTCGACGATCTTCTGCTCCTGCGAGGTCAGCGTCTCGGCGAGCGGGACGAAGGCCTTGGCCAAGTCGGCGTCGTCGGCCTGCTTGGCCAGCTCCTGCGCCCAGTACAGGGCCAGGTAGAAGTGGCTGCCGCGGTTGTCGATGCCACCCAGGCGGCGGGTCGGGGACTTGTCCTCGTTGAGGAAGGTCTCCGTGGCCCGGTCGAGGGTGTCGGCGAGGACCTGGGCGCGGGCGTGGCCCGTCGTCTGCGCGAACTGCTCGAAGCTGACCGCGAGCGCGAGGAACTCGCCGAGGCTGTCCCAGCGCAGGTAGTTCTCCTTGACGAGCTGCTGGACGTGCTTGGGCGCCGAGCCGCCGGCGCCCGTCTCGAACAGACCGCCGCCGTTGATGAGCGGCACGACCGACAGCATCTTGGCGCTGGTGCCCAGCTCCAGGATCGGGAACAGGTCGGTCAGGTAGTCCCGCAGCACGTTGCCGGTGACGGAGATGGTGTTCTCGCCGCGGCGGATCCGTTCCAGGGAGAAGGCGGTCGCCTCGACCGGGGACTTGATCTCGATCTGCAGGCCCGCGGTGTCGTGCTCGGGCAGGTACCGCTCGACCTTGGCGATCAGGGAGGCGTCGTGCGCGCGATCCCGGTCGAGCCAGAACACGGCCGGGTCGCCGGTCGCGCGGGCGCGGGTGACGGCGAGCTTGACCCAGTCCTTGATCGCGGCATCCTTGGTCTGGCACAGGCGGAAGATGTCGCCGGTGCTCACCGTCTGCTCGAGGACGACGTTGCCGGCCTCGTCGAGGACCCGCACCGTACCGGTGGTCGGGATTTCAAAGGTCTTGTCGTGGCTGCCGTACTCCTCGGCCTGCTGTGCCATCAGGCCGACGTTCGGAACCGAGCCCATCGTCGACGGATCGAAGGCGCCGTTCGCCCGACAGTCGTCGATGACGACCTGGTAGACACCGGCGTAGCTGCTGTCCGGGATGACGGCGAGCGTGTCGTGCTCCTGGCCGTCCGGGCCCCACATGTGGCCGGAGGTGCGGACCATCGCCGGCATCGAGGCGTCGACGATGACGTCGCTGGGGACGTGCAGGTTGGTGATCCCCCGGTCGGAGTCGACCATCGCGAGGTCCGGGCCCGCGGCGAGTTCGGCGTCGAAGGACGCCTTGATCTCCTCGCCGCCCGGCAGCGACTCCAGGCCCCGGAAGATCCCACCGAGGCCGTCGTTCGGCGTCAGGCCGGCCCCCGCGAGCGTCTCGCCGTACTTGGCGAACGTGTTCGGGAAGAAGGCGCGCACCACGTGGCCGAAGATGATCGGGTCGGAGACCTTCATCATCGTGGCCTTCAGGTGCACCGAGAGCAGCACGCCCTCGGCCTTGGCGCGAGCGACCTGCGCGGTGAGGAACTCCCGCAACGCCGCGACGCGCATGACGGACGCGTCGACGACCTCGCCCGCCAGGACGGGTACCGATTCGCGCAGGACGGTGGTGGAGCCGTCGTCGCCCACGAGCTCGATCCGCAGCGAGCCCGCCTCGGCGATCACCGCGGACTTCTCGGTGGAGCGGAAGTCGTCGGCCGTCATGTGCGCGACGTTCGTCTTCGACTCCGGCGTCCAAGCGCCCATGCGATGCGGGTGGGTCTTGGCGTAGTTCTTGACCGACGCGGAAGCCCGGCGGTCGGAGTTGCCCTGGCGCAGCACCGGGTTCACCGCGCTGCCCTTGATCCTGTCGTACCGGGCTCGGACCTCGCGCTGCTCATCGGTCTTCGGATCGTCCGGGTAGTCCGGCAGCGCGTAGCCCTGCTCCCGCAGCTCGGCGATCGCGACCTTCAACTGCGGGATCGAGGCCGAGATGTTCGGCAGCTTGATGACGTTCGAACCGGGGGTGTTGACCAGCTCGCCCAGTTCGGCGAGCGCGTCCGGAATGCGCTGGTCCTCCGTGAGGTATTCCGGGAAGGCGGCGATGATGCGCCCGGCCAGGGAGATGTCACGGGTCTCCACGGTGACGCCGGCGGTCGAGGCGTATGCCTGGATCACAGGCAGGAACGAATACGTCGCCAGGGCGGGTGCCTCGTCCGTGTGCGTGTAGATGATGGTCGAATCAGTCACCGGGTGCTCCGCTTCACGCTCAACAACATTCGTCAGAAACTCTCATATCGAGACAGATAGGCGGGGTCGGCCGCCCTCATCAGGTCTCAGTCGATCCCTCATGTTTCATATCGACCAGACGGGTTTCCCGGAGCCCCAGGTGTTCAGTGGGCTGGAATGCGACCCACCCCGGCCCGGGGAGACACCTCGCGACGTGCAGCGACCGCGATGGGGGTGAACATTCCGATCAGCATGAGTGACCTGGGGCACATTTTCCACTATCGCTACGGGCTCCTTACCTGCAGCATGCATCATCCCACTGCTCATCCGCGGGTCGAGCAAGGAGGTGGGGCTTCCGGGAGGACGCGTCGTCGGACGGACGTCAACGCACGGCGCCGAGCCGGGCGCGCCGTGCCAGCGCCGACTGGTCATGCGTGGCCTTGGTGATCGACCCGGCCCACCGCGAGGACGACTGCACCGTCAGCGCCCGTTCACGCTCCGCCCACGGGTCACGACAGTGGCCGTGGGCAGGGCGGGCTAAGGCGCCGGGGCCTGCCAGGCATCCCAGGTGGGCTTGACCCGCACAACAACAGTCCATCCCGTCAGACTCACATCGAGACCACAACGTCACCACACTCACGCACACTCAAACTGCAGCAGTTCACTGCCCCTTCGCGACGAATGCGACAAGCGTGACACCGACCGCGGCCGCCGTCATGAGCAGGACGTCCACCCACCGGCGGCGTACCGCGAGCATTCCGGTCTGGCTCTCCGGGAGGACCAGCCGGGCGAGCGCCCCGATGAAGACCGAGGCGGCGATCAGCATGCTGCCCCGTCGGAAGTGGTTGGTCGCGACCACGGCCAGGCCGGCGGCCACCCCGCAGAGCACGAAGACATACGGCAACTGCCCGAGCCATCGCGGCACCGCCGGGCGGACCTGCGCGCGCTCCGCGGGCCGCGGGGACGGCGGCGTCCTCGGCCCGGGCGCGGGCTGCGCCGCTGCGGGAACGTCCCCCAGGGACGGTTCGTACGACTCCGGTGGCCCGTACTGCTCCGACATACCTCTATCTTGTCAGCGCCCGCACCCCGCCCGCTCACCACCGGGCGAAGGCGACCTCGATCACCGCCGGTCGAGCGGAACCCAGGTGCGGTCGTGCTCCCCGATGTACTCGCTGGCGGGTCGGATGAGCCGGTTGTCGGTGTGCTGCTCCATGACGTGGGCGGTCCAGCCGGCCATCCGGCTGATCGAGAACACCGGCGTGAACAGGTCGGTGGGGATGCCCAGACAGCGGTAGACGCTCGCGGCGAAGAAGTCGGTGTTGGGAAAGATCCCCTTCTCGGCGAAGACGGTCTCCTCGACCCGGCGGGAGAGATCCCACCAGCGGCGCTCCCCGGTCGTCTCCGCGAGCTCGCGCGCCAGCCGGCGCAGGTGGGTGGCCCGGGGATCCTCCGTCCTGTACACCCGGTGCCCGAATCCAGGGATCTTCTGCCCGGTGCCGAGCCGCGCCCGTACGGCGCCGGGCGCCTCGTCGGCGCTCCCGATCGCCTCCAGCATCCGCATGACCTGCTCGTTGGCGCCGCCGTGCAGGGAGCCCTTCAGCGTGCCGATCGCGGCGACGATCGCCGAATGCATGTCCGACAGCGTCGCCGCGCAGACGCGGGCGGCGAAGGTCGAGGCGTTCATCGTGTGGTCGGCGTGCAGGACCAGGCACTCGTCGAAGATCTGGATGTCGCGGGCCGACGGGCGCCGTCCGGTGATCTGCGACAGGAAGTTGCCGGCGAGGCCGAGTGCGGGATCGGGGTCCGGGACGGTCACCCCCCGGCGTGCCGCATGGTAGCGCGCGATGAGGACCGGCTGGCGGCCCGTCAGCCGGGCGGCCTTACGCAGGTCGGCCTCCGGCTCGTTCGACGCGGCGTCCGGGTCGTCCGCGCTGGACAGCGAGACCAGCGTCCGCAGCGCCTCCATCGGCGCCTGGCGGCGCGCCACCTGGCCGAGGACGTCCGCGACGGGACCGCCGAGCCTCCTACCCTCCACCAGGCGCTCGTTCAGGGCCGCCAGGGCGGCCCGGTCGGGCAGCGACCCGTGGTGGAGGAGGTGCACGCACTCTTCGAAGGAGATCCGCCCGGCCAGGTCGTGGATGTCGTATCCCCGGTAGGACAGGACGCCTCGTACGCCGTCGATGTCGCTCAACGCGGTCGAGGCGGCGACAACGTCGGCCAGACCCTTCGACGGCGTCGGCGTGGTCATGGTCACCCCCTCGCGTCCCGGCGGTCTCCGGGCACCCTCCCCGGAGGGTGGGATGTACCGTAATCTCCGGTGTACTCGGTCCTACCCACCGGTAGGCGGGTGTGACCACGGCCGGTCCGGGTAACCAGGCAGACAGGGGTCGCTAACTACTGGAGGGACCGCTGTGGAGGGCCCGTACATACGGATTGAAGAAACCGGCACGGTACTACCACTGCGCTCCGAGGTCACGACGATCGGACGTGGCCGCGGTGTCGACATACGACTCGACGATCCTAGCGTGTCCCGGCTGCACGCCGAGCTGGTCCGCCGCGGTCCGTACGTCTATGTCGTGGATCTCGGCCTGTCGCGCAACGGCACTCGCGTCAACGGACGGCCGATCGCCCGGCGCGTGCTCGAGGACGGCGACGTGGTCAGCTTCGGCGCCGCGCGCTGCCGGATGGGCGGCATACCGCGCGAGGACGTCGACCCGGACGTCGAGCTGCGCCGTGCCGTCGCCCCTGAGCTCACCCGGCGTGAGGTCGACGTGCTGACGTCACTGTGCCGTCCCGCCCTGTCCGACGAGGCGTTCGTCGCGCCTGCCACGGCCCGGGAGATCGCCACCGACCTGGTGGTGACCGAGGCGGCCGTCAAGCAGCACCTATTGCGGCTGTACCAGAAGTTCCGCATCCCCGAAGGCGCCAACCGGCGCACCCGGCTGGCCAACGAGGTCATCGCGCTCGGGCTGGTCCGCCCGCTGCCGCCCGTGCACGTCCCGCCCCAGAGCGGCCGTCCGCCGGAGCCGGCCCGTCGCCCCGACGGGCCCCGTCCGGGAACGCCGCCACAGCCGCGCCAGCCGGGCGCGCCCGGCCAGCCGACCGCGCCGGGACGACGCGCGAGCTGATCCTTCGTCGCCGGCGGGTCGGCCTCGCTCAGAGCGAGAACTTCTCCGCCGCCTCGACGACGTTCATCAACAGCATGGCGCGGGTCATCGGACCCACGCCGCCGGGCATGGGCGCGATCCAGCCGGCGACCTCGCGGACGCCGGGGTGGACGTCGCCGACGAGGCCCTCGTCGGTGCGCGTGATGCCGACGTCGAGCACGTTGGCCCCCGGCTTGATCATGTCCGCGGTCAGCAGGCCCGGAACGCCGGCGGCCACGACGACGATGTCGGCCTCGCGGGTGTGCGCGGCGAGGTCCTTCGTCCCGGTGTGGCAGGTGGTGACGGTGGCGTTCTCGGACCGGCGCGTGAGCAGCAGGCCGAGCGCCCGGCCCACCGTGATGCCCCGGCCGATGATGGTGACGTCGGCGCCCCGGATCGGCACGTCATGCCGGCGCAGCAGTTCCACGATGCCGCGCGGCGTGGACGGCAGCACGCCGGGCTGCATGAGCACGAGCCGTCCGAGGTTGACCGGGTGCAGGCCGTCGGCGTCCTTCGCCGGGTCGATGCGCTCGAGGACCCGCTGCTCGTCCAAGCCCTTGGGCAGCGGCAGCTGGACGATGTAGCCCGTACAGGTCGGGTCGGCGTTGAGCTCGTCGACGGCCGCCTCGACCTCCGCCTGGGTGGCGGTCGCCGGGAGGTCGCGCCGGATGCTGGCGATGCCCACCTCGGCGCAGTCGCGGTGCTTGCCGGCGACGTAGGCCTGGCTGCCCGGGTCGTCGCCCACGAGGATGGTGCCCAGGCCGGGGACGACGCCCTGCTCGCGCAGCGCGTCGACGCGCTGCTTCAACTCGGCGCGGATCGCCGCCGCGGTCGCCTTGCCATCGAGAATTCGTGCGGTCACAGGTTCAATCCTCTCAGGAAGGGGAGACTACAGCTCGTCCTGGTCCGCCCGCCGAAACCAGGCGACGAGGCGGTCCGTCAGGTGCCAGCTGGCGGATCCTGCGAGAACGGCGGCCAGCACGGCGGCGACGAGGCCGATCAGCGGACGGATCTGGTCGGTGAGCGCCGCGCTCTGGGCGATTGTGGCCACGCTGAACTCGAGGAATCCGTTCGCCACGGTGTCTCCCTGGAGGGTGCGGCCTCCGGGGACGGGGCCCGGCGGCCTGATGGGGTCAGTGGAAGAAGTGGCGGACACCCGTGAAGTAGAGGGTGACGCCCGCCTTGGCGGCCGCTTCGATCACCTCGTCGTCATGAATCGACCCGCCGGGTTCGACAATAGCCCTGACTCCGGAGTCCGCGAGCACCTGAAGGCCGTCAGGGAAGGGGAAGAATGCGTCGGAGGCACCCACCGACCCGGCGGCGCGGTCCCCCGCCCGCGACACGGCGAGACGCGCGGAGTCCACCCGGTTGACCTGTCCCATGCCGACTCCCACGGTCGCGCCGTCGGCGGCCAGCAGGATCGCGTTCGACTTGACCGAGCGGCAGGCCCGCCAGGCGAACGCGAGATCGCGGAGCGTGGCCTCGTCGGCCGAGTCACCGGTCTTGAGCTGCCAGTTCGCCGGGTCGTCGCCGGGTGCGTCGACCCGATCGCGGGTCTGGAGGAGCAGGCCGCCGTCGATCTGCCGGGTGTCCACCTGGCCGGCCGGGCCCTCCGGGCAGACGAGCAGCCGGAGGTTCTTCTTCTTGCCCGTGAGGAGCGCCAGAGCCTCGTCGTCGAAGCCGGGAGCGACGATCACCTCGGTGAAGATGTCGGCGAGCCGGCGGGCCATCTCAGCCGATACCGGCCGGTTGGTGGCGATGACCCCGCCGTACGCCGAGACCGGGTCGCAGGCGTGCGCCTTGCGGTGCGCCTCGGCGATGTCGGCGCCGATCGCGATGCCGCACGGGTTGGCGTGCTTGATGATCGCCACGCACGGCTCGGTGAAGTCGTACGCGGCGCGGCGTGCCGCGTCCGCGTCGACGTAGTTGTTGTAGGACATCTCCTTGCCGTGCAGCTGCTCGGCCTCCGCCAGGCCGCCGTCGCCGTCGGCGTAGAGCGCGGCCTCCTGGTGGGGGTTCTCCCCGTAGCGCAGGACGCTCTTGCGGCTGCGGACGGCACCGATCACGTCCGGCCAGCGCGTGTCGGTGTCCGGAGCGTAGGCGCTCGCGAACCACGACGCCACGGCCACGTCGTACGCGGCGGTGTGGGCATAGGCCTTCGCCGCGAGGCGCTTGCGCTCCTCGCGCTCGAAGCCGCCGCGGCGTACGGCCTCCAGGACCTGGTCGTACGCTTCAGGGTCGACGACGACGGCCACGCTCTGGTGGTTCTTGGCGGCGGCGCGGACCATCGCCGGGCCGCCGATGTCGATCTGCTCGACGATCTCGTCCGGGGCGGCGCCGGAGGCGACGGTCTCCCGGAAGGGGTACAGGTTGGAGATCAGCAGGTCGAACGGCTCGACGTGCAGGTCCTCGAGCTGCTGGACGTGGTCGGGGTTGCGGCGGTCGGCGAGGAGCCCCGCGTGCACCTTCGGGTGCAGGGTCTTGACCCTGCCGTCGAGGCACTCGGGAAAGCCGGTGAGCTTCTCGACCTTCATGACCGGGACGCCCGCCTCGGCGATGCGCGCGGCGGTCGACCCGGTCGAAACGATCTCTACGCCGGCCTCGTGCAGGCCCTTGGCGAGCCCTTCGAGACCGGTCTTGTCGTAGACGCTGATCAGCGCCCGCTTGATCGCGATACGGGTCACCCGATCCTCACTCTCCTGTTGCGGATGGTCCATCCCTCGCGGACCAGACGGCCCACGGTGCCGACGAGCAGCGGGCGTTCGACCGCCTTGATCCGCTCGTGCAGCGAGTCCTCGTCATCGTCGTCCAGGACCGGAACGGTCTCCTGGGCGATGATGGGCCCGGTGTCGACGCCGGCGTCCACGAAGTGCGCCGTGCAGCCCGTCACCTTGACTCCGTACTCCAGTGCCTCGCGCGGCCCGTGCGTGCCGGGAAAGGCCGGCAGCAGCGCGGGGTGCGTATTGATCACCCGGCCCGCGAAACGGTCAAGGAAACGCTTGCCGAGGATCTTCATGAAACCCGCGGAGACGACCAGGTCAGGGGCGTACGCATCGACCGCGTCGGTGAGCGCGGCGTCCCACGCGTCCCGCGTCGGATGGTCTTTCACGCGGACGACGAAGGTCGGCACGCCGGCGCGCTCGGCGCGGCGCAGCCCCTCGATGTCGTCGCGGTCGGCGCCCACCGCAGTGATCCGAGCGCCATAAGCTGGATCGACACACGCGTCGAGCAGCGCTTGTAGGTTGGTCCCCGCACCGGAGACGAGGACGACGAGCCGGGCGGACACCGTTACTCCCAGGAACGACTGGTGGGCGGGCCGTACCAGCCTATCGGCCGCCGCTAGGCTCGGCTCAGCCGACACCAGGAGGACCAGTGAGTGACGCGCCAGGCCCCGACCAGGCCGGGCCGCAGACGCAGCTCCCCGAACCACCCCGCCAGCCGCTGCCGCCGACTCCGCCGGAGCGCGGCGGCCCGCGGGCGCTGCTCCTCGGTATCGCCGGACTCGTCCTGACGTTCCTGTTCCCTCCCGTCGGGCTCGTGCTGTCCATCTGGGCCGTCGTGACGGGCGTGCGCTCCCGGAAGCAGGCCCGACGGGTCCTCGCCCCGGCGCCGGGCGCGGTCGCCGGGGTGGTCCTGGGCTCGATCGCCCTTGTCCTCTGCATCTTCTCCATCACGCTCAGCGCGGTGATGTGGAAAGAGCTCAGCGGCTACGAGACGTGCCGCCAGTCGGCCCTGACCCACGACGACAAGCAGATCTGCCAGGACAAGTACTTCCCACTGATCGAACGGCGGCTGCACATGCCGAAGGACTCCCTGCGGCGGCACCCCTCCTGGTTCTGACCCGACCGTTCAGCCCCGGTCGCGCGGGGGCCGCCGCTTCATCGGTGACACGGTGCCCGGCCCGGTGCCCTCGCGCGGCCGCGGCTCGGCGGCCCGCGAACCGGTCCACTCCGCGATCGGAATGACGTCCTCGGGCAGCGGCTCGTCGTCGACGGTGGCCAGCACCGGCTCCGGCTCCTCGAACTCGAGCGCTCCGGCCGCCGGTTCGCCGTCCGGTTGGTCGGGGGCGGCCGGCGTACGGCGCAGGAGCCGCCAGTTGGCCAGCCAGGCGGTGATCGCGGCGGACACCCCCACCTCGAGGGCGGCCAGCAGCCCGACCTGCCACGCGGAGGGTCCCATCACGGCCATCCGCCCACCGCCGAGGGGGCCGCCGGACAGTGCGGCGAGGAAGGCGATCACGCCGCCGGTCAGCACGCCGGAGACGAATCCCCACAGCGGTGCCGCCTCGGTCGCCATGGTCGGCAGGTACCGGATCGTGAGGACCCCGCCGACGGCTCCGGCGGCGAACGGCACGGCCAGCGCGAACAACGACACGAGGGGTGCGGGCCCCGGCCCTGGAAGCGCGGCGAGCGACGGGAACGCCGGGACCATGCCGAGGAACACCCCGGACGGCGACACGCTGGTGCCCGCACCGACCGCGAACCCCGGCCCCACGGCGTACGCCACCGCCCAGAGCGCGGCGTTCGGCAGGTACATCAGCATGATGAGGAAGAGCAGGATCCCGCCGACGATGCCGGGCTTGAGGACGTCGTAGAGGTTCTTGGCCTCGGACAGGTGGACGAGCAGCGACGCCAGGAAGATCAGGACGCCTGAGCCGAGCAGCACGGCCGTCGCGCCGGTGGCCCCGGCGGCCACCGAACGAGCGCGCCGGGGCAGCAGGCTCAGCATCGCGACCCATGGGGCGCGGTTGGTCGTCGAGACGAGCGCTCGCGCGGCCCCGAGGCCTCCGGCGAACAGGGCCAGCAGGAAGCACAGCACCAGCGCCTGCCACGCCGACGGCCGGACGGCCGAGGAGCGCGCCAGGAGGGCGAGCAGGCCGGACAGCACGGCGTACGGAATGGCCAGCGCGAACCCGGCATGCGTGACACCGATCCGGTACCGGCCCCGGACCCGCCCGGTCCGGGCGATCCACCCGCCGGCGCGGAACAGCAGCCCGCCCGGTAGGACCATCAGCCCGAGCGGCAACAGCCCCACCCGGCCGTGCGGCACCATGAAGCCCGCATGGTGCGCGACGAGCCAGAACCCGATCGCCGTACGGAAGACGCCCGGCAGGCCGGTGCCGAGCGCGCTGCGCGGCGCGGCGATCCAGCCGATCAGCGTGATGGTGGTGAGCACGGTGAGGCCGATGCCCGCCGCCCAGACCGCGGCGACGATGCCGGTGACGGCGACCGGCCGCGTCACGGTCTCGGCCACGGGAGACGGGCCGGTCTCCTCGAGTTCCGCGTCGTCGTGGTCCGAAGTGGTCATCGGCTGCGCGGCGTGGTGACCCCGGCCTTCAGGCCGTGGAGGTAACGCCGCTCCCTCCTCGGAATGTCGGGGAATCCCCCGCCCCCAGGCGGGGGAGGACGTCAACATGCTGGCAGCGCCGAACCGGGCGATCCCGCGCATCCGCCCGGCGTGTCGCCCTTCCCTTCCGCCCGGCCCCGTACACGCGAAGACGCCCGCGCCGGAGGTCCCGGCCGGGCGTCTTCGGTGACGCGCTGCGTGGATCAGGCGGACATGATCTCGCGCATGAGGCGTGCGGTCTCGCTGGGGGTCTTGCCGACCCGGACGCCGACCTTCTCCAGGGCCTCCTTCTTGGCCTGGGCGGTCCCGGAGGAGCCGGAGACGATCGCACCGGCGTGACCCATCGTCTTGCCCTCCGGAGCGGTGAAGCCCGCGACGTAACCGACGACCGGCTTGGTGACGTGCTGCTCGATGTACGCGGCGGCGCGCTCCTCCGCGTCACCACCGATCTCACCGATCATCACGATCGCGTCGGTCTCCGGATCGGCCTCGAACGCCTCCAAGGCGTCGATGTGCGTCGTGCCGATGACCGGGTCACCACCGATACCGACGCACGTGGAGAAGCCGACGTCGCGCAGCTCGTACATCATCTGGTAGGTCAGCGTGCCCGACTTGCTCACCAGCCCGACCCGGCCGGGGCTGGTGATGTCGGCCGGGATGATGCCCGCATTCGACCTGCCCGGCGAGGCGATCCCCGGGCAGTTCGGGCCGATGATACGGGTCTTGCCGCCCTTGGCCACCACATGCGCCCAGAACCAGGTGCTGTCATGCACCGGGACGCCCTCAGTGATCACGATGCACAGCGGGATCTCCGCGTCGACGGCCTCGACGACGGCGTCCTTGGTGAACTTCGGCGGCACGAACACCACCGACACATCCGCGCCGGTCCGCTCCATCGCCTCGGCGACGGTACCGAACACCGGCAGATCCCAGCCCTCATGGGTGACGGTCTGCCCGGCCTTGCGGGCATTGACGCCACCGACGATGTTCGAGCCGGCACGCAACATCCGCGCCGTGTGCTTGGACCCCTCACCACCGGTCATCCCCTGGACGATGACCTTGCTGTTCTCGGTCAGCCAGATCGCCATCTCATGCCCCCTGCGCGGCCAGCTCGGCGGCACGGCGCGCCGCTTCGTCCATCGTCTCCACCTGCTCGATCACACCGATCGCGGCCTCGTTGAGGATGCGCCGGCCCTCTTCGGCGTTGTTGCCGTCGAGCCGGACCACGATCGGCCGGTCGACGGTCTCGCCACGGTCGCCCAGCAGCTTGACCGCCTGGACGATGCCGTTCGCGACGGCGTCACCGGAGGTGATGCCGCCGAACACGTTGATGAAGACGCTCTTGACGTCGGGGTCGCCCAGCACGATCTCCATGCCGTTGGCCATGACCTCGGCCGAGGCGCCACCGCCGATGTCGAGGAAGTTGGCCGGCTTCTGGCCGCCGTACTGCTCACCCGCGTACGCGACGACGTCGAGCGTGGACATGACCAGGCCCGCACCGTTGCCGATGATCCCGACGCTGCCGTCGAGCTTGACGTAGTTGAGGTCCTTGTCCTTGGCCTTCGCCTCGAGCGGGTCGGTGGCGGCCTTGTCCTCCAGAACCGCGTGCTCGGCCTGGCGGAAGCCCGCGTTGTCGTCGAGGGTGACCTTGCCGTCGAGGGCCACCACCCGGCTGGTCGGCCCGAACTGCCCCGGCCTGATCAGCCCCGGGGAGTCGAACGCCGGGATCATCCCGGCCGACATCGCCTCACACGGCCCGATCGGGTTGGTCAGCAAGAGCGGCACGCTGACCTA
>JBJMIW010000387.1:0-29138 GCA_045806665.1 Actinoallomurus sp.
CGCCGCCTTCCAGGAGGCGGTCGTCGACGTACTGACCAAGAAGGCCATCGCCGCCTGCAAGGACAACGGGGTGTCCCACCTGCTGATCGGCGGCGGCGTCGCGGCCAACTCCCGGCTCCGCGCCCTGGCCCAGGAGCGCTGCGACGCGGTGGGCATCCAACTGCGCGTGCCCCGCCCGAAGCTGTGCACCGACAACGGCGCCATGGTCGCCGCCCTCGGCTCCGAACTCGTCGCTGCGGGCCTGGCCCCCTCCGCCCTCGACCTCCCCGCCGACTCCTCGCTCCCCATCACCCAGGTCCTGGTCTAGCCACCTGGTCCGGGGGGTTTCGCGAAACCCCAAAGTTCCGCCGGCCGCGGAACTCGCCGATTTCCCGAACATCGCCGTAGAGCCGTGTACCGATCGCCGTTCCCGTCAGCAGGCCGCGGAGCGTTTCGATCACCGGCGTGAACGGCTGGTACTCGGCGAACCAGCGCAGGCCGGAGGGCATCGACTCGGTGGGGACGAAGCCGTGCGCGCCGCCTGCCCTCGGTCTTGCCGAGGTGGTGCAGGTCGGCCATGAGGATGAGATTCTCGCGGCCGGTGAGCTTGTCGTCGAGGGCGGAGAACTGTCCGGTGACGCCGATCGCGGCGCGTACACCTTCGGCCGTGGCGAGGTCGCGGCCGGCGATCTGGACCTGGCCCGCGTCGGCGTCGGCGTCGATGAGGGTGGACAGGCTCCTGGGCGGCGGGTCACCGGGCCGTTCACGTCGTGGGCGGATGACCGGGCCGGGCTTACTCGGTGGGCAGCGGGCCGCTCACCTCCTGTCCGCAGGCGGGTGACCGGGCCGCGTTCAGTCCTGGGCGGCCAGGGAGGCGCGGCGGATCACGATGTCGCCGAGCGACGTGCGGGCGCGGACGTCGACGGTCCGGTCGGCCGATCCGGGGCCGTCGGAGGCGTCCAGCATGTTGTGGACGTTGCCGGCGACGGCCTGCACATCGAGCCAGGCGGCGGTGCCCTCGCGGACGCCGATCTCCAGCCGACCGGCGGCGGACTGCATCACCACCGAGCCCTCGGAGACCTCCCCGATCCGGATCTTGCCTGCGGAGGTCTTGACCTCGACGTCGGAGTGCGCGCGGTCGATCACGATGTCGCCGCTGGCGGAACGCACGTGCACCGCGCCACCGGCCTCGCCGACCCAGGTGTTCCCGGCGGAGTTCTTGATGGTGATGCCGCCGTCGATCCGGCGGACGCGCACCTCGCCGACGCCGGTGGTGGCCCGGCCGTCACCCGTCGCGTGTCCCACGGTGATGTCACCGCCGCCGCACGTCAGCCGCAGGGCAGCGGCCTCGTCGACCGAGATGGTGCCGGCGCCGGTGGACCACTCGCAGTCGCCGAGCGGGCCCGTGCAGTGGAAGATGCCCATCGCCGACGAGCCGTGCAGGGTCGACCCGTCGGGCAGTTCGATGCGGACCTGGACCGAGGCGCCCCGGCCGGGGCCCAGGCCGATGAGGTGGCCAAGCCGCTTCGGGCCCTTCACCACGAGCCGGCCGTCGGCGTATTCGACCTTGGTCTGCTCCGCGGCCCGTACGTCCTCGGCCTTGGACTCATCGGTGGGGAGGACCTCGACGACGGTGTCGGCGCGGTCGGTTGCGGTGATGCGGACATCGCCGACGAAGAGGTCGAGGTTGGCGGATATCGGGTCAGGAGTGGTGAACGTGGGCATGGCACTGCCTTCCAGGTCAGGAGGGTCGATGGGCTGCGGTCAGCGGGCCCAGCCGGTGTAGCGCTGGCCGTGCGGGGTGGTGCGACGCCGGACGGCCTGGTCGCGGTCGGTGCGCTCCACGGCCTCGCTGACGGTACGGACGAGCCAGGCGTTGACCGAGAGCCCTTCCCGGTCGGCGGCCTGCTCGGCCCTGGTCTTCAGCTGCTCCGGGAGGCGAAGGCTGATCCGTGAGACGGCGCCGTCTTTGGCGCCATAAGGCGCCGACGGCCCGGCGTCCGTCTCGGGCGGTGGCGCGCTCGGGATGTCCTCACCGAGCGTCTCTCCAGGCGGAGGCTCGACGACGAACTCGGGTTCACCCCTGCGGAGTCGCAGGTCGACCGAGCCGGGGGCGAGCTCCCGGGTGATCTCCTCGGCGGCGGCGGACAAGGCCTCCAGCAGGGCCAGCCGAATGGCCGCCTCCAGCGGTGCGGTCAGCCGCTCGGTGAGCTCGCGGGCCTCTGGGCCACCCGCCTCGGCGGCGATCGCGAGCTGCTGGCGGAGCTGTTGGACGTACGACTCCAGGTGCATGACGTCAGGATGACATGCATGTGGCATCACAGCAAGGTCAGAGTGACGTCATTCTGACGTCAGGCGTGCGGCGGACGCCGAACGTCGGCGTCGGCACCGCTGTGACACGTCTCACTGGCGGGCCAAGTATTCGGAAAATATGAATTCGCGGCCGGACGGTGACCGTAAAACGGCTGATGACAGCCTGGCGGGACAAGTACATCTTTCAATTGTTCGCTTGTGATGTGCCTGGCCGGGTGTGGACAGGGGGTCCGGACTTGAATCGCGGATTTCCTCGTAATAGCGTCCCTGAGCGCAAGGACTTCGCGACTTAACACGGTTGCGACAGCTCCGTTCGCGAGAGTCCATCGTTAAGGCGAAGGAACGCCCAAAAGGCCGACTTCCGCATGCCGAAATGGCCATCGAACACAGTCTGGCCTGACAAGGAGGAGAAATGCGCATGCCCGGTTCGCTGCGCGGTGGGGGCCGGCGGATCACACCGTGGCCGCGTTGGAGGCGGCCGCCCTGGTCGCCGGGCCTGCCGCGATCGCGGCGCCGACGACCACGCCGGCCCGGCCGGAGGGCGTCTACGCCCTGTCCATCGGCTCGGTCGAGGGCGGAGACCCCGTCCGTACATCCCTCCTGACCTGCGCCCCGGACGGCGGAACCCGCGTCGGGCCCACCGTGGCGTGCGGCCGGCTGCGCGCCGTCGGCGGTCGGATCGCCGACCTGCCCGAGGCGTCGGGCGCCTGCGCGCTGGTGTACGCACCCGTGCGCGTGACCGCCGAGGGCCGGTGGAACGGCGGTGTCCGCAGCTACGCGCGGACCTCCTTCAATCGTTGCGCGGCAATCCGCGCGACCGGAGGCGTGATCTTCGCCTTCTGGCGGGAGACATTCCAGGTGCACCGAGGCATCACTCGGTTCTGACGCACGCAAGCTTCCCCTGGACGTCGGCTCGGGATCTGGCGGGGCCCCGAGCCGACGGAGCTCCCTCTCCAAGCGATATCGTCGAATGGCGATTCACCGCTCCTGTTCTTGTTTATTTCGCCGTAACCAGTCGGCGCACGCCACAAAGAGGTGGACATGCGACGCTTTATTATTCTCGGCTGCACGCTGTCGGCAACGATGACGTCCGCGGCCACCACCGCGGACGCCGCCGTCGGGGAACCGCAAGGGACGGTGGTCACCTACGCGCGGACGGGCGGGTTCGCGGGCTTCAACGACACCATCACCGTGGATGTCACGGGCGTGGCCCATGTCTCGTCCACGCCGACGGAGATCCTGCTGAGCGCGCCGGAGCTCGACGGCCTTCGCGCCGACCTGGGCAGAATCCGTACCTGGTGGTCCTCGCCGGCCGGATGCGACATCGCGGATCACATCGCCTACTCCCTTACCTACGGTGACCGGCGGGCGCGCAGGTGCCAGGTCGTACCGCGCGACTGGCAGCCCGCCATCTCGCGGCTCGACGGGCTGCTCGCGCGGGCCCGGTCGGCGCGGTCGGCCCCGGTCTGATCGAGCCGCCGGTCGCCGGAACCGTACAGGGCGGGTACGTGCGTACCCTCCGGTCTCACAAGCGGGCGGAGCGCCAAGATCGGCCAGAGCGTGGCCCCCCGGCCCCGGTCTCAGAAGAGGCGGAGCGCCAAGATCGGCCGGAGCATGGTCCCCGCCCCCCGGTCTCAGAAGCGGGCGGGGGCGCCGAGGTCGACGAGGGCGTGGTCGAGCAGGTCCTCCAGTGCCGGGATGTCGCGGGCGGCGATCGTCCGGTCGGGCTGCTCGGGCAGCAGGTCGAGGACGGTGCGCAGATCCCAGTACGGGTCGTGCCGGTAGCCGCCGGACACCTGGTCGAAGGAGGCCGAGAACCGGTCGGCGACCGTGACGTCGTAGCGGAGGGCGAGCGCGCGGCGTATGTGGGCGATGTCGATCGCCACGGGGCCGTACGCGGCGTTGGACCAGTCGACGATGCCGGTCAGGCGGCCACCCGCCCACAGCGTGTTGTCGGGTTGGTAGTCGCGGTGGATGAAGCGCGGAGCGGCGCCGGGCGTTGGGCCCGCGGCGACGTCGAGCGCGTGCTCCCACAGCGCCGGTCGCCGGGCGTGCCGGGGCGCGAGCCGGATCTCCAGACGGTTGTACGCGCGGTAGGGCGGCATCGTGGACGCCCCGTCGACCGCGTGGACGGGCAACAGCGCGGCGGCCAGCTGGACCAGGTATTCGGGCAGTTCGGCACAGGAGGGGCGGGGCGGATGGCCGGGCAGCCGGGTGATCAGCAGCGCGGGCACGTCGCAGTGCGCACCGGAGGGGTCCGCGGCCACCAGCGCGGGGGTGGGGATCTCGCACGCGGTGAGCAGCGTCAGCGCCGCGATCTCCAGCTCGGGGGAGACGTCGATGTCGAGCACGGGCCAGCCGGACGACGCCCAGCGCCGCAGCACCAGGCGGTGCACGGTGCCCGAGCGGCTCTCGGCGAGCACCGCGTGGTTGACATGGGCCAGCCCGCCGATCATGGGCCGGACCATTTTCACCTCACTGCCGCGTCCCAGGCATTTTTCGATCCAGCGCAGTGTCGCGGCGCTCGGCGGATCGGAGAACGTGGGGAAGGTCACGGCGTCCATCAAAACGGATTCGGCCGAGGATCGGTAGTGATTTGGTCGACACCAGGTGGAGCGAATGGCATGTCATTGCGGGCACGCGCGTAAATTGCCGTTAATTGGGGTAATGGATAAAGAGTGGCCGCTCTAGGGTGATTTGCGAGCGGCCACTCCCTCAGTCCTTGCCGTCCCGGCGCGGGCGGAGCAGCGCCTCGGCCAGGGCCAGCATCGTCTCCTCCAGCGTGACGAGCCGCTTCATCAGATCCTCATGGACGGTCGTCACCTGCTTGGTCACGTCGTGCTGCACGCCGGCGACCCGCTGGGTGACGTCGTCGTGCACCCCGACGACCTTGCGCGAGAGATCCTCGCGGAGGATCTCCATGTGCTTCGTCAGGTCGACGCGCGAGGCCTCGATGATCTTCGAGAGCGTCTCCTCTGCCTCGTCGCGATCAGGGCGCGCCCGCAACTCGTCGATCAGCGGGTCGACCGCCTCGGAAAGCCGCTTCTCCAAGGCGTCGAACCGGTCGGTGGGGTCGATGAACGGGCGATCGCCGATCGCGGCGACCTTGCGGTGCAGCTCGTTGATCTCCAGGGCGACCGGCAGCTGGCCGAGGCGCTGATCGACCCCGTCGACGCGGTCACAGGCCCCGTCGACCTTGGCCTCCAGCGCCTGGAAATGTCCCTCAACCCCGCGGATCTTGCCGGACAGGCCCTCCAGGCGGCCGTCGATGCCGTCGAGACGCCCGCCGACGCCCTCGACCCGGCCGTTGACGGCCTCCAGACCCTGCTCGACGCGCTCGGCCATGTCGTTGAGCGACTGGTCGACCTTGCCGGCCACCCCGTTGATCTCATGCTCGAGCTTCTCCGACCGATGCCCGAGGTCGGCGAGGGTCTTGTCCAGCCGGTTGAAGCGGACCGACGCGGCCTCCATCGTGCCGGCCAGCCGGTCGAGCCGCTTGGTCAGATCGTCCATCTGCTGAGCGGCCTGCAGCGTCGCGTCGGTGATGCTCCGGCTGGAGTCCAGGACGGCCTGGATGCGGGCCAGGCCCTCGTCGACGATCTCGGCGATGACGCCGACGTCGGCCCACAGGGAGGGCAGTTCCGCGACGGGCTTCACCTTCTCGCCGACCGACTCGATGTGCTCGGCCAGTCCCTCGGCCCACTCCGGAGGCTTGCCGAACAGCTCGTCGACCTGGCCGCGGACGGTGTCGAGCTGGGTCGTCAGCCCGGTCAGCTCACGCTCCCGCACCTCGCGGAGCAGCCACTCTATTCCCTCCAGTCGCTGGTGGACGTCGTCCAGGAGTTGGCCGGTCGAACGCTGTTCATAGACGTGATCTTGCGCGGCGCGGGCTAGCAATTCTCGCATTCGGTCCGAGACCGGCTGACCCCCTGTCTGCAGGAAGTTGTGATTGGTGTCCACCCGGGTGCTCCTTCGTTTGCCGTGCCGCCGGTCTGCGCGCGGAAATGGCAGCGGCGTGGATCGCGAGGAGACACTCTATTGAGCGGACCAAGGTCATCGAGCCGGAGAATAGAAATTCAGGGAAAAGAGATTATGCCCACGTGTGGCAAAGCGCCCTTTTCAGGCGCGGCGGTGCCGGCCCTCATAGGAGAGCACCACCGGGGGGCCGCAGACGGCGGCGGGATGGGCGGTGCCGCGCCACATCAGGCGGTCCAGTTCGCCCCGCCCGAAGAACACCCCATGGCAGCGGGAGCACTCCTCGAACACGATGCCGCCCCGCTGGAAGGTCACCATTCCGGCACCGCACTTCGGACACCGCAGTACGGCGTCGGCCATCGTCGCCCCCCGTTCTTCGCCCGCGCCCGCATTCTGGGCGTCCGTCATCGCGCCCGCGGCGCGGCCATTGGTCGCCAAGAGTAGTCAGCCGGACACGGTCATCACCGTGGTCTTTGCCGGACCCTGGCGTGTCGCCCACTACGGCGGCGGCGGCCGTCACCGCACGGCTGCCATGGCCATTCGCCGTCACGTACCCGGCGCTACGGACGGTCGCCGCGCGGTGCTGTGCGGTCGGCGTCCGGCTTCGTGCGGGCGATCCCGGGGTTGCGGGGGCCGGCTCCGCGCGGGGTCTCAGGTTCGCTCAGGGCTCCCGGCAGATGAGGGCGGTCGGGGCGTCGCCGACGCGGGTGAGGACGAGAATCCGCTCCTCGGTGCCGTCCGTGCGAAGGTCGCGGCGCAGCCGCTCCACGTCTCCGGCGAAGCCGCGCTTCATGATCGTGAGGGTGCCCGCCCGCTGGGCGCGAAGCGCCGCCCGTACCCGCTTCACCCCGAACGGCAGCACGTCCAGGATCTCGTACGGACGCGCGAACGGTGTCGCGCGGAGCAGGTCGGAGGTGATGTAGGCGATCCTCGGGTCGGCCAGCGCCCCGTCGAGCCGGTCCGCGACCTCGGCGACGAGATGGGCCCGGACCACGGCGCCGTCCGGTTCGTACAGATAGCGTCGCCAGCCGGCCACGGGGGGCGGTCCGAGATCGGGGTCGGCCACCAGGGTCGCCGGCTCCCGGTCCTGCCGCAGGACGGTCGCCCGGCGTGGCGTGGCGCCCGCCAGGCCGCCGAGCCACAGAGCCGCCTCCTTGACCTCCCCGCCGTCGGAGATCCACTCGGCCTCCGCGCCCGCCGGGACCGCCTCGTGCGGGATGCCCGGGGCGACCTTGACGCAGGCGCCCGGCGCCCGGCCGACGATGTCGAGCACGGTGCCGAGCGGCGGCAGGTACGCGTCGGGGTCGAAGATCCGCCCGCGGGCGGTACGGCGGCCGGGATCGGCGAAGACGGCGGCGTACCCGCCCGGGTCCTGCTCGGCCGCGTCGCCCTCGCGTACGTCCGCGAGGTCCTCCAGGGCGAAGGCGCGGAGGTTGGCCCGTGCGACGACGGCGGTGAGCGGATCGAGCTCCACGCCGAGGCCGCCGACGCCCATCCGGGCGCGCGCGAGAAGATCGCCGCCGATGCCGCAGCCGAGGTCGAGCACCCGGCCCCGTGGCGAGAGCCGGTCGGCGAACCGTCGCGCCCGGTGCCGGGCGACACTGGCCCGGGTGGCCTGCTCCAGCCCCTGCGGGGTGAAGTACATGCGGTCCGCGTCGGCGCCGAACTTCGCCCGGCCGCGCGCCCGGAGCCGCGCCTGCGTGAGCGCGGCCCCGACCAGGTCGGCGGAGTGACGGGCGCGGAGGCGGGAGACCGCAGCCGGCAGCGTGTGCTCGTCCGCGTTCACGGCGCCGATCTCGCCGAGCAGCTCCTGACCTTCGGGTCTGAGGAGCTCCTGGAAGGCGGCGATGTCCACCCGACGACGGTAGTCCCCAGGCGGCCGCGCGGAGCACCGGGCCGGGTCGCAAGCCTCACAAACGCCCCCATATAACGACAGGTGGGCGGCGCGCGGGGCCCCGTGTTGACGCGTTCCCGGACCCCGGCATAATCTCCAACTGGCACTCTCCACATGAGAGTGCCAATCAAGCGACAGGCTGGTCTGGCACCCGCGACGGCAGGCCACCATGGTCGCGTCTCCAACATGCGGCTGGCCGATCTGGTCGGCCGAGGATACGCAATCGAAGGGGAAGGTCAGATCGTGTCGACCGCCACCAAGGTTGTTCTCAAGCCGCTCGAGGACCGCATCGTCGTCCAGCCTCTCGAGGCCGAGCAGACCACCGCGTCGGGCCTGGTAATTCCCGATACGGCGAAGGAGAAGCCCCAGGAGGGCACCGTCCTCGCCGTCGGGCCGGGTCGCTTCGACGAGAAGGGCGAGAAGCGGATCCCGCTCGACGTCAAGGTCGGGGACGTCGTTCTCTACAGCAAGTACGGCGGCACCGAGGTCAAGTACAACAACGAGGAGTACCTCGTGCTGTCGGCCCGCGACGTGCTCGCCGTCGTCGAAAAGTAAGACCCGAAGAGATGCGCCGCCCCGGTCCAGCCCTGTGAGGGCGACCGGGGCTGTGCACGTCCACGGACATCCATACTTGGAGCTTCCCAATGCCGAAGATCCTGGAGTTCGACGAAGACGCGCGCCGCGCCCTTGAGCGCGGCGTCAACGCCCTCGCGGACGCCGTCAAGGTGACGATCGGCCCGCGCGGCCGCAACGTCGTCATCGACAAGAAGTGGGGCGCCCCCACCATCACGAACGACGGTGTCACCATCGCGCGTGAGGTGGAGCTCGACGACCCGTACGAGAACCTTGGCGCGCAGCTCGCCAAGGAGGTCGCCACCAAGACCAACGACATCGCGGGTGACGGCACCACCACCGCGACGGTCCTGGCGCAGGCGTTGGTCCGCGAGGGTCTGCGCAACGTCGCCGCCGGCGCGTCGCCGATCGGCCTCAAGCGGGGCATCGACGCCGCGGCCAACTACGTGTCCGAGCAGCTCCTGAAGTCGGCCCGCGAGGTCACCGACAAGGAGTCGATCGCGCACGTCGCCACCATCTCCGCCCAGGACGCCAAGATCGGTGAGCTCATCGCCGAGGCGTTCGACAAGGTGGGCAAGGACGGCGTCATCACCGTGGAGGAGGCCCACACGATGGGCCTGGAGCTGGAGTTCACCGAGGGTCTCCAGTTCGACAAGGGCTACCTGTCGCCGTACATGGTGACCGACCCCGAGCGCATGGAGGCGGTCCTCGAGGACGCCTACGTGCTCATCAACGACGGCAAGATCTCCAACGTCGCGGAGTTCCTGCCGCTGGCCGAGAAGGTCGCCCAGACCCGTAAGCCGCTGCTGGTCGTCGCCGAGGACGTCGAGGGCGAGGCCCTGGCGCTCCTCGTGCAGAACAAGCTGCGCGGCACGTTCGTCAGCGTCGCGGTCAAGGCGCCCGGCTTCGGCGACCGGCGCAAGGCGATGCTGGAGGACATGGCCGTCCTGACCGGCGGCCAGGTCGTCACCGAGGCCGTCGGCCTCAAGCTCGACAACATCGACCTGGACGTACTGGGCCGCGCCCGGCGGGTGACCGTCACCAAGGACGCCACCACGGTCGTCGACGGAGCGGGCGAGGCGTCCGCGATCGAGGACCGGATCCGCCAGATCCGCCGCGAGATCGAGGCCAGCGACTCCGACTGGGACCGCGAGAAGCTCCAGGAGCGCCTGGCGAAGCTGGCCGGGGGCGTCTGCGTCCTGCGCGTCGGCGCCGCCACCGAGGTGGAGCTGAAGGAGAAGAAGCACCGCCTCGAGGACGCCATCTCCGCCACGCGTGCGGCGATCGAGGAGGGCATCGTCTCCGGCGGCGGCAGCGCGCTCGTGCACGTCGCCAAGGAGGGGTTCGACGCCCTGGGGCTGTCCAGTGACGAGGCCACCGGCGCCGAGGCGGTCCGCCGCGCGCTGGTCGAGCCGCAGCGCTGGATCGCCGAGAACGGCGGCTGGGAAGGCTACGTCGTCGTCTCCAAGGTCGAGGCGCTGCCCGTCGGCTCCGGCTTCAACGCCGCGACCGGCGAGTACGGCGACCTGATCGCCCAGGGCGTCATCGACCCGGTGAAGGTGACCCGCTCCGCGGTCAGCAACGCCGCGTCGATCGCCGGCATGCTGCTGACGACCGAGGCGCTCGTCGCCGACAAGCCCGAGGAGGAGCCGGACGCCGCCGCGGGCGGCCACGGCCACGGCCACGGTCACTGATCATCGGCCGGCCGCCTGCGGCCGCCGGATCGTACGGATGCCCTCGCCACGTTCGTGGCGGGGGCATCCGTTTTTCAACGCTGGGTGACCACGATCGCCGCTTCGGTCACGCAGAGCGATTGAATGCGGGCCGGGATCAGCACTGTGACCATTCCGTTGTCGTGAACGATGCAGACAGGCGCGATCTCGGTGGGCATCATGCTCTCGTGACCGAGGGAGCGATCGCCGGGGCTGCGGTTCGGGGTGCTGCCGACGAACTACGGGGAAGACGGCCTGCGAAGGCGGACGACAACGACCTCAGGGAACTGACCAGCCTCGCCGTCCAGGGAGACCCGGAAGCGGTCGAATCCCTGATCGGACGGGTCCGCCCGATGGTCGTACGCTACTGCCGGGCGCGGCTCGGCCGGGTGTCGGGGCAGTACCACATCGCGGACGACGTCGCGCAGGAGGTGTGCATCGCCGTCCTCGGCGCGCTGCCGCGCTACCGGGACATGGGTCGGCCCTTCGCGTCCTTCGTCTTCGGCATCGCGTCGCACAAGATCGCCGACGCGCTCCGCAGCGCCATCCGGGCGGCCGTCCCGACCGAGGACCTGCCCGACGGCCCCGACGAGGGGCCGGGCCCGGAGGAGACGGTCGTCCGCTACATCGAGGCCGAGCGCGCGCGGGGCCTTCTCGACCGGTTGCCGGATCATCAACGGGAATTGGTTCTCCTGCGGGTGGTGGCGGGTCTGTCCGCCGAGGAGACCGGTAATGTACTGGGCATGTCCGCCGGGGCCGTACGCGTCGCGCAGCACCGGGCTCTCGCCCGTCTTCGAGCGATGGCGAGTGAGGAGTCGATCGCTTGACCGGTGGGGGTTCCGCCGCTCCCGAGCCGCTCGACCTCAGTGAGATCAGCCGTAGCGGCGATCTGTTCGACGCTTTGGCCGCGCGCCGCGTCGATCCGGGTTCCGGATCCGTCATCTCCGACGACCCGGCCGCCCGCCTGCTGGCCGCCCTCGTCGTCGACGTCGACGTGGACGCGCCGCCGCTGCCCGTCCCGGCCCGCGTCTCCTACGGCGGTCCGAAGAAGCCAGGGCGCCCGGTCGTCCGGGCGTTCGTCGCCTTCGGCGCCGTGACGGTCATGCTGACCACCGCCGGTGCCGCCGTCGCGGGCGGCGGAGGTGGCGGCGAGCCGAAGGCCGACTCTCCCTCGGCACGCCTGGAGGTCTCCGAACGCGCCAGGCCAGGTCTGGAGTCGATCGTCCGGGCGCTTTCCGGCGCCCCTCGTCCCACCGCCGACCGCACCACCGGCGAGGCGCGCCCGTCACCGAGCCCGTCCGCGACCAAGACGTCCGGGGTGCCGACGGCTCCGGCCAAAAAGGGGCGCACCCCGGGCTTCCCCGGCCTGCCTCACTCCCGGCCGTTCGGGCCCCGCCGCGGACCGTCCGCGACTCCATCGCCGACGCCGTCCCCGACCGCGCCGACCGATTCCCCTGCGCCGATCTCGGCCCCTCCGTCCGCCACGCCGCAGCCGCAGGACCAGACCTCCGGTGACCCGTCCCACCGGTCGCGACGGCAGGCGAACCCGGGCGGCCCAGAGCGCACAGCAGGGCGCGACGGCCGGTAACGGGTCAAGGGTCCGGCGGCGATGAGGGGATCCGGAGGCGTGCCTCAGAGAGCGGCGGCGGGTAAGGAGCCGGGGCTCAGTTGGAGTGGCCTTCCTCGCTGTCGATGACGCCGTCGACGTAACCGCGGGCGTACTCCCAGCTGACGTAGTCCTCCGGGGCGGCGGCGATGGCGGGCTCGTGGACCCGGGGCAGCCCCTCGTCGAGCAGGTGGCGCAGGTTGCCGTGCAGGAGGTCCCAGTCGATGTGGTGGGCCCTGCCGCAGTCGCCGCAGTCGACGGTCAGACCCTTGATCCCCAGGGGCTCGAGCAGGGCGCGGAAGACCTCCAGGTCGGCCAGGTCGGCCAGCACGTCCTCGCGCTCCGCCGTGCTCAGCGGAGCGCTCTCGTCGCCCGGGTCGCCGAGCGCGGCGGCCGGGTCCTCGGGATCGTTCGCAAAGGGATCGAGCGGAGCGTCATCGTGCACAAACCCACGCTACCCGAGTATCGCCCGGCGATTCGTTCCTTGTCGCGGCGCCTGGCCGGGCGTTCGCGGAGCCCGACTAGGATGGGGGGAACGCTTCGCTGATCAGGCCTGACATCGCGACCCCTTCCGGATGATGCCCATGACTCCCGCGCCCGAGCCCGCCAAGTTCGCCCCCCAGGGCCTTACGTACGACGATGTGCTGCTCGTGCCCGCGTACTCCGATCTCGCGCCGGGCGAGGCCGACACGACGAGCCGCCTGTCGCGGTCGATCACGCTGCGCATCCCGCTCGTGTCCGCCGCCATGGACACCGTCACCGAGACGCGGATGGCCGTCGCCATGGCCCGCCAGGGCGGGCTGGGCGTGCTGCACCGCAACCTGCCGATCGACGAACAGGCCCAGCAGGTCGACCTCGTGAAGCGCTCCGAGGCCGGCATGGTCAACAACCCGGTGACCTGCTCGCCGGACGACACGCTCGCCGACGTCGAGGGGCTGTGCGCCCACTACCGGATCTCCGGCGTTCCGGTCACGGACGCGGACGGCGTCCTCGTGGGCATCGTGACCAACCGTGACATGCGGTTCGAGACCAACGCCGCGCGTCCTGTGCGCGAGGTGATGACCAGGATGCCGCTGGTGACGGCGCCGGTCGGGGTGTCGCGGGACGAGGCGTTCGCGCTGCTGCGCGCCAACAAGGTGGAGAAGCTTCCGCTCGTCGACGGCGCCGGCCGTCTGCGCGGTCTGATCACCGTCAAGGACTTCACCAAGAGCGAGCAGTACCCCTTGGCCACCAAGGACGCCGCCGGGCGGCTGGTGGTCGGCGCCGGCGTCGGCATCGGCGAGGAGGCCGAGCTGCGCGCGAAGGCGCTGGTCGAGGCCGGCGTCGACGTCCTGGTCGTGGACACCGCGCACGGTCACTCGCGCGGCATGATCGACATGGTCGCCAAGCTCAAGGCCAACAGCGGCGCCGACGTGATTGCGGGCAACATCGCGACGCGGGCCGGGGCGCAGGCGCTGGTCGACGCGGGCGCGGACGCGGTCAAGGTCGGGGTCGGCCCCGGCTCGATCTGCACCACGCGCGTGGTCGCGGGCGTGGGCGCACCGCAGGTCACGGCGATCTACGAGGCCGCGCTGGCGTGCCGGGCCGCGGGCGTTCCGGTGATCGGTGACGGTGGCCTGCAGTACTCCGGTGACATCGCCAAGGCGATCGCCGCGGGCGCCGACACGGTGATGCTCGGGTCGCTGCTCGCGGGCTGCGAGGAGAGCCCCGGCGAGCTCATCTTCATCAACGGCAAGCAGTACAAGACCTACCGGGGCATGGGCTCGCTCGGCGCGATGAAGAACCGCGAGCGCGGCGGGTCGTTCAGCAAGGACCGTTACTCCCAGGAGGACGTGACCGGCGAGGACAAGCTGATCCCTGAGGGCATCGAGGGCCAGGTGCCCTACCGCGGTCCGGCCGCCGCCGTCGCCCACCAGCTGATCGGCGGCCTGCGCCAGGCGATGTGGTACACCGGCTCACGCACCATCGGCGACCTGCAGGTGAACGGCGTGCTGATGCCGATCACCGGGGCGGGCCTGCGGGAGAGCCACCCGCACGACATCCAGATGACCGTCGAGGCCCCGAACTACCAGGTCCGCTGAGAGTTTTCCCGGCCGTGGCCCGCCGCGGTCACGGCCGACGCATGGGAGAGGACGTACATGGCTGAGGTCGAGATCGGGCGGGGCAAGAGCGGCCGTCGGGCGTACGCGCTCGACGAGATCGGCATCGTCCCGTCGCGGCGCACCCGCGACCCGGAGGAGGTGAGCGTCGCGTGGCAGATCGACGCCTACCGCTTCGAGATGCCGCTGGTCGTCGCCCCGATGGACAGCGTGGTCAGCCCGGCGACGGCGATCGCCATCGGGCGGCTCGGGGGCCTGGGTGTGCTCGACCTCGAGGGGCTGTGGACCCGGTACGAGAACCCCGACTCGCTGCTGGCCGAGATCGCCTCGCTCGACGACGCGGCCGCGACGCGGCGGTTGCAGGAGCTGTACGCCGAGCCGATCAAGGAGGAGCTGATCGGACGGCGCATCGAAGAGATCCGTGACGCGGGGGTGACGGTCGCGGCGCGGCTGTCGCCGCAGCGCACGGCCCAGTACCACAAGGCGGTGATCGACGCCGGGGTCGACCTGTTCGTCATCCGCGGCACGACGGTCAGCGCCGAGCACGTCTCGGGGCGGGCCGAGCCGCTGAACCTCAAGCAGTTCATCTACGACCTCGACGTCCCGGTGATCGTCGGTGGCTGCGCGACGTACACCGCGGCGCTGCACCTGATGCGCACCGGCGCGGCCGGGGTCCTCGTCGGGTTCGGCGGCGGCTCGGGCCACACCACCCGTACGGTCCTCGGCGTCGCGGTGCCGATGGCGACGGCCGTCTCCGACGTCGCGGCGGCCCGGCGCGACTACCTCGACGAGTCCGGCGGCCGGTACGTCCACGTCATCGCCGACGGCGGCATGCGGCAGTCCGGCGACATCGCCAAGGCCCTCGCGGTCGGCGCCGACGCGGTGATGGTCGGGTCGCCGTTCGCGCGGTCGACGGAGGCGCCCGGCCGGGGCTACCACTGGGGCAGCGAGGCGCACCACGAGGAGCTGCCGCGCGGCAAGCGCGTCGAGCTCGGCTCGATCGGCTCGCTGGAGCAGATCCTGTACGGCCCGTCCAACGTCGCCGACGGTTCGATGAACCTGATCGGCGCGCTGCGGCGTGCGATGGCCACCGCGGGTTACTCCGACCTGAAGGAGTTCCAGCGCGTCCAGGTCGTCGTGGCGCCGCACTGAGACCGCGCCGGTGGTTTTCGACACACTGTGTCGCTCGGTAAGTGTTTTGTGACGACCGGGGTACCGACGTAGCGTGGTCACCGCAGGCGTCAAAGGGAGTGCGGCATGGCGGTTGAGGAGTCGGAGACCGAGGTCAACCGGTCGCGGCTCGGCCCGGCCGAGCGCACGGCGGCGCTGGACCGGATCGGCGGCGGCGAGGAGTTCGACGTCGTCGTGGTGGGCGGCGGGATCGTCGGCGCCGGTGTGGCGCTGGACGCCGCGGCCCGGGGCCTGAGCGTGGCCCTGGTGGAGGCCCGTGACTTCGCCGCCGGCACGTCGTCCCGGTCGTCGAAGCTGATCCATGGCGGGCTGCGCTACCTCGAGCAGCGCGACTTCGAGCTGGTCCGTGAGGCGTTGACCGAGCGCGGACTGCTCCTCGGGCGGATCGCGCCGCACCTCGTCCGGCCCGTGCCGTTCCTGTTCCCGATGACGCACCACGTGTGGGAGCGCGCGTACATCGGGGCGGGCGTGGCCCTGTACGACGCGCTGTCCATCTCGATGGGCAACGACCGCGGGGTGCCCCATCACCGGCACCTGACGCGCACGCAGGCGCTGCGGATCGCGCCTTCGCTGCGCCGCGACTCGTTCGTGGGCGCCATCCAGTACTGGGACGCCCAGGTCGACGACGCCCGCTACGTGATGATGGTGCTGCGCACGGCGGCGGCGTACGGCGCCCAGATCGCCTCCCGCGCGCAGGCCGTCGGCTTCCTGCGCGAGGGCGAGCGGGTGACCGGCGTCCGGGTGTGCGACCTGGAGTCCGACCGGCAGGTCGAGGTGCGCGCCAAGCAGGTCGTGAACGCGACCGGCGTGTGGACCGACGACATCCAGGAACTCGTCGGCGGGCGCGGCCAGATCCACGTCCGTGCGTCGAAGGGCGTGCACCTCGTCGTCCCCCGGGACCGCATCCACTCGTCCAGCGGAGTGATCCTGCGCACCGAGAAGTCGGTGCTGTTCGTCATCCCGTGGGGCCGGCACTGGATCATCGGCACCACCGACACCGCCTGGGACCTGAACAAGGACCACCCGGCCGCGTCCAAGGCCGACATCGACTACGTCCTCGAACACGTCAACGCCGTGCTCAACACGCCACTCACCCATGACGACGTCGAAGGGGTGTACGCCGGACTGCGCCCGCTGCTGTCGGGCGAGTCGGAGGAGACCTCGAAGCTGTCCCGCGAGCACGTCGTCGCGCACCCGGTGCCGGGTCTGGTCGTCATCGCGGGCGGCAAGTACACCACCTACCGGGTCATGGCCAAGGACGCCGTCGACGCCGTCGCGCACGGACTGGACGGTAAGGTCCCGGCGTCCTGCACCGACCAGATCGCGCTGGTCGGCGGCAACGGCTTCCAGGCGGTGTGGAACGCCCGTCACCGCCTGGCCGAGTCCTCGGGGCTGCACGTCGCGCGCATCGAGCACCTGCTCCGGCGCTACGGGACGCTGACCGAGGACCTCCTGGCGCTCATCGAGGAGCGCCCGGACCTCGGCAAGCCGCTGGAGGGCGCGGACGACTACCTGCGGGCCGAGGTCGTCTACGCCGGGACTCACGAGGGCGCCCGGCACCTGAACGACGTGCTGACCCGGCGGACGCGCGTCTCGATCGAGACGTGGGACCGCGGAGTGGGCGCGGCGCGGGAGGCCGCAGAACTGCTCGCCCCGGAGCTCGGCTGGTCGGAGGAGCAGACCGAGCGGGAGATCGAGTACTACCACAAGCGCGTCGAGGCGGAGCGCGACTCCCAGGCGCAGGTCGACGACCAGGACGCCGACGCCACCCGCCGTGGGGCGCCGGACATCGTCCCGATCGCCACTCCCTGAGGTTGAGAACCGCGCGGAAGCGGCGCGTGAGCCGACGTCCGCTCCGCGCAAGCGGTTTACCGCAGACGCTCAGATGCCGGCGGCCAGTTCCGGTCGTTGAACTTTCAGCTAATACCCCCCTTTGTCCGGTTTGAGATCATTAACTCCTGTATGTTTTGCGGGCTGAAGCGGCCTATGGCCGCGATATCCGCTTTGGACAGGAGTTTGTGTGGTCTCGTCGCTCACGCGCACCGTGGGAGTACTCGCGACCGGACTGCTGGTCGTCGGCGTCGCCGCAGAGGGTGACGCCGCGGCCCGCACGCCCCGGCATTCCGCCGCCGCCGTAGGGGCGGCCGGGCCGGACATCGAGCCCCAGGCGCTCAGCGAGCAGAAACTGCTCGGGAGTCCGCTCGCCTGGCGCAACGGTAAGGTCAGCAACAAGGCCGGCGTACAGACCGGCCCCATCTTCAACGCCCCGACGGGCGGCAAGACCAAGCAGCGCGCGATCGTGAGCCAGATCGCCCAGCTGATCGCCGGCGCCCCGAAGGGCGCGGTCATCTACGTGGCGATGTACCACTTCTCCACGCAGGACCTGGCCGCGCAGCTCGTCAAGGCCAAGAAGCGCAAGGTCAACGTGCGGGTCGTGCTGGACCACGAGTCGTCGGGCTATAAGGCGTACAAGACCCTGAAGAAGGCGCTGGGCACGAACCAGAAGAAGCCCTCCTGGGTGACCCTGTGCGCGGCGGGCCGAGGCTGCATCGGGCCGCAGTTCAACCACAACAAGTTCTTCCTCTTCTCGACCACGCACGGGGCGAAGAACGTCGTGCTACAGACCTCGGCCAACGCGACGTACAACTCGCAGGACCTGCAGTGGAACGATGCACTGACGATTAAGAGCGCGGGCGTGTATGCGGCCTACCGCCGCTACTTCTACGACCTGGCCAAGCAGCATCACACCGGCAATTACCACCGCATCGTGCGTACCGGGAAGTACCGGATCGACTTCTTCCCCTGGTCGTCGGGCGACCCGGTCAGCCAGTCCCTGGACGAGGTCTCGTGCGCCGGCGGCACTCGCATCCAGGTCGTGATGGGCCACTTCATGTGGCGGCCGATCGCGCAGCGGCTCTGGCGGCTGGACGACGCCGGATGCCGGGTCCAGGTGGTGTTCGGCCACGTGGGCATGTCGGCTCTGCGGGACCTGACGAAGCCCGGCGGCCGCCACGGCGGCCCCGAGGTGAAGTACCTGCCGGAAAACGGCCACGCGTACGAGCACTCCAAGTACCTTCTGCTCGACGGCCGCTACCAGGGCAGGAAGCAGAAGGTCCTGTTCACCGGCAGCAGCAACTAC
This sequence comes from Actinoallomurus sp., assembly GCA_045806665.1. Taxonomy (GTDB): domain Bacteria; phylum Actinomycetota; class Actinomycetes; order Streptosporangiales; family Streptosporangiaceae; genus Actinoallomurus. Next base: position 18,482 of record JBJMIW010000387.1, read on the forward strand.
ACCGACCCCGGCTTCCACGCCCATGACGAAGCGATGATCACCGTGGCCGACAGCGCCCTGGAGACGCAGTACGCGGCGAACTTCGGCACGGTGTTCGGGCGTGGCAACGTCATCAAGTCCGCCGACGCCAGGCTGACGGCGGCCGGCGTGGTGGAGCCGGACAACGCCGACGACACCGACGAGAGCGACAACTGAGGTCGCTCTAGTCGATGGTGTGGCCGCCGTTGACCGTGATGCGCTCGCCGTTGACGAAGCCGGCGGCGTCGGAGGCGAGGAAGGACACCGTGGCCGCGACGTCCTCCGCGCTGCCGAGGCGTCCGAGGGGGACGTCCGCCCGGTAGTCCTCGAGCACGTCGTCCGGGGTCCCGGCATGGCGTTCGACCGGGATCCAGCCGGGCGCGACGAGGTTCACGGTGATGCCGAACGGGCCGAGTTCGCGCGCCCACACCCGGGTCAGGCCGAGCTGGGCGCCTTTCGCGGCGACGTACGCGGACCAGCCCGGGAGCGCCCGTTCGAAGAGGTCCGAGCCGATCTGGATGACCCGCCCGTGCCCGCGGGCCTTCATCCCGGGCAGGGCGGCGCGGACCAGGAGCGTGGGGCTCTTCACGAAGAAGGTGAGCTGGTCCAGGTGCGTCTGCCAGGTCAGGTCCTCGATCCCGACCACGGGTTGCGGGCCGGTGGCGTTGACCACCAGGACCTCCACCGGGCCGAGCCGGTCGGTGACGTCCTGGACCAGTCCCGTCACCGCCGACTCGTCCGTGCTGTCGGCGGGGAAGACCTCGGCCGTCCCTCCGGCCGCGACGATGTCCTCTCGCACGCGATGAGCCTCGTCGACGCCGGGCCGGTCATTGATCGCCACCGGCCGGCCGTCCGCGGCCAGCCGCCGCGCGATGACAGCGCCCAGACCGCGGGCGGCACCGGTCACGAGGGCGACACCCTGGGGTTCGGTCACGGGGGGTCCTTTCCGAGGCGCGGACGGGTCCTCCCCACGATGCTGTGGGACCCCGGGAAGGTCACCCCCTGATCGTCCTAGGGCCCGGACTGCGCGTCGTCCGGGGACGGCCCCAGGAGAAGACCGACGCCGGAGCCGTACAGCTCGGCCGGCACCCGCTCGGGGTCCAGCAAGTGCTGCAGCGCCAGCCCGAACTCGATCGCCATGGCGAGCGAGGCGCGGTCCGCCGGCGACATCTCCGACGAACCGTCCGTCAGGTCGGCGGCGAGCTCCTCCCGGCGGGCGTGGTACCAGTCGGCGATCCGCCAGCCCGCCGAGAAGTCGCGCATCCCGAACAGCCACAGCTCGACCAGCAGGAGCGCCCGCATCCGGGTGTCCTCGTCGGACAGCCGCTCGGCGTAGTGCCGGCCGGCGTCGGCGAACCGCTCGTCCGGCGCGCGGTCGGAGTCGCCCAGGTCGGAGAGGGTGCCCAGGCTCGGTTCGGCCTGGGTGTAACGCTCCAGCAGCGCGAGGACCAGGTCGGACTTGCTGGCGAAGTTGGAGTAGACCGCGCCCTTGGTGAGCCCGGCCTGGGCGGCGACCTCGTCGAGTGAGGCGCCTCGGATCCCGCGCTCCGCCCACAGCCGCTCCGCCGCGTCGAGAAGTGCGGCCCGGGTCTGGGCACGCCGCTCCTGCCGTGGTGTGCGGACCTCATCCTTGCCAGCGGACTCGTCCAGGCCGGAGATCATTCTGCCCCCTCGTAGTCGACGTCCTCGCCTCCTCCTCCGGAATACACCGTGGAGCGCAATCCGAGCCAGCAAATGCAGAACAAGGTGGCTCTGGAACGTGCTCAAATGGCATTCCGGACAGGACTGTGGCTTTGACCCACGCAAGTAAGTGATTACTGAGCAGTAGCCATGAGGAGGGCTCGCGTCTTAGAGTTCCCCCATGAACGCACCCGCAGCGGCCTCCACCGGCGCGCGCGTCACCGTTCCGGACCTGTCGGCGGAGGTGGTCGAGCGGCTGACGTCCCGCGTCGTCTCCAGCGGCGCGACCGTCCCGATCGCCGCGCCGTTCACCGGAGAGCCGGTCGCCACACTGCCCGTCTCGACCGCTGCGGACGTCACCGCGGCGCACGAGCGCGCCCGCGCCGCCCAGGAGTCGTGGGCGCGGCTGTCACCGGCCCGGCGCGCCGAGCCGTTCCTGCGGTTCCACGACGCGATCCTCGACCGCCGTTCGGACATCCTCGACCTCGTCCAGTTGGAGACCGGCAAGGCGCGCCGGCACGCCTTCGAGGAGGTCCTCGACGCCGCGGCCTGCACGCTGTACCACGCGCGACGGGCGCCGGGGCTGTTGCGGCCGCGCCGACGGAAGGGCATCGTGCCCGCCGCCACCCGCGTCATCGAGCTCCGCCACCCCAAAGGCGTGGTCGGGGTGATCTCACCGTGGAACTACCCCCTGGCGCTCGGTCTGACCGACGCCGTGCCCGCCCTGCTCGCCGGGAACACGGTGGTGCACAAGCCGGACACCCAGACCGCGCTCTCGACGCTCTGGGCGCTCGACCTGCTCGTCAAGTGCGGGCTGCCCGAAGACCTGTGGCAGGTGGTGATCGGCGATCCGGCGGACATCGGCGACCCCCTGATCGAGGGCGCCGACTACGTCGCCTTCACCGGCTCCACGCGAGGGGGGCGGGTCATCGCCGACAAGGCGGCGCAGCGGCTGATCGGCTACTCGCTGGAACTCGGCGGCAAGAACCCCATGGTGGTGCTGGACGACGCCGACGTCGACCGGGCCGCGCAGGGTGCCGTCCGCGCCTCTTTCACCAACGCGGGCCAGCTCTGCATCTCGATCGAACGGCTGTACGTCGACGAGAAGATCTACGACCGGTTCGCCGAGCGCTTCGTCCACCGCGTCAAGAACATGCGGCTGGGCTCCGGCTTCGACGCCGACATGGGCTCGCTGACCTCCCAGCGCCAGCTCGACGCCGTCACCCGGCACGTGCGGGATGCCGTGGCCAAGGGCGCGAAGATCCTCGCCGGCGGACGGCCGCGTCCCGGCGTCGGGCCGTACTTCTTCGAACCGACCGTCCTGGAGGGCGTCACCGAGGAGATGGAGGTCTGCGCGGGCGAGACCTTCGGCCCGGTGGTCGCGCTGTACCCGTTCTCCTCCGACGACGAGGCGGTACTCCTGGCCAACGGCACGCTGTACGGCCTGAACGCCAGTGTCTGGACCCGCGACGTCGCGCGCGGCCGCCGTCTCGCCGCGCGGATCAAGGCGGGGACGGTCAACATCAACGAGGGGTACGCCGCCGCGTACGGCTCCTATGACGCCCCGATGGGCGGTATGAAGGATTCAGGGGTGGGCCGTCGGCACGGCGCCGAGGGGCTCCTCCGCTACACCGAGGCCCAGACGGTCGCCAGCCAGCACGGCTTCGGCTTCGAGCCGGTCCTCGGCATGTCGTACGAGACGTACGCCGCCCTGGTCAGCAGTGGCCAGAAGCTGCTCAAACGCCTTCGTCTGAGGTAGGAGCGCACGGATGGACTACGACGTCCTGGTCATCGGATCGGGCTTCGGCGGCAGCGTCACCGCCCTCCGTCTCACCGAGAAGGGGTACCGCGTCGGCGTACTCGAGGCCGGCCGTCGTTTCGACGACCCCGACGGCGCGCCCGGCGAACGCCACCGCGCCCTGCCGAAGACCTCCTGGCGCACGCGCCGGTACCTCTGGGCGCCGGCCCTCGGCATGACCGGGATCCAGCGCATCCACCTGCTGCGCGGCGAGCGGTCCTCGCGCGTCCTCGTACTCGCCGGAGCAGGAGTCGGCGGTGGTTCGCTCGTCTACGCCAACACGCTGTACGAGCCGCCGCAGCCGTTCTTCGACGACCCGCAGTGGCGGCACATCACCGACTGGAAGGCCGAGCTCGCCCCGTATTACGCGCAGGCCACGCGGATGCTCGGCGTCCGCCGTAACCCGACGATGACCCCGGCCGACCAGGCGGTGAAACGGGTCGCCGACCGCATGGGCCGCGGCGACACCTTCCACCTCACCCCGGTGGGCGTCCTGTTCGGCAAGGAGCCGGGAACGCCGGTCGACGACCCGTACTTCGGCGGCGCCGGACCGCGCCGCACCACCTGTACCGAGTGCGGATCGTGCATGACCGGCTGCCGCGTCGGTGCCAAGAACATGTTGACCGAGAACTACCTGTACCTGGCCGAACACGCCGGCGCCAGGATCATCCCCATGACGACCGTCACGGCCGTACGGCCCCGTCCGGGCGGCGGCTACGACGTCGAGGTCAGGCGGACCGGCCGGCGCGGACGGCGCTGGCGGCGCACGCTCACCGCCGAGCACGTCGTCCTCGCGGCCGGCACGTACGGTACACAGCGCCTGCTGCACCGGATGAAGAGCACCGGCACGCTGCCCCACCTGTCGGACCGCCTGGGCGTGCGCACCCGGACGAACTCCGAGGCGATCCTCGGCGTCGAGCGGTTCCGCCGCAAGGGGGAGGACCACTCACGCGGACTGGCGATCACCTCGTCGTTCCACCCGGACGAGCGCACCCACATCGAGCCGACCCGCTACGGTCCCGGCTCGAACGCCATGGGCGCCCTCCGTTCTCTGCTCATCGACGGCGGCGGGCGCGTGCCGCGCTGGGCCACGTTCCTCGGCCGGCTGGTCACTCATCCGTGGGACCTCGTCCGCCTCCCCAACCTGCGCGACTGGTCACGCCGGACGATCATCGCGCTCGTCATGCAGACGAACGACAACTCGATCACCGTCGAGCCGTCGCCGTCCGGGCGCGGGCTGCGAGCGCGCCGCGGCCACGGCGAGCCGAACCCGACCTGGATCCCCCAGGCGCACCGTGCCGTCCGCATGCTGGCCGAGGAGATGGGCGGCTTCCCCGGCGGCACCTGGCTCGACCTGTTCGACATCCCCACCACCGCGCACTTCATCGGCGGCTGCACGATCGGGGACTCGCCGGAGGAGGGCGTCATCGACCCGTACCACCGCGTGTACGGCCATCCGGGCCTGCACATCGTGGATGGCTCCACCATCTCGGCCAACCTCGGCGTCAACCCCTCGCTCACCATCACCGCCCAGGCCGAACGCGCCATGGCCTTCTGGCCCAACCGCGGCGAACAGGACCCCCGCCCGGCCCTTGGCACGCCTTATTCACGCCTCACCCCGGTCGCGCCCAAGAACCCGACCGTCCCCGCCGACGCCCCCGCCGCCCTCCACCTCCCCATGACCCGCGCCTGACAGCGCCCGCGAACGGAGCAGGCGTCAATTCGGATAGTGGTGGATCTGGGCGAGATGGCCCGCTGCCGCGGCGAACTTGGCGTCGTCGGTGAGCAGTGGCAGGCCCAGTGCCTCGGCGAGCGCGACGTACATCGCGTCGTACGCCGTGAGATTGCGCCGAAGCTCCAGGACGCGAGGCTGGAGGGGCTGCATGGGATAGCGGGTGATGCTCAGGTCGGCGTAGTCGATCAGCATCTGTTGCGCCCGCTCGCCGCTGATACGGACCTCGGGTTTGCTGGTGATCGTGAAGCCCCGCACGACACTGGAGACCTCCGCGTCGATCAAGGCCGGAGCGTGTACCCGGCGGGCGAGGCGTCGGCGCAAGAGATCGTCCCCATCGAGGTTCGCCCCTGGACCACAGTTCCCGTAGCCCTTCTGCATGCAGTGAGCATGCAGAAGCCACCGGGAAGGCGCGTCCGGCCTCGGGGGTTCGTCCGAGATGCCCAACAACGATCTCCTTGGTATGGCGTGCCCGAATGACACCTCTGGGGGAAGATTGCGTACAGCGAAGCGACAACTACCATACGCAGTCGAATCTAGATGGGGGTGTACAGACGATGCCGATCTCGGCCGATCTGAACAAGGTGCTGGACAGGAACTACGAGGACATGGACATGAAGAGACTGGTGGACGCCCCGGTGCAGGCGCTCGCCGGCATCAGTGACAGCGATGCGGAGATGCTCAAGAAGGCGTTCGGCATCAAGACGATCGGCGACATGGGTCGCAACAAGTACATGCAGGCCGCTGAGGCGATCGTCCGCCTCTCGGAGGCATGCAAGTAGCAGACGGTTTGTCGTCGGTCTCGCTACTGCGCCGTCGGCGTGGACGCTCAATTGCGAAGTGTGCCCGGGTTATCACGTCAACGCCGACGGCGAACATTCGCTGCGTGGTCATTCCTGTGTCACGCACGGTGTTCGTACTGTAACTTGTCGTAACGTGCCTTCCCCCCGACATGACTCGATCAACGCACTGTTCCGTGAGCGCCCGGAGTTCACCGTGGAGGTGCTGCGGGACCTGTTCGGCCTCGCCGTGCCGGACGCCGTTCCCGTGCAGGTCGAGCGCAACGACTTCAACGACCGGCCGTCGAAGGACTTCCAGCCCGACACGGTGATCACCCTCGGTCCTCGCCACAAGCCGGTGCACGGCATCATCGTCGAGGTGCAGCAAGGATCATGGAGGCTGTCGTGAGCGAGACCTGGCCCGTCTACAGCCCCTTCGCACGCCAACACTTCGACGCCGGCAAACAGGAAGGCCGACAGGAAGGCCGAGCGGAAGGGGAGGCGGACGCCCTCCTGACCGTGCTGGACGCCAGAGGCATCGAGGTTCCAGAGAGCGCCCGCGTCCGCATCTCCGAGTGCACGGACGTGGAGGCACTCAAAGGATGGCTCAAGCGGGCCGTGCTGGCCCGATCGGTCGATGAGATCTTCGACTGACGCTGGTCATGTACTACGACGGCCGGCCGGTATTCAGCCCTCTCGCGCAACGAAGTTTCGGCTGCGGCAGGTGCTTCCTCATCGACCTCGTCGCCTGATCGTCAGGATCGGTAGGCGGTCAGGAGGACGTCGCGGTCCGCAGCCGGCAGGTGGATCCGATCGGTGCGGTCGCGGACCCAGGCGGTCACCCAGTCGGGGTCCCGCGCTTCTCCTGCTCGGCGCGGGCGGGGTCCGCCAGGGCGCGGAGCTCGGCGGCGATCGTCTCCACAGCGTCCACCCGATCAGTATCGGCCGCGGGTACGACGAAGCGGGCGGCAACGGCCGCCCGCTTCGTCGTCAGGTGGCTCAGCCGCGGTAGGCGGTCCACGCCTGCTGCATCCGGACGCCCTGTCTGGGGGTGAACTGGTTCATGCAGCTGTCGTAGGAGTAGTCCATGAAGTTGTGGATCGGGTCCTTGCCCGACGCCTTGCAGCTGTCCTTGCCGGTCGGGCACTTGAACGCCGGCTCGGACTCGTACGGGGTGTCGTCGACGTAGTCGCCGGGCTTCACGCAGCCGTTCTCGAACGTGTGGTAGAGCCCGAGCCAGTGCCCGGTCTCGTGCGTCGCGGACTGGCCGAGGTTGTAGTGAGTGAGGGAGCCGCCGGGAATCGTGACGTAGTGGATGACGATGCCGTCCAGCGCCGGGTTGCTCTTGTACTGCCAGGGGAAGGTCGCCCAGCCGAGCAGACCGTCGGGCAGCGCGGCGGTGTAGACGTTGAGCGTCCCGACGCCGCCCTTGCGCAGCTTCGACTTGATCGCCTTCTCGTAGGTGTCGGGCGCGGCGAACCACTTGGTGTTCGTCGTCCAGTCGCGTCCCTTCAGGACGAACGAGAAGCCGGTCTTCGACGCGCCGTACGCCTTGTTCATGACGGCGATCTGCTGGTCGATGCGCGTGCGGCTGATGTCGCCCCGCTTGCCCTTCCCGGTGCGGATCACGTGGAAGTACACCGGGATCTGGTGGGAGGCGGTGGCCTGGATCGACGGTCGGCGGGCGAGGATCGACTTGAGCTCGCGGTCGAGGGCGGCGGCCTGGGCGGGGGAGACGTCGTTCTTGTCGCGCGGGTGGACGTCCGGCGAGACCGTACGTGCGGCGGCGGACGGCGTCGTGCACGAGGACGCGGCGGCGTGCCCAGAGGCGGTGGTCTTCGCGGCGGCGGCGGCGGTGAACGGCAGCAGGGCGAGGGTGACAGTCGCGAATCCGGTCAGCGCGGCGGCTGAACGCATGTGGGGGGCCTCCTGGGAGAGGAGCGGAGGAAAGCGGAGGAATCCGAAATACTGCCAAATGAAGATCTCGAACGGGTTAAAGCGCGCCGGGATCATCCCGGGATGGCGTGGTCTGCGGGGGGTCGGATCCGACGGCGGCGGCGTTCACGCAGGCAGCGGGCCCCTAGACTGGGGACGATCCGACTTCCGAAAGGCGTTCTCGGTGTCCGTCGAGTCAGTCGAGCAGTCCTTCGACACGGTTCTCGTTGTCGACTTCGGCGCGCAGTACGCGCAGCTCATCGCCCGTCGCGTGCGCGAGTGCCACGTGTTCAGCGAGATCGTGCCCTCGACCATGCCGGTCGAGGAGATGCTGGCCAAGCGGCCAAAGGCGATCATCCTGTCCGGCGGCCCCGCATCGGTGTACGAGCCGGGCGCGCCCGCCGTGCCCACCGGTCTGTTCCAGGCCGGAGTGCCGACGCTGGGCATCTGCTACGGCTTCCAGGCGATGGCCAAGGAGCTCGGCGGCACGGTCGCCGACTCCGACATCGCCGAGTACGGCGCGACGCCGCTGACGGTGCTCGACCAGGGCAGGCTCCTGGCCGGGCTGCCCACCGAGCAGTCGGTGTGGATGTCGCACCGCGTCACGTGCAGCGCGGCCCCGACCGGCTTCGTGGTGACGGCCAGCACCGCCAGCGCGCCGGTCGCCGCCATGGAGGACCCCGCCCGCGGGCTGTACGGCGTGCAGTTCCACCCCGAGGTCATGCACACCGAGCACGGCCTGCAGGTGCTGAAGCAGTTCCTGGATGCTGCCGGGTGCCGGCCGTCCTGGACGATGGTCAACATCGTCGATGAGTCCATCGAGGCCGTACGCGCCCAGGTCGGCGACAAGCGGGCGATTTGCGGGCTCTCCGGGGGCGTCGACTCGGCCGTGGCCGCCGCGCTCGTGCAGCGGGCCATCGGTTCGCGGCTGACCTGCGTCTTCGTCGACCACGGGCTGCTGCGCAAGGGTGAGGCCGAGCAGGTCGAGAAGGACTTCGTGGCCGCCACCGGGGTGGACCTGAAGGTCGTCGACGCGGCCGACCGGTTCCTCGGGGCGCTGGAGGGCGTCACCGACCCGGAGACCAAGCGCAAGATCATCGGCCGGGAGTTCATCCGGGTCTTCGAGGTGGCGGCCCGCGAGATCGTCGAGGAGCACGGCGAGGCCGTCGAGTTCCTCGTGCAGGGCACGCTCTACCCGGACGTCGTCGAGTCCGGCGGCGGCACCGGCGCGGCCAACATCAAGTCCCACCACAACGTCGGCGGACTTCCCGAAGATCTTCAGTTCTCGCTCATCGAGCCGCTGCGCACGCTCTTCAAGGACGAGGTGCGCCGGCTGGGCGAGGAGCTCGGCCTGCCGGCGGAGATCGTCTGGCGGCAGCCGTTCCCCGGCCCGGGTCTGGGCATCCGGATCATCGGCGCCGTGACGCGGGAGCGCCTCGACGTGCTGCGCGAGGCCGACGCGATCGCCCGCGAGGAGCTCACGCGCGCCGGCCTGGACCGCGACATCTGGCAGTTCCCGGTCGTGCTTCTCGCGGACGTCCGCTCGGTCGGGGTGCAGGGCGACGGCCGCACGTACGGCCACCCCGTCGTGCTGCGCCCGGTGACCAGCGAGGACGCCATGACGGCCGACTGGGCGCGGCTGCCCTACGACGTGCTGCAGCGGATGTCCACGCGGATCACGAACGAGGTCCCCGAGGTCAACCGCGTGGTGGTCGACATCACCAGCAAGCCGCCCGGCACCATCGAGTGGGAGTGACGGCCGGACCGACCGGCCGTCCACCGGCCCGCCTGAGTCGGCGGGTCACGCCGGGGCGAGCACGCCCTCGGCGTCGAGCGTGGCGGCGACCCCGTTGACGACGGCGGCGATGCGCAGGCCCTCCTGGATCAGCTCCCGCGAGAACCCCTGCTCGCGCAGCGTCTTCTCGTGGGAGTCGAGGCAGCGGCCGCAGCCGTTGATCGCCGACACCGCGAGGCACCACAGCTCGAAGTCGGCCTTCTCGACGCCCGGGCTGCCGATCACGCTCATCCGCAGCTTCGCCGGCAGCGTCGCGTACGTCTCGTCCTCGATCAGGTGGGTCGCGCGGTAGTAGACGTTGTTCATCGCCATGATGGCCGCGGCGGCCTTGGCCGCCTGGAACGCCTCCGCGGACAGGTGGTCGCCGGCGTCCTCCGACAGCGCCGCGATGACCTGCGGGCTCCGGGTCGCCAGCGCGCTGGCCAGTACGGCGCCCCACAGCTGCTGGTCGGACAGCTGTGACGTGGAGGTCACCGATCCGAGGTTCAGCTTCAGGTCCTTGGCGTACGCCGGCAGGGCGCTCTTCAGGGTGTCGATACCGCTCATGTCATCCTCCGTTGCCTTCGTGTCCCCGCCATGACGACGGCCGGCCGCAGCGTCAGCGGCCGGCCGAACGTCGGTCGCTCAGGCGCCCGCCAGCAGCTTCTTGGTGTCGAGCGTGGACTCGGCCGAACTCCGCGATCTCCGTCGGACAGACGAAGGTGAAGTCCTTGGGCCAGAAGAACACGACGCGCCACTTGCCCTGGAGGAGACGCTGGGCGCGCGCCTGGTGGAGCGCACGACGCGACGGGTCCTGCTGACCCCTGCGGGCGAGCGCGTCGCGCGGCGTGCCGAGCGCGTGCTGGCCGAGCTCGACGGCCTGGTGCAGGAGGTCGCGGCGCCCCGCCGCCCCCTGAGCGGCCCACTGCAGGTCGGTGTGA
>JBJMIW010000388.1:0-9710 GCA_045806665.1 Actinoallomurus sp.
ACATCCTCGGCGACACCTACGGGCTGATCGTCTACCAGGAGCAGGTCATGGCGATCGCCCAGCGCGTCGCCGGGTACTCGCTCGGACAGGCCGACATCCTGCGCCGCGCGATGGGCAAGAAGAAGAAGTCCGAGCTGGACAAGCAGTTCGAGGGCTTCTCGGGCGGCATGGTCGAGCGCGGCTTCTCGGCCGCGGCGATCAAGGCGCTGTGGGACATCCTGCTGCCCTTCTCCGACTACGCCTTCAACAAGGCGCACACCGCCGGGTACGGCCTGGTGTCCTACTGGACCGCCTACCTCAAGGCCAACTACTCCGCCGAGTACATGGCGGCGCTGCTCACCTCGGTCAAGGACGACAAGGACAAGAGCGCCCTCTACCTCAACGAATGCCGTCGCATGGGCATCACGGTGCTCACACCCGACGTCAACGAGTCCGATTCGGACTTCACCCCGAAGGGCGACACCGAGATCCTGTTCGGCCTGTCGGCGATCCGCAACGTCGGCGAGAACGTCGTCGACGCGATCGTCAAGGCCCGCAAGGAGAAGGGCCGCTTCACCGACTTCCAGGACTTCCTGCGCAAGGTTCCGCCGCAGGTGTGCAACAAGCGGGTCGTCGAGTCGCTGATCAAGGCGGGCGCCTTCGACAGCCTGAAGCACGAGCGCAAGAGCCTGGTCATGGTGCACGAGCAGGCGATCGACGCGATCATCGACGTCAAGCGCAACGAGGCGATCGGGCAGGACTCCCTGTTCGGCGGGGGCGAGGACGCCGTGGACACCACGTTCCACATCGCCATCCCGGAGGGGGAGTGGGACAAGACCACCCTGCTCGCCTTCGAGCGCGAGATGCTCGGCCTGTACGTCTCCGACCACCCGCTGCTCGGGGTCGAGCACATCCTGTCCGCCAACGTCGACTGCTCGATCGCCGCCCTCACCGCCGACGAGCGGCCGGACGGCCAGATCGTCACCGTCGGCGGCCTCGTCTCGGGGCTGCAGCGCAAGGTCACCAAGAAGGGCGACTCCTGGGCGCTCACCATGCTCGAGGACCTCGAGGGCGCGATCGAGCTGATGATCTTCCCCTCGGCGTACCAGCTGTGCTCCACGCTGCTGGCAGAGGACGCCATCCTCGTCGTCAAGGCCCGCCTCGACAAGCGCGAGGACACCCCGAAGCTGATCGCGATGGAGGTCACCCAGCCGGACCTGACCGTGAGTGACTCCGGTCGGCCCCTGACCGTCGCGATGCCGGTCACCCGGGTGACCCCGCCGGTCGTCCAGGGCCTGAAGGAGGTGCTGGGCGCCCACCCGGGCCAGACCGAGGTCCACCTGCAGCTGCAGAACGGCCCCCGGACCACGGTCGTCCGCCTCGACGACAGGCTCCGGGTGACGGCCTCGCCGGCGCTCATGGGCGACCTCAAGCAGCTCCTCGGACCCACCTGCCTGGTCTGAGCCAGGCGGTTCCCCCGTCGGCCGGCGGTCGATCCGGATAGGGAGCGGGTTAGCAGAAGTTAAAACGCTTTGCCTGGTGTTTACCGAGACTTCGTACGAGCCGCTTACAGTGCGGAACGTGTCCGAGACGCTAGCCGAGGAACTGCTGCTCCTCGCCTATGACCTGCGCGGCAAGTGCCGCATCGGCCCGGTCGAACTCGACTGCGGGGTCGGCGGCGCGATGCTGTCCGAGCTGAGGATCGCCGGCCGGCTCCGGCTGGACGGCACGGCGCTGGCCGTCGCCGACGCCGACCCTGTCGGTGAGCCGATCCTCGACGGCCTCCTCGCCGAGATCGCGGCCTCGCCCCGCAACCGGACCCCGCAGGAGTGGGTCACCCGGCTGCGCGCGACCGACCACCAGCAGCGGCTGCTGGCGCGCCTGGCCGACCGTGGCCAGGTCGCCGTCGACCGCCACCGCCTCCACCGGACGCTCGGCGTCTTCGTGGAGACCCGCTATCCCGTGCGCGACATCGTGGGGTTGTGGGAGGCGCAGCAGCGCGTCGTGGCCGCCGTCACGACGGCCGAGCCCGCCGACGCCCGCACGCTGGCCCTCGGCGGGCTCGTCGCGGCCGCCGGGCTGGGCAAGGCGGTGTTCTCCACCTCCGGGAACTGGCGGACGCTCCGCGACCGGATGCGCGCCATGACCGAGGACGACTGGGTCGCCGACGCCGTACGCCGGGCCCTCGCCGTCGAGTTCAAGACCGTCCCCGTCTGACCACGCCGGCCGGGCCTTCGCCGATTCAGACGCCGACGTGCGGCTCAGCGGCCGAGGATGGTCGTCGACAGGTCGGTCAGGCGGTCCCGGTCGTCGAACTGCGCGACGCAGGAGGTGCCGTCCGGCAGCTTCGCCGTGATGGACGTCTCGGTCTGCCGGTAGGGGAGCCGGTGGTGGCTGAAGAACCGCATCACCGTCAGCCGGTGGTCGGCCGGGAACAGAGACAGACCACTGGTGATCAGGCGGGGCGCGGCGACAGAGTCCCAGGTGGCGGTGGGGACGGCCGGGTCGCGGACCGCGAAGTAGGCGACGCCGCCGTCGTAGCGGCCGGGGATCGTGCCGTTCAGGCCGAGCAGGCCGGTCGTGACCATGGCGACCAGGTCGCCGCCGTTCCGCGCCGGCCCCTCGTACCAGGCGAGGTCCAGCTCGGGCGTCGTCAGCTCGGGCACGCCGAGCCGGGAGCCCATGGCGCGCGGGTTCAGCACCGAGGGGTGCTCGGGCCCGAACTGCGGATTGGCCCAGCCCCACAGCCAGCTGCGGTCGTTCTCGGCGAAGCTGCCGATGAGGGCGACGTGGAGCGTGACGTCGCCCTGGGTGTACGTGCCGGTCGCCAGGTCGGTGCTCCAGTCGGCCGCCGGCAAGAACTTCGCCAAGACCTCCTGCTGCTGGGCGGCGACCGCCGCGTACGCGGCTCCAAGCCGCTCGAACGCCGGGCTGAATCCAGACATGGCGGGCACACTATCTCAGAAGATCGACGTGACGGAGCAGGCCAGGAGGCGTTCAGGTTAAGGCGCTAGGCTGCGACGCACCGATGCCGGGGGAGGGCGAGTGGCGAGCCGGATGCGCGTGGGAGTGCTGGCGACGCTTGCGATCACGGTGCTGGGCGTGCCCATCGGGCTGTTGTGGGTCGCGATCGCACCCCGGACGGCCTACCAGGTCGCGGGCGGCAAGGGGGTCCTCGCCGATCCCGAGACGCAGACGCTGATCGCGGCGGACGGATGGTTCGCCGTGCTGACCGCGGCCGCCGGCCTGCTCTGCGGCCTCGCCGCCTACCTGCTCGCCGGGCGGGTCGGGGAGCTCGGCCCGCTCGCGGGGATCACGGCGGGCGGCGTCGCGGCCGCGATCGTCGCGTGGCGGCTCGGGCACTTCATCGGTCTCAGCGCCTACCAGCACGCGCTGCGGACGGGCGGCGACGGCGCGCTCGTCCACGCCCCGCTCGGCCTGCACGCCCTCGGCGTCGTGCTCGCCTGGCCGCTGACGGCGGTCGTGGTGTTCGCCCTGCTGGAGGCCCTCGACGTGGCGGGCCGGGAGTCGCGCGGACGGCTATCCGCGGGCGATCACGGCGGTCGACGCCCCGGTCAGCCGGACGAGGTCGGCGGGGGCGAGTTCGATCTGCAGGCCGCGCCGACCGGCCGAGACATAGATCGTCGGGAACCCTGACGCGGACGAGTCGACGACCGTCGGCAGCCTCCTGCGCTGTCCGAGCGGGCTGATGCCGCCCCGGACGTAGCCGGTGACGCGCTCGGCGTGCGCGGGATCCGCCATCGCGGCGCGCTTTCCGCCGGCCGCGGCGGCCAGGGCCTTCAGGTCCAGCGAGGACGACACCGGCACCACCGCGACGGTGAGGTCGCCGTCGACCTCGGCCACCAGCGTCTTGAAGAGCCGGTCGTGCGGAACGCCGAGGGCGTCGGCGGCGGCCTCGCCGTACGAGTCCGCGTCCGGGTCGACCTCGTACGGGTGCAGCATGAACTCGATTTCGGCGCGCGTCGCCGACACGGTGGCGGGCGTCCCCTTGCCGCCGGATCGCCGGTTCGATGCCACGAGTGGTGGTTTCCTTCCGCGGACTCAGTTGGGACTGACGGTGCCGCCGAGGAACTCCGACGCCGGCACGGTGGGGAAGGCCTCCAGCAGAAGGTTCTCCCGACGGAGCAGGTCGTACGCCAGGTGCAGCCGGGTCGCGGCGTCCTCGGCCTGCAGCAGCCGCTGCTTGTCGGGACGGTCCAGGACCATGGAGGCGGCCACCAGGTAGGACAGCTCGACCGGCTCGGCCGGCAGGTCGCCGAGGTCGGCGACCTCGGCGCCGTGTTCCGACAACCGGTCGCAGTAGCGGCGGAACAAGTGGGCCACCGGCTCGGTGATCTTGTCCGCGCCCGGGCCGTCCTCTTCGGGAAGCAGCGTGACGTCGGCGCGCAGGTAGGACAGGGAGTCGTCGACGTCCTCGACCCGGAAGCGCGTGCCCCCGGTCGTCACGACGTCGTACCGGCCGTCGTCGTACCGCTCCACGCCCCGGATCTCCGCGGTGCAGCCGACCGCGGCGAGCCGGCGGGCGGCGCCGGGGCCCACCTCGTGGCCGAGCTCGATGGAGACGACGCCGAAGCGGTACGGCTCCTCTCCTTCGAGGAGGTCGCGCATGAGGTCGCGGTACCGCTCCTCGAAGATCTGGAGGGGCAGCACCAGCCCTGGGAACAGCACGGCGCCCAGCGGAAAGATCGGCAGCCGTTCGGTCACGGCGTCAGCGTACGACGTCGAGCAGGTCCCCGTCGCCTCACTTAGTTGATCTACAACGTAAAGGCGGCGGCCTGAGCGATCGAGAACCAGTTCCAAGGTCACCGGTAGGAGGGTGTGACCGTAGTCACCTTGAACTAGATCGCGTCAACCGGCACACCACCACGAGCTGCGGCGTTACCGTCGGACGACCGCGCGGCCCGGCCGCCGCGGCACGGCGGTACCTCCCGCCGGCTTTTTCGCTCGGAGGCCCGTATGTGGCTGAACATGTTCTTTCTGACGATTGCCAGTCTCTGCGTTGGATTCATCCTCGGGTGGATCGTCGCCCGTCCCCGTCGCTGGGGCGGCTTCCCCGGTGCCGACCCGGTCGGCACCGAGCAGCGGGAGGGCTGGGAGCAGTTCACCGGAGGCGCGCGGCCCGGCGCGTAGCACTCGCTGATCTATGGTGTGCGCATGCGCGTGTACGTCGTCGATGCCTTCACCGACCGCCCGTTCGCGGGAAATCCCGCTGGCATCTGTCCGCTGACCGACCCGGCGGACCCCGGCTGGATGCAGCGCGTCGCGGCGGAGTTCAACCTGTCCGAGACCGCCTTCCCGCGCCCGGTGGACCGCCCCGACGCCGACTTCGAGCTGCGCTGGTTCACGCCGTCCGTCGAGGTCGCCCTCTGCGGGCACGCGACGCTCGCCACCGCCCACGTGCTGTACGAGACCGGGGCCGTGCCCAGCGACCGGCCGATCCGCTTCCAGACCCTGCACAGCGGCGTGCTGACCGTACGCCGGGAGGGCGACCTGCTCGCCATGGACTTCCCCGCCGTCCCCCCGGCGAAGATCGACCCACCGGCGGGCCTGGCCCAGGCCCTCGGCGCGGAGCCGGTCTGGACGGGGCGCAACGCCCAGAACGACGTCCTCGCCGTCCTGTCCGACGCCGCGACCGTCCGCGCGCTGGACCCGGACCAGCATGCTCTGGGCCGCATCGACGCGCGGGGCATCTGCGTCACCGCGCCCGACGAGGACTACGACTTCGTGTCCCGCTTCTTCGGCTCGGGAGTCGGCATCGGCGAGGACCCGGTGACCGGGTCGGCGCACTGCATGCTGGCGCCCTACTGGGCCGAGCGCCTCGGACGTACGGAGATGGTCGCCTACCAGGCCTCGGCGCGCGGGGGAGAGGTCCGAGTCTCGGTGCGAGGCGACCGTGTCATCCTCCGCGGCGGCGCCGTCACTGTCATCGAAGGCACCCTCCGCACCTGACGGCCCAGGCCCGCTCAGGTCATGATTCGCGAGTCTTCCGCGTCTCGGTCAGGATGTCTTCTCGGTCGGCTCCCCCACCGAATGGCTTCACGCAAGGTTTCGGCGTCTTCCATGCTTCCTTGGCGTCTCGGTGGGTGAGACCGGCGTCCGGGCAGGTGGGGCTCCTTCGTAGACTGATCAGGTGATATCCCGTATCGACCTGCGCGGGTCCCTGCCGGACGACCTGCGCTCTGTGCTGCCGAGAGCCGAGCTCGACGTCGAGGCCGCCCTGGAGAAGGTGCGGCCCATCTGCGATGACGTACGCCATCGCGGCGCCGAGGCGGTACGGGACTACACCGCGCGCTTCGACGGCGTGAAGGTCGAGTCGGTGCGGGTCCCCGAAGCGGCCATTGGCCGGGCCCTCGAGGAGCTGGACCCTGCCGTACGCGACGCGCTCGAGGAGTGCATCCGCCGCACCCGCGTCGTCCACCGCGCGCAGCGGCGCACCGACGTCACGACGCAGGTGGTGCCGGGCGGCACCGTCACCGAGCGCTGGGTGCCGGTCGAGCGGGTCGGGCTGTACGTCCCCGGTGGCCAGGCCGTCTATCCGTCCAGCGTGGTCATGAACGTCGTGCCCGCGCAGGAGGCGGGGGTCGAGTCCCTCGCGGTGACCTCGCCGGCGCAACAGGAGTTCGGCGGCCTGCCGCACCCGACGATCCTCGCGACCTGCGCGCTGCTGGGCGTCAACGAGGTGTACGCCGCAGGTGGTGCGCAGGCGGTCGCGATGTTCGCCTACGGCACCGAGGACTGCCGGCGCGTCGACATGGTGACCGGGCCCGGCAACATCTGGGTCGCGGCGGCCAAACGGCTGCTGAAGGGCGTCATCGGCATTGACTCCGAGGCCGGCCCAACGGAGGTCGCGGTGCTGGCCGACGCCACCGCGGACCCGGTCCACGTCGCCGCCGACCTGATCAGCCAGGCCGAGCACGACACGCTGGCCGCGGCCGTCCTGGTCACCGACTCCGAGCAGCTGGCCGACGCGGTGGAGCGCGAACTGGCCACCCAGGTCGCGCGGACCAAGCACGCCGAGCGGATCACCGCCGCCCTGGCCGGCCGCCAGTCCGGGATCGTGCTCGTCGACGACGTCGACGCGGGGCTGAAGGTCGTCGACGCCTACGCCGCCGAGCACCTGGAGATCCAGACCGCCGACGCCGCCGCGGTCGCCTACCGCGTCCGCAACGCCGGTGCGATCTTCGTCGGCCCGCACGCGCCGGTGTCGCTCGGTGACTACATGGCCGGGTCGAACCACGTGCTGCCCACCGGCGGGTGCGCGTGTCACTCCAGCGGCCTGTCGGTGCAGACGTTCCTGCGCGGCATCCACGTGGTCGACTACGACGAGAGCGCGCTCGCGGAGACGACGAGGCGGGTCGTCACGCTCGCCGAGGCCGAGGACCTGCCCGCCCACGGCGCCGCAATGAAGGCGCGGTTCGACTGGGGGATCCCCGAGTGACGGCCTCAGGAGCGAGCGAGAAGGCCGGCGCGACCGTGTACACGGATCTGCCGATCCGCGAGGACCTGCGGGGGAAGGAGCCGTACGGCGCGCCGCAGCTGGACGTGCCGGTGCGGCTGAACACCAACGAGAACCCCTACCCGCCGTCGCCGGCGCTCGTCGAGGCGCTCGGTCGCGCGGTCACCGAGGTCGCCGGCGGTCTCAACCGGTACCCCGACCGCGACGCCGTCGAGCTGCGCAAGGATCTCGCCGACTACCTCGGGCAGGGCGTCACCGCCCGGCAGGTCTGGGCGGCCAACGGCTCGAACGAGATCATCCAGCAGATCGTGCAGGCGTTCGGCGGCCCGGGCCGTACCGCGATGGGGTTCGAGCCGTCGTACTCCATGCACCCGATCATCACGCGGGTCAGCGGCACGGGGTGGATCGACGCGTACCGCGACGAGGACTTCGGGCTGGAGGCCGAGCGGGCGGTCACGGCGATCGAGGAGCACCGCCCCGACATCGTCTTCCTGACCTCGCCCAACAACCCGACGGGCACCGCCCTGCCGCTCGAGGCGATCGAGGCCGTCCTCGGCGTCGCGCCGGGCATGGTCGTGGTGGACGAGGCGTACGCCGAGTTCCGCCGAGAGGGCACGCCGAGCGCGCTGTCGCTGCTGCCCGGCAACCCGCGGCTCATCGTCACCCGGACGATGAGCAAGGCGTTCGCGATGGCCGGCACCCGTGTGGGCTACCTCGCCGCCGATCCGGCCGTGGTGGACGCGCTGCTGCTCGTCCGCCTGCCGTACCACCTGTCGGCGGTGACGCAGGCGGTGGCGCGCACGGCGATCGCGTACCAGGACGAGCTGCTGGGCGCCGTCGAGGCGCTGCGCGGCGAGCGCGACGCCCTTGTGAGCTGGCTGCGCGGGGAGGGCTTCCAGGTCGCCGACTCCGACGCCAACTTCGTGCTGTTCGGCAGATTCGCCGACCGGCGGGCGGTCTGGCAGGGCATGCTCGACCGCGGCGTGCTGATCCGCGAGGTCGGGCCGCCGGAGTGGCTCCGCGTCAGCGTCGGCACGCCCGAGGAGATGGCGGCGTTCCGCGCCGCCCTGAAGGAGAGCACGTGAGCGGGCGTTGGGCGCCCGAGAACCACGCTCGCGGCAGCGAGCGCAATTGAACATTACTTCTGCCGGAGGAGAACAGCGGATGCGGACCGGACGCGTCGAGCGGGGCACGAAGGAGACGCAGGTCGTCGTCGAGGTCGACCTGGACGGCACCGGGCGGGTGGACGTCGCCACCGGCGTCGGCTTCTTCGACCACATGCTGACGCAGCTGGGCAAGCACGGGTCGTTCGACCTGACCGTGAAGACCTCCGGTGACCTGCACATCGACAGCCATCACACGATCGAGGACACGGCGATCGCGCTCGGGCAGGCCTTCCGTGCGGCATTGGGCGACAAATCGGGGATCCGGCGGTTCGCGGACGCCAGCGTGCCGCTCGACGAGACGCTCGCCCAGGTGACGGTCGACCTGTCCGGCCGGCCGTACCTCGTGCACACCGAGCCGGAGGGCATCGCCCCGATGATCGGCCCGGACTACGACACGACGATGACCCGGCACATCTTCGAGGCGTTCGTGTTCAACGCCGCGATCTGCCTGCACGTCCACGTCCCGTACGGGCGCAACGCCCACCACATCGTCGAGGCCCAGTTCAAGGCCCTCGCGCGGGCGCTGCGCGACGCCGTCGCCCACGACCCGCGCGCGCACGGCATCCCCTCGACCAAGGGCGCGCTATGAAGAACGTCGTCGTCCTCGACTACGGATCGGGCAACCTCCGCTCCGCCGAGCGCGCCGTCGCGCGCGTCGGCGCGGACGTCACGGTCACCGACGACTTCGACACCGCGCTGAACGCCGACGGCCTGGTCGTGCCCGGCGTCGGCGCCTTCGCGGCCTGCATGAAGGGCCTGCGCGGCGTCCGCGGGGAGCAGATCATCGGCCGCCGGCTCGCCGGGGGCCGACCGGTGCTCGGCATCTGCGTCGGCATGCAGATCCTGTTCGAGAAGGGCGTGGAGCACGGGATCGCCACGGACGGCTGCGCGGAGTGGCCGGGCACGGTCGAGCGGATCGAGGCGCCGGTCCTGCCGCACATGGGCTGGAACACGGTGGACGCACCGGAGGGCACCGTGCTGTTCGCGGGTCTGGAGCCCGACGCGCGCTTCTACTTCGTGCACTCGTACGGCGTGCGCCGCTGGGAGATGCCGCCCGGCCGGTTCACCGCACCGCTGGTGACCTGGAG
>JBJMIW010000389.1:0-10973 GCA_045806665.1 Actinoallomurus sp.
GCGGAGTCTCAGCATCCGTCGCCCCCGTCGTCTTGGTGCGGTCGAGGACGCGGTAGACGGTGGCGCGACCGATGGAGAAGACCTCCATGAGTTCGGCGATAGTGTAGTCGCCGGTGGCGTGCATCCGCACCAGTTCGGCTTGCTGACGGGCGGCGAGCTTGGGCTGGACCCCCACGACCTGGCCGCCGACGACGCCACCACAGCCCTGATCATCAACGTCATCACCGCCGTCGGGCAGTTCCAACGCGACCTGCAAAACGAACTCACCGCCGAAGGGATCGCCGCGGCCGAAGCCGAAGGCCGCTACCGCGGCCGCCCACCCGCGCTCACCGGAGACCAGCTTGAGCAGGTGCGGGCGGCGTTCCGTGACAAGGGCGCCTCCATCGCGGGTCTCGCGCGTGAGCACGAGGTGAGCCGAGTCGCCGTGCGTACCGCACTGGCCGACCTGCTCCCCGGCCCGAGGACCCCGCCCCCTCAGCCCTGATCGCGAGAAGGGGCCACCCACATCCGAACGGTGGACGGCGGTAACTCCGCCCGAACCGGCTCGCTATCGCCGTTGGCCGTTCGGTTGTTGGTCAAGGGCCGAGACGGGCACGACCAGCGCGCCACGCTGGGGGTAGAGGCGCAGCAACCCCTCGGCCTCCAGCCGCGGGAACGCCT
The DNA here is from genome assembly GCA_045806665.1 of Actinoallomurus sp. Taxonomy (GTDB): domain Bacteria; phylum Actinomycetota; class Actinomycetes; order Streptosporangiales; family Streptosporangiaceae; genus Actinoallomurus. The sequence goes on from JBJMIW010000389.1 coordinate 661, forward strand.
CGCGGACCGGAGTTCGGGACATGCCCAGCGCCTCGGCGACCTCCCCCTCACTGATCAGTTCCCCGCCCGGGAACGCGCCGGTGAACACCTGGTCCTTCACGTGGGCCAGCGCCCGCTCCTTGGCCGCGCCCCGGCCCTCGCCGGTCGCCTTCGCCGCCACAGCACCACCTCGCACCACCAACTGCCGGTAAGGCACCCTCCCGGCCCCAGGCCGCCGCGCCCTGGATCCCGGTGACGGGACCCGGGGCGGCGTTCGTCGTCACGGCCGTAGAGGCTCCCGGCGGCTAGAACGGCGGAGTGTACGGTCGGGCCCGCACACAGTCGTAGATCGCGCGCAGCCACGGCCGGCGGACCTCCGGCAGCCGCGCCAGCGTGTGGAGGAACACTCTCCCGTCGGGCCGGAAAAGCCCGGGCGCCCGCCTGAGAGCCGGTGGCCGCCTGCACCGGGCGGCCACCGGCCGGGGTCAGCAGGCGCCGTCGACCCGGACCCAGTAGCCCGGCCCGGTCTGGCGGAGCGTGCGCACGGTGAAGGTGTTCCACAGGCCGAGCGCGTCGTTGGAGCCGTTCGCGTACGCGTAGCCGCCGGACTGGTGGGCGCGCCCAGCGGTGGTGTGGGTGTAGTTGTCGGCCGTCACGCACACCGGTGTCGGCGTCGGGGTGGGCGTCGGCGTGGGCGAGGGGGTGCCGCCCGCAGGACCGCCGCCGAGGGCCCGCACCATGTTCATGATCGTTTCGACCTGTGCGCCGCCGTGCACGTCGTAGGAGGTGTCCCCCAGGTAGCCCCACCAGTTCCAGCAGCCCTGCGGGTTCGCGGAGCTCGTCGCGGTGGCCTGCGGATACAGCACGATCATGTGGTTGGTGTCGGCGTACCCGTTCAGGCCGGCGTCGGCGAGGAACTTGTCGCCGACCGCGGCGTTGTCATAGCTCTGCAGGCAGCCGTGCAGGGCGACCATGAGGACGCAGCGCGCCCCGCCGGAGCAGCCCGACGGCACGTAGGCGAAACCCGTCTGGCCCATGCTGATCGAGGCCGGGTCCGCGCCGCCCGGCACATACGCCTTCTGCGGGAACGAGATGAGCGTGCCCGCCGGCGAGGAGGCCGGGGCGGTGACGGATCCGAGCAGAGTGGTCAGCATCCTCCCCTCCGGGTCGTCACCGCAGTTGTTGATGTACGGGGTGTAGCTGGAGGTGCAGGGGTTCGGTCCCAGCGGGCTGACCCAGGAGTGCCCGGCCTGGGAGGTGCGGTCGTAGGTCACGGCGGCGCCGAAGTGAGTGTAGAACCCGGCCAGGTCGTCGGTCACCGACCGCTGCACCGTCGTGTCGTTGCTCCCGTGGTACACCCAGACCTTCTGGCCGGACAGCCCGTCGATCGGGTCGATGCGTCCCTGCGCGGACCGGTCCGCGGCGGTCTGTTCGAGCCCTGCCAGGTTGTCGCCGGCGCTGTTGCCCGAGCAGGCGGTCAGCGCGGTCGTCAGGTCCCCTCGGGCACAGCCGTACGGGCCGGCGGCGAAGATCCCGGCGCCCTTGAAGGTGCCGGAGTAGGCCACGTGCAGCTGGGTGGCCATGTAGCCGCCGGAGGAGACCCCCGACACGTACGAGGCGCTGATGTCGTGCCGGGTCAGCGTGCCCGGCGTCGGAGCGGGAAGGGCCGCCATCGCGGCCGTGGCCGAGGCCGCGACCAGACCGGCCGCGGCGAGCAGTGAGGTGATCCGGGGCAATCGCATGGTGGACCTCCTGGGGGCGGGGCCCGCCGCCGGGTCCGGCGGCGGGGGTCCAGGGAGTACCGGCGGCCCGCCGCGGCTCAGCCGGTGAGCGCGCAGGTGTTGGCGAGGTCGCCGGTGGCGGGGCGGGGGATCGTGCCGCCGGGCGGCGGGGGCGTGCCGTGGCCGGTCCAGTCCTCCAGGGCCGCGAACGCGCTGTGGAAGCACGGCAGGATCGGCCGCAGCAGGTCCGGGTAGGCGTCGTAGAGCCCGTCGACGTGGTTGCCGCCCGCGATCCGGTAGTAGCGGTGCAGCCTGCCGCGCCGCTGGTCGCGGATCAGCCGGTCGTACGCGTCGGAGTCCTGGGATATGGGCAGCAGCGTGTCGAGCGTGCCGTGCAGGGTGATGAGCGGCCTGCCGATCCGCCCGGTGAGCGACACGCGCCGTACCGCGTCGTGGACCGACCGCGGCCGCGTCGCGTAGTCGTAGTCGGCGTCGCAGCCGGGGGTGCCGGAGGCGCAGTACGGCGTGCCGGCCTCGACCGGCGCGCTGAACGCCGGGTCGAACTCCTGGCGGTAGATCCGCTGGGTCAGGTCCCAGTACACCTTCTCGTGGTAGTCCCACAGCGGCTCGGAGCCGGGCGCGAACCCCGCGCGCAGCATCGCCGCGTGCGCCCGCGGGTCGCCGGTCGCGGCGTACTTCGGGTACTCCCGCAGCGCCGTCGGCAGGGAGGTCAGCGGATTCGGGCCCTCGGCCCGCCACAGCGTGCCCTCCCAGTCCAGGCCGCCGTCGTAGAGGGCGGGACGGTTCTCCAGCTGCCAGCGCACCAGGTAGCCGCCGTTGGAGATGCCCGCGGCGAACGTCCGGGCGGGCGGGCGGCCGTACCGCCGCGCCACGACGGCCTTGGCGGCGACGGTCAGCTCGGTGACCCGCCGGTTCCACTCGGCCATCGCGTCGCCGGGCCGCGCGCCGTCGCGGTAGAACTGCGCGCCGGTGTTGCCCTTGTCGGTCGCCGCGTACGCGTAGCCGCGGGCCAGCACCCAGTCGGAGATGGCGAAGTCGTTGGCATACTGCCGCCGGTTGCCGGGGGAACCGGCGACGACCAGCCCGCCGGTCCAGTGCTCGGGCAGCCGGATGACGAACTGCGCGTCGTGGTTCCAGCCGTTGTTGGTGTTGGTGGTGGAGGTGTCGGGGAAGTAGCCGTCGATCTGCAGGCCGGGCACGCCACTGGGGTTGTGCGCGCCGGCGGGCTGCAGGCCGGCCCAGTCGGCGGGCACGGTGTGGCCGGAGGCCACCGTACCGGCCGTGGTCAGGTCGGCCAGGCACGCGGAGACCTGCCGCTCCGCGCTGGGAACGGTCACCGCGGGACACGCCGCGGCCCGGGCGGGCTGGGGGCGGGGCACGGCCGTGACCGCCGCCGCCGCGATCGTCGCGGTCGCGGTCACGGCGAGGAGCTGACGCATCGGTCGCATGCACGCCTCGGTTCGTCGGGGGTCGGGAAGCACCGGTGCCCGCCATGGTGACCGCGCCCGGCACACCGGTCGACGGCGCACGCACCCACAATCCCCGGCAGTGATGTGTCGGCCTCCCCCATGCCGTGCCGGTGCCGTCGCCCGGTGGCCTGGCTTGCGGCCTCCTGCCGGATCACGACCGTGGGCGGCATCGCCAACAGCCACGACACGGGCGGATACGTCGCCGGCGCACATGTCCGCACGTCAAGGTATGTGCGCGACGGTGATCCGAGGCGGCCGGTGTGGCGGCGGACCATCAGGCCGAGGGCGAATGTGGTGCCCGGACACATGGATACGGGCCGTACGGCTGCCTAGTGTTCCGCGTCACCTGGGCCGGTGAACCGCCGGTCAACAGCCGGTGACCGGTACGACGCTTTCAAGGAGGGCGAATGGGCGCTCCCGCCCCCGAACCCCCCATTCTCACCGCGCGGAGCCTGGTGAAGGACTTCCGGGGTTTTCGCGCGGTGGACGGGGTGGACCTGGACGTCGCCGAGGGCGCGGTGCACGCGCTCGTCGGCCCGAACGGCGCCGGCAAGACAACGCTGTTCCACCTGCTGACCGGCTTCCACCGGCCGAGCGCGGGCCGCATCCACCTCGGCGGCCGGGACCTGACCGGCAAGAGCCCCGAGCAGGTGGCCCGGCACGGCGTGGCCCGCTCGTTCCAGATCACCAGCCTGTTCCCCCAGATGACGCCCCACGAGCACCTGGAACTGGCGTTGCAGGCCGGCACGACACTGGGCTGGCGGTTCTGGCGGTCGGACCGGGCCCTGCGGCGCTTCTCCGACCGCGCCCTCGAACTACTCGAACAGGTCGGCCTCGCCGCGCACGCCGACGAACCGGCGGGCGCGCTCGCCTACGGCCGCAAGCGTGCTCTGGAGCTCGCGCTCGCCCTCGCGCTCGAGCCGCGGGTGCTGCTGCTGGACGAGCCGACCGCCGGGATGGGCACCGAGGACATCGACCGGACCGTGGCGCTGATCCAGCGGATCCGCGAGGGCCGGACCGTCGTCATGGTCGAGCACAACATGAACGTCGTCGCCACCCTCGCCGACCGGGTTACGGTCCTGCAAGCCGGACGGGTCCTCGTCGAGGGCCCGTACGCCGAGGTCCGCCACGACGAGCGCGTCATCAGCGCCTACCTGGGAGATGCCAATGCTGCGCATTGAGGATCTGTCGGCCTGGTACGGCGAGGCGCAGGTGCTGCGGGAGGTGTCGCTCGAGGTCGACGAGGGCGAGATCGTCACCCTCGTCGGCCGCAACGGCGCGGGCAAGACCACGCTGCTGCGCTGCGTCATGGGCCTGCACACGGCCGGCGGCGCCCGTACGGCGGGCACGGTCGAGTTCCTCGGCGCGGACCTGGCCCGCCTGCCCGCCCACCGGCGGGTCCGGCGCGGCCTCGGATACGTCCCCGACGACCGCGGGATCTACGCCACGCTGACCGTCGAGGAGAACCTCACGCTCCCACCCGCCGTCGGCCCGCGGCCCTGGTCGCTCGGCCAGGTCTATGAGACCTTCCCGCGGCTGCGCGAACGCCGCCGCTCCCCCGGCACGAAGCTGTCCGGCGGTGAGCAGCAGATGCTCGCGCTGGCCCGCGTCCTGCGGATGGGCGCGCGGCTACTGCTGTGCGACGAGCCGACCGAGGGCCTGTCGCCGCTGATCGTCCAGCAGATCGGCGCGATCCTCCGCGACGTGAAGGACCAGGGCGTCACCGTCCTGCTCGTCGAACAGAACGTCCACTTCGCCGCCACCGTCGCCGACCGGCACTACCTGCTGGCCGAGGGCCGGATCGTCCGGTCGCTGGGCAACGACGAGGTCCGCGCCCGCGAACACGAGCTGCTGGAACACCTCGGGATCTGAGAACCCCGGAGCACACCATGAGGAGAACACCGATGAAGGCTCTTAGCGCCGCGGCCGCCGTGACGGTCGCGGGAGCGATGCTCGCCGGATGCGCCGGCGGACCCGGCGGAGGCGGCGGAAAGATCAGCGGAGGCAAGGTCGTGCTGGCCGTGCTCAACGACCAGTCCGGCATCTACTCCCAGCTGTCCGGACAGAGCAGCGTCAAGGCGGTGGAGATGGCCATCGCCGACTACAAGGCCAAGTACGGGTCCAAGGCGGTCGCCAAGAAGATCGAGGTCGTCTCCGCCGACCACCAGAACAAACCGGACATCGCCAACAGCAAGGCCCAGGAGCTGTACGACCGCAAGCAGGCCGACGTCATCCTCGACGTGCCGACCTCCTCGGCGGCGCTGGCCGTCGCGAACATCGCCAAGGCCCGCAAGAAGCTGTTCTTCGACATCTCCGCCGGGACGACGGCGCTCGAAGGCGCCCAGTGCAACAAGTACACGTTCCACTACGGCTACAACACCTACATGCTGGCCCAGGGCACCGGCGCGACCGCGACCCAGGCCGGCGCGAAGAACTGGTACATCGTCTACCCGGACTACGCGTTCGGCCAGGACATGAACAAGAGCTTCACCGCGGCCGTGCAGGGCGCGGGCGGCAACGTGATCAAGAGCGACCCCGCGCCGTTCCCCAGCGACAACTACTCCTCGTTCCTGCTCAAGGCGCCCGGCCTCTCCCCCAAGCCGCAGGTGCTGGGCACGATGGAGGCCGGCGGCGACCTGGTCAACTTCGTCAAGCAGTACAACGAGTACAAGCTGCGCGACAAGGGCATCGGGCTCGCGGTCGGGCTGATGTTCATCACCGACATCCACTCGCTCGGCCCGGACGCGCTGGCCGGCACCCAGTTCACCGACGCCTGGTACTGGAACGCCGACCAGACCAACCGCGCCTTCGCGGACAAGTTCCAGGCCAAGGCGGGCAAGCGGCCGTCGTTCCCGAACGCCGCCAACTACTCCGCCGCCCTGCAGTACCTGGAGGCGGTGCAGCGAGCGGGCACCGACAAGTCCGACACGGTGGTCAAGCAGCTCGAAGGCGCCAAGATCGACGACGCGTTCGGGCACGGCGGGACGATCCGCGCCCAAGACCACCTCCTGCTGCACGACGTGGACCTCGTCCAGGTCAAGCCGGCCAAGGACGTCACCGAGCCATGGGACTACGAGAAGGTCGTCAAGACCGTCCCGGCGGCCCAGGCGTTCCAGCCGACCAGCCCGGCCTGCAAGCTCGGCTGACGAACCGCCCAGGAGATCAACGTGGTGCAACAGGCCTTCAACGGCCTAGTGGGCGGGGCGTTCTACGCCCTGCTCGCCCTGGGCCTATCGGTCATCTTCGGCATGCTCGGAGTGGTCAACTTCGCCCACGGCGCGTTCTACATGCTCGGCGCGTTCGGCGCGTACGTCCTGCTGGACTCCTTCGGGATGAACTTCTGGCTCGCGCTGGTCATCGTCCCGATCGTCCTCGGCCTCGTCGGCATCCTCGTGGAACGGCTCTTCGTCCGGCGTCTCGCCCGCCTCGACCCGCTCTACAACTTCCTGTTCACCTTCGGCCTCGCACTGATCCTGCAGGACGCGGTCAAGCGGAAGTACGGGGTGAACTCCCAGCCGTACGCCCGCCCAAGGGAACTGTCCGGCACGGTGAACCTCGGCCTGTTCGACTACCCGGCCTACCAGGTCTTCGTGCTCGTGCTGTCCGTCGTCACGTGCGCGGCGGTGTGGCTGGTGCTCACCCGGACCCGGATCGGGATGATCGTCCGCGCCGCCACCGAACGCCCCGAGCTGACCCGTGCCCTCGGCATCGACGTCGGCCGCTGGGTGGCTCCGGTGTTCGGCTTCGGCATCGCGCTGGCCGGACTGGCGGGCGTACTGGCCGCGCCCATGCGCGCGGTCAACCCGCTCATGGGCGCCGACCTGATCATCACCGTGTTCGCCGTCGTCGTGATCGGCGGTCTCGGCTCCATCTTCGGGTCGGTCGCAGCCGGGTTCGCCATCGGGCTGGTGACCGCGCTGGCCAACCTCTACGCGCCCGCGCTGTCCCAGACGCTCGTTTTCGTCGTCATGGCCGCCGTCCTGCTGTGGCGCCCGGCCGGGCTCTTCGGCCGTGAGGAGGCCGCGCTGTGATCCTGTCCCGTCTCACCGCGCGACCGATCCCGCTCGTCCTGGGCATCCTCGTCACGCTGGCCCTGCCCTGGATGATCTACCCGCCGGTCGCGCTCGACATCGCCTGCTGGGCCCTGTTCGCGGCGGCGGTGGACCTCCTGCTCGGCTACACCGGGCTGCTGCCCTTCGGCCACGCGGCCTTCTGGGGCGGCTCGGCGTACGTGACCGGCCTGATCGCCCTGCACGCCGGGCTGCCTTTCCCGGTCGCCATACTCGGCGGCGCCGCGTTCGCCGCGCTGCTCGCCGTCCCGATCGGGTACCTGTCGGCCCGCCTGCGCGGCATCTACTTCGCCATGGTCACCCTGGCGTTCGCGCAGATGGTCTACTTCGTGGCGAACCAGTGGCGCGGCCTCACCGGCGGAGAGAACGGCCTGCAGGGCATCCCCCGCGACTTCTTCGGCATCGACCTGTCCGACCCGTTCTTCTTCTACTACGCCGGGCTGCCCTTCGTACTCATCGGGTTCTTCGCGGTCTGGCGGATCGTCCGGTCGCCGTTCGGCCGGGTGCTGGTGTCGATCCGCGACAACCCGACGCGGGCCCAGGCACTCGGCTACCCCGTCGCGCGTTACAAGCTGCTCGCGTTCGTGCTGTCGGCCTCTCTGTCCGGCCTCGCCGGCGGCCTGTTCGCGATCGGCCACGGCTTCGCCTCCCTGGACGAGGTCTACTGGACCACCTCGGGCCAGGCGGTGATGATGGTCGTGCTCGGCGGTATCAGCACCCTGTGGGGAGGCGCGCTCGGCGCGGCGCTGATCGTTGAGCTCAACGACTACCTCGCCACCGCCGGCCTGCAGGAGACCGGCATCATCACCGGCACCATCTTCGTCATCATCGTGCTGGTCTTCCGCCGAGGCGTCTGGGGCACCGTCCGCGACCTCCTACGGACCCGCACCGCACCGCCCGCACCCGCCGACCCGGATCCCGGCACACCCGACGACGATCCGGGGACCCTCGACACCCCGGCCGAGCCGGCGGACGGCACACCGATCCGCCCGGCCCGTTAGGTCCCAGGTGCCGCGCACCGCGGCGATCCCCATCCGAAGGAGCATGACCGTGGTCGTGACCACCGACACCAGCGCGCCCCCCGGCCCGTCCGCCGGCCCGGACCTGTCCGGACGCCGCGCCCTGGTCACCGGAGCCGCCGGCGGCATCGGCCTGGCCTGCGCCCGGCGGCTCGCCGCCGCCGGCGCCGAACTCATCATCGTCGACCTGCGCGAGGACGCGGCACAGGCCGCGGCCGCCGAAACCGGCGGCCGCGCCCTCGCCGTGGACCTGTCGGACCCCGACGCGGTGGAACAGGTCGACTGCAACGGCGTCGACATCCTGGTCAACAACGCCGGCCTGCAGCACGTCGCGCCCATCACCGAGTTCCCGCCCGAGATCTTCGCGCACATCCAGCGCGTCATGGTCGAGGCGCCGTTCCGGCTCGCCCGCCGCACACTGCCTGGCATGTACGAACGCGGCTGGGGACGCATCGTGAACATCTCCTCGGTCCACGGCCACCGCGCCTCCCCCTACAAGGCCGCCTACGTCACCGCCAAGCACGCCCTCGAAGGCCTGTCCAAGGTGATCGCCCTGGAGGCCGCCCCGCACGGCGTCACCGCGAACTGCGTCAGCCCCGCCTACGTCCGCACCCCGCTCGTGGAGGCACAGATCGCCGACCAGGCCGTCGCCCACGGCCTCGACCCCGACCAGGTGATCGACCAGATCATGCTCGCCCAATCCGCGGTCCGCCGCCTCATCGAACCCGACGAGGTCGCCGACCTCGTCGCGTACCTGTGCTCACCACACGCAGCGGTGATCACCGGTTCATCCGTCACCATCGACGGCGGCTGGACCGCGCGCTGAGAATGACCGCTATGAAGTGCGACGTCTTCTTCGACCTGCTGGCCCGAGAGGCCTCACCGGCGGAATTCGAGGCGCCCCTCCTGGAGGCACGCGTCGCCGGCGCGGACCCACACGTGCTGGCGGAACTGGAGACGACCAAAATCGCCGCCCTCCGGGTGCGCTCCCTGCTGGACCACCGCGCCCGCCGCGAGGCCGAACTCGCCGCACTGTTCGACACCGCCAGCGACCTGGCCGGGCTACGCGGCCTCGACGCCGTCCTGGAGGCGATCGTCCGCCGCGCCCGCCGCCTCCTCGCCGCCGACATCTCGTACATGACCCTCAGCGACGACGAACGCGGCGACACCTGCATGCGCGTGACCGACGGCTCCGTCTCGGCGGCGTTCCGGGCCCTGCGCATCCCCTTCGGCGCCGGACTGGCCGGCCTCGTCGCCCAGACCGGCATCCCCTACAGCACCCCGGACTACTTCGCCGACGCGCGGTTCAACCACCGCACCTACATCGACGCCGCCGTCCAGGAAGAGGACGTCGTCGCGATCCTCGGCGTCCCGATGCGCCTGGGCTCACGCGTCATCGGCGTCCTGTTCGCCGCCAACCGCAGCGCCCGCCCCTTCGTCCCCGAAGAGGTCGCGCTCCTCGGCTCCCTCGCCGCGCACGCGGCCATCGCCATCGACAACGCCCGCCTGCTCGACGAGACCCGCGCCGCCCTCGAAGAACTCAGCGCCGCCAACGAACTCGTCAAGGCACGCAGTGCGGCCGTCGAACGTGCCGCCCAGGCCCACGACCGGATGACGGCACTCGCCGTACGCGGCGGCGGCATCCAAGACGTCGCCGAGGTCATCATCGACGTACTCGGCGGCGCGCTCCTCGTCCTGGACGCCGAAGGCCGCCGACTCGCCGCCGTCGGCCCGATCGGCGAACCCGACGACGCCACCGTCACCGAGGCCACGGTCGCCTCCCGATCCCTCGGCCGCGCGGTGCAGCGCGGACGGCTCTGGATCGCCTCGATCGCCGCCGGAGCCGAGGTACTCGGCACCTTGATCCTGCGCGCCCCAGGCGACGGTGAGCTCTCGGGCAGCGACCAGCGGATCCTCGAGCGCGGCGCGCTGGTCACCACCCTCCTGCTGCTGTTCCGGCGCAGCGTCGCCGAGGCCGAAGGCCGGGTCCGCGGTGAACTGCTCGACGACCTGCTCAGCGGCCGCGTCACCGAC
>JBJMIW010000390.1:0-4976 GCA_045806665.1 Actinoallomurus sp.
CAGGTGCGGGGCGTTGGTCATCGACTCCATGCCGCCCGCGACCACGACGTCGAACTCGCCGGCCCGGATGAGCTGGTCGGCGAGGGCGATGGCGTCCAGGCCGGACAGGCAGACCTTGTTGATCGTCAGCGAGGGGACGTTCATCGGGATGCCGGCCTTGACGGCGGCCTGGCGGGACGGGATCTGCCCCGCCCCCGCCTGCAGCACGTGGCCCATGATGACGTAGTCGACCTGGTCGCCGGTGAGGCCGGCGCGGTCGAGGGCGGCGCGGATGGCGATCGCGCCGAGGTCCACCGCTGCGAAGTTCTTGAGAGAGCCGAGCAGGCGCCCGATGGGCGTCCGCGCTCCAGCGACGATGACGGATCCGGCCATGAAACGAGACCTCCGACGAATGGTGGGGGCGACGTTTGCCAACATACCCAGAAGAGAGCCGGGATCTTTCAGGGAGGCGGTCGCCATGCTGACGCGGATCGATCATGTCGGGATCGCATGTCATGATCTTGAGGAGAAGATCACTTTCTACGAGAGCACCTTCGGTCTGGTGGTGGCGTCACGGGAGGTCAATGAGCAGCAGGGGGTCAAGGAGGCGATGCTCCACGTCGCGGACGGGCCCGCGGGCGCCTCGTACGTTCAGCTGCTGGAGCCGCTGCGCCCCGATACGCCGGTGGGCAGGTTCCTGGCCAAACGGGGAGAGGGCGTGCACCACATCGGATACGGCGTCGAGGACGTGGTGGCCGCTCTGGAGACCCTCGGAGACAAGGGCCTGCGCCTGCTGGACGAGCGGCCGCGGCACGGCTCGATGGGGGCCTCGATCGCGTTCCTGCACCCCAAGGACGTCGGCGGGGTGCTGACCGAACTCGTCCAGGCGAAGGCGCACGAGGGCTGACCCGGCACCACCGCTGTGACGTACGCCGCCTTACCGGGGCGCTACATGGGCTCTAACAATCGCGACAATCCGCCCAGGTCGTAAAGTTGAGCCCCCAACACGGCAGTGTCCGGAGTACTCTGCTGTCGCCGGAAAGTGGTCCCGCCCGTGCCGTACCCCATAACACGCAGTGCTCGCGCGGCCATCGTCTGGTACCTCCACCACTTGTAGCCGTCTCGTCACAGCAGGATTGAGCCTCATGCAGTCCGACATCGACGCCCAGCTCAGCAACTTCTTCGAAGACAGCACGCCCCCACGCGAGTTCGACGTGGTGCTGCGCGGCTACGACCGGCACCAGGTCGAAGAGCACATCAAGCAGCTCGACGCCGAGGTCCGCCAGAGCCGCGAGCAGGCCCAGGCGATGCAACGGGAGCTCTCCGACGCCCACCGCCAGCTCCAGGAGCAGGAGCGGCCCACCTACTCCGGCCTCGGCGCGCGCATCGAGCAGCTGCTGCGCCTCGCCGAGGAGCAGGCGACCGAGCTCGTCCAGGCCGCTCGCACGGAGGCCAACGAGATCAAGGCCGCCGCCAAGGTCGACGCCGCGGAGCTGCGCGCCGCCGCGGAGAACGAAGCGGCCGACGTCCGCGCCACCGCCAAGCGCGAGGGCGACGACATGCGCCAGAGCGCCGAGGGGGTGGCCGAGGAGGTGCGCACGGCAGCACGCCGGCACGCCGACGAGCTGACCTCCACGACCGAGCGCGAGGTCGCGAAGCTGCGCGCCACCGCCGACCACGAGGTCGCCGAGAAGCGCGCCGCGGCCGAGCGGGAGATCGCCAAGCTCCGGACCACGACCGAGCGGGAGGTCGCCCAGCTGCGGGCGTCCACCAAGCGCGAGCGCGACGAGATCCTCACCACGGCCAAGCGCCAGGCCGACGAGATGCGGGCACAGGCCCAGCGCATCCTCGAGGAGAGCGAGGCGCAGCGGGCCCAGGCCGAGGCCGAGTTCGAGATCCAGCTGGCCGCCCGCCGCGAAGAGGCCGAGCGGCAGGACGCCGAGCGGCACGCGGCGGCGCAGAGCGCCACGCAGAAGCTCGTGGCCGAGGCCGAGCAGCGTGCGGCGTCCGCCGAGCAGCGCGCGACCAAGGCGACCCAGCAGGCGGACCAGACGCGCCGCGAGGCCGACAGCCACGCCAAGCAGCTGGTCGCCAACGCCCGCAAGAACTCCGACCAGATCATCGCCGAGGCGAAGTCCCAGGCCGAGCAGCTCCTCACCGACACCAAGACCGAGGCCGAGCGGATGCGCACCACGGCGCAGCGCCAGGTGGACGAGCTCACGCGCCAGCGCGACAGCATCACGAGCCACCTCAACCAGCTGCGTCAGCTCATCGGCGGGGTGTCCGGCCCGCTGGGCGGCTCGCCCGACGAGGCCATCTCCGCGCCGCCGGAGAAGCCCGCGATCGCTCCGGCCGAGCCGAAGCCCGCGCCCAAGCCGGCGTCCGCCCCGGTGGCGCAGGCCAAGAAGAAGGACGAGGACGACGATTGGTGGCAGGAGTGACATCGTCCGCCGCCCGGCTCCGCTGAGCGGCGGACGATGACCGGTCCGCGGTGACGTGCGTCACCCCGGACCGCCGCACGAGACGGCGAAGAGCCTAGGAGTGATCTCCTAGGCTCTTGTCATCATCGGGACAATTCAAGGAGAAGCGGGTGGCGGCCGAGAGCCCTCACGACGGCGAGCAGCACGCGGAGACCGGAACCCTCGCGGGCGGTCCACGGCCGTCGGGCGAGGTCGCCAGTCTCGACCCGGTTACCGACATCGCGGCCCGGGAGCGTGAGGCGGGCGTCGACGCGCTCTTCCCGTTCGGCCGCCCGGGCCGGCCGCTCACCCGCGGCCACCCGTTCGTGTTCGGCTTCTACGGCGCGCTCGGCGTGCTGGTCGCCTACATGCTCGTCCAGGCGATCACCGACGCCCGTCAGGTGATCATCCTGATCACCGTCGCGCTCTTTCTCGCCGTCGGTCTCAACCCGGCGGTCGAGGCCCTGACGCGCATCGGGGTGTCCCGCCGGTGGGGCGTGCTGATCGTCTTTCTGTGCCTGGTCGGGTTCTTCGTCGGGTTCGGTTTCGCCATCGTGCCGCCGCTCACCGAACAGGTCACCGCGTTCATCAACAACCTCACGAGCGGCAGCGGCTACATCGAGCAGCTGCAGAACAACCCCAAACTGCAAGATTGGGACCACCGCTACCACCTGCTGCAGCGCGCCAAGACGGCGTTGCAGAGCAAGGACCTCGGCAAGCAGGCCGCCAACGGGATCCTCGGCGTGGGCCAAGTCGTGATCAGCGGGGTGTTCAGCATGCTGACCGTGCTGATCCTCACGCTCTACTTCCTGGGGTCGCTGCCGAGCATCACCGGCTTCATGTACCGCCTGGCGCCACGCTCTCGACGGGCCCGCGTGGCGCTGCTGGGCGACGAGATCCTGTCCCGGATCGGCGGGTACGTCGCCGGGAACGTCCTCATCTCGGTCATCGCCGGCGTGACGTCGTACATCTTCCTGCTCATCGCGAACGTGCCCTACGCCCTCGCGCTGGCGCTGCTCGTCGCCATCACCGACCTCATCCCGCTCATCGGCGCGACGATCGGGGCGGTCCTCGTCACCGCGATCGCGTTCTTCTCCGGCATGTGGGTGGGCATCGCGGCCGCGATCTTCTTCCTGGTCTACCAGCAGGTCGAAAACTACGTGATCCAGCCGCGCGTGATGAAGAAGTCCGTGGACGTTCAGCCGGCCGTCACGATCATCGCGGCGCTGCTCGGCGGCGCCCTCCTCGGGATGATCGGCGCGCTGCTGGCCATCCCCACCGCCGCCGCCGTCGCGCTGATCCTCCGCGAGGTCGTCATGCCCCGCCAGGAGGACCTCTGACGGCGACCGGTCAGCGGGTCGTCCGACCGAGCGCCGCCGCGAACTCCGCCACCGCCTCGTTGAACAGCTGCGGCTGCTCCACCGCGGTGAGGTGACCGGACCGGGGTACGAGTGTGAGCTCGGCCTGGGGCAGCGCCTCGACCATCGCCCGGGCGTCGTCCTCGGTGGTGATCTCGTCCTCCGCGCCGTGGATCACGAGGGCGGGGACCCGCAGTCCGGCGAGCAGCTCCAGGGCGTCCGGACGGGCCGCCATGGCCCGCTGCGCCCACGCCGCGGCCGCCGGGGGCGCCGACTGCAGCAGGCCGCGTACGCGTCCGTAGATCAGTGCCCGCTGCCCCATGGTCGTCGGCCCGACCAACCGTGGCAATAATTCCTCGACGAGAACGTCCACCGTCTTGTCCGCCTCCAGCCGCTCGGCCATGCGCAGCCGCGTGATCCGGGCGGTCTCGGTGTCCGCCGTGGCCTTCGTGTCGGCGAGCACGACGCCGAGGACGCGGTCGGCGTGCCGACGGCAGAACGCGAGCGTGACGTACCCGCCCATGGACAGGCCGCCGACGACGGCCCGGTCGATACCCTTCGCATCGAGCAGCGCCGCTACGTCGTCGGCCATCACGTCAACCGAGGGCTCGGCGGTGCCGAGTGGGGACCCGCCGAAGCCGCGCAGGTCGGGCGTCACCACCCGGAACCGCGTGGACAGCGCCTCACGCTGGGCGAGCCACATGGCCGACGACAGAGGGAACGCGTGCAGAAGCACCAGCGGTGTCCCGTCCCCGACGTCACGGCTGTACAACTGCACGGCTATCACCTCATCAGGTAAGAATCCGGCTCACCCCGACGAACGCCCGAGCCCAGCCCATCGTCACCGCTGCGGAGGGATCCGCCGAGAGGGTGGCCGTGTTCGGTCGCGGAGGTTTAGAAAACGAACCTTCTACTCGACTTCGGTGGGCAGAGGGTACGCCTCCGGCACGACGCGGCGGACGATCTCGTTCAGCACGATCCGGACGTACGGCTCGCCCACCCACAGGTGCTTGGCGTCGTCGACGCCGACGACCTCCGCCTGCCGCGCCCGCTTGAAACGCTCGCGCGCCTCCGGGGGCCGCAGATAGTCGTCGCGTTCCGGGACCAGCGCGACCAGCGGGCGGCCGAACTCCGCCCACGCGTCCAGGTCGGCGTCCGTCGCCCGGTGCAGCGGCGGGGA
>JBJMIW010000391.1:0-13073 GCA_045806665.1 Actinoallomurus sp.
GGTTCCTCGAAGCACGCTTCGGTGTGCCGGTCCCCAACCTCAGCGCCTGGCGACGGGACACCTGCGGCGACCTGACCTCGACCCTGCGGCTGAATCAGCGCGACACGTCGTTTCCGAGCCTGCCCTCGCCCGCACCGGAACTGGCGCGCCAGCAGCAGAACGCCTCGCTCCCACGCGCCACCGTGCCGGCCAAGCAGACCACGCCCGCCAGGAAGACGGCGGGCGCAAGCACCTGCCCCCGCAGCGCGCCAACTCACAGAAGTCCTGACGTTACCTGCGGTCCGTGTCGACCTGAGGTCTCCTCCCATCCGGCCTTCGTGCCCAGTCGGCGGATGTGGGCGGACGATGTCACCCGTTGCTCGCGGCGGCTGCGGCGTTCATCAGGTCCACCCCATCCCGTCGCCTGGCCGGAGCGCCCGGGATCGCAATACTCCGGCCGGGTTCGGCACTGATCGCTAAGGTTGCCGGCGAAGTCCGGTGTCGTCTCCGGATGGCCGCACGCGTGGGGGTGCCTGTGGAGTCGCTCACGCCGGGGGATCCCGCGCGAGTCGGCCGGTACGAGCTGCTCGGCCGCCTTGGCGCCGGGGAGATGGGGCGGGTCTATCTCGGCCGTTCCGCCGACGGCCGGCAGGCGGCCATCAAGGTGGTCCGGCCCGAGCTCGCAGAGGATCGCGACTTCCGCCGCCGGTTCGCCCGGGAGGTCAAGGCCCGCCGGAACCGGCCGCCTCCTGTGGAGCTTCCACGCCACCAAGCCGCAGCGGGTCTTCGTGACCAGCACCGCCGACGGTACGACCGTCGGCGTCGTGTGTGCGACGAGCCCGAAGACGAGCACGCTGTACGGGCTACGCCCGCAGTAGCAGGCGGCGCGTCGCTAGGGCGCGTTTCAGAAGTCCTGGATTGAGTGTCTGGCTGGTCGGCCGGGGTAGTGACGACTGGACAGCCAGATGGTGAGATCACGGGCTATCTGGCTGTGGTCGGTCCGGACGCTTAGTTCGTGCTCGCGCCGGTGGGCGTCGCGGTATTCGACCTCATATCTCCAGCACCGCGATGAACTGCGGGCTGTCACCCCGCTGCCCCGTTCAAGCGGCGCATGAGACAACCGCCAGGAAAATATCCGTCTGGCCTGCGGGTACATCGGTGGTTGGCTTTCTTCGGCTGCGTGTCACGTTCGGCGGCGCGCCATCGTCTTAACATGAGGGCAGATGGCCCAGCTGCAAAGGAGGCGGAGGGCGCCGTGCCGGATGAGGACAAAAAGCGAGCAGCGCACCGAGCCCTGGTGGATCGCGTGCTGAACGGGGAGGGCAGGGCATCTGCGGAGCAGCGAGCGCGTGCCTTCGGCAACGACGGCCTCTCCCCGCCGTTGGACGCGCTGATCGGCAAGGTCGCCGACAGGCCGGCGCAGGTCACCGAGGAGGACTTGGCTGCGGCGAAGGCGTCGGGCTGCACCGAGGACCAGCTTTTCGAGCTGGTGATATGCGCTGCGGTCGGCCAGTCCGCCCGGCTCTATGAAGCGGGACTGGCGGCCCTGGCCGAAGCGACCGTCAAGGGGAGGCCGGATCATGCGACTTGACATCCTCAACCACGGTTACAGCCCCGGAACCAAACTGCTGTTCGCGCTCATCCGGCTGTTCTCCGGGCACCCGGTACCGGACGCCGCCAAGCTGGTCTTCTACCGGCCCGATTTCTACGGCGCCCGGGCCAAGGAGTTCACCCACGAGGCGATGCGCGGGCCGTCCGCCTGGTCGGTGGGCGACCGGGAGCTGATGGCGGCCTACGTGTCCAAGGTGAACGAGTCCGCGTTCTGCGTCGGCGCGCACACCGCGACCGCAAGCCAGGCGTACCAGGACGGGCCACGGGTCGCGGCGGTGCTGGCCGACCTGGAATCGGCCCCCGTCGCAGAGCCGCTGCGGGCAACGCTGCGGATGCTCGGCAAGCTGACCCGGGAGGGAAAGGTTGGCGCCGAGGACATGCGGGAAGTGCTGGCCGTCGGCGTCTCACCCCAGCAGGTCCAGGACGCGCTGGCGGTCTGCGCCGCCTTCAACACCACCGACCGGCTCGCCGACGCCTTCGGCTTCGAACTGCCCACCCCCGAAGGCTTCGAGGCAGGAGCCAAATACCTGCTCAAGCGGGGTTACCGGTAGCCCGCGCAGCGCGAGCCACGAACGTTACTGGTGACGCTCCGGTCGGTGTCCGTGGCGCCGGGGTTGGCGGGGCCCACTCTTGACAGAGAGCAGATCGCTTCGAGGATGGGGTGGTGCTGGTGGCCGAGCCGGTGCGGGCGCGGCGGCCGGCCGTTACCCGGCGGCGTTCATCAGGTCCAGCGCGCTCTGCTGGCGGGCGGCGTCGGTGGAGTCGAGCGGGCCGGCCCAGTGGTAGCCGTACTGGTCGAGGGGGTTGCGGTCGTGGGCATACGCCGAGTCCGCCTGGCGGTGTAGGTAGGCGGTGTACGGGTGGTCGCTCAGCGCCTTGTTGAGGGCGGCCAGCCCGCGGGCGTAAACGCCCTTGAACGAGGGGCCGTCGACGCCGCCCCCGCACGTGCCGTCGGAGTACGAGGTCATCCAGTCCGCGTCGACCTTGGCGGTGTTCAGGTAGCGGGTGTCGCCGGTCAGGTCGTAGGCGTCCACCCAGGCCAGGCCCCACCAGCCGGTGTCGTCGAGGTAGTCGTTGCGGAACTGCCCGCCCTGCGCGGAGAGGTTGTCGTCGTACGTGGTGGCGACCGCGTACTTGTAGCTGCCCATTCCGCTGACCCGGACGTTGTCGATGATCGCGGTCAGCGCGTTCGCCGCGTTCCACCAGTTGGTGGTGTTCCACAGCCCGGTGCCGTTGTTGTAGAACATCATCAGCGCGGTCGCCGCCGCGGTCGACCGGCTTCCGGCGTTCCAGGTCGTACGGGCCCACGGGGTGCAGGCGATGACCCGGAGCGGGGCGGGAGGACGACATGACCGACTATTGATCCAGACCCCCGTCACGCCAATGGTCAACCGACGCGGCCTTCCAGGCGATCCTGCTCCCGGCGTGCAAGCCGTGGATGACGGGGACACTGGGCTGCGCCGAGACGTTCTGGCGGCACGATGTCGTCGGCCTGCTGGATCCTGACGCTGGACGCCGCGTTGGTGCCGCCGTTCAGCGGTGTGCCGGTGGCGATTGGCCCACCAGCATCATCAGCGTGTCGGCGAACTCCTCGATGGCCTGGTCCCGGGCGCGGCGGGACCGGGCCCCGCACCACGTGGGCGCCTGGGACATCGCTGCGTGCATGCACTGCAGGACGGTGTCCACGCTGGTCACGGTGAACTCGCCGGAAGCGACGCCCTCCTCGATGATGACGCGGAACAGCCGGTCATGCCGCTGGCGGAGCTTCTTTATCCGTGACCGCTGGGCGTCCGGCCACTGTTGCGGGACGAGGAACAACCGCAGCGCGGCGGGGTAATCGCGCACGGCGATGGTGATGTGCTCGCGGATCAGCGCCCGCAGCCGGGCGGCCGACGAACCCTCCTGGGCCTCCGGAAGCCGCTCGAGGCGCGCCGTCCACTCATTGCCCAGCGTCTCGATCGCGGCCGTGACCAGCTCGTCCTTGCTGGCGAAGTAGTAGTAGAGGGAGCCCTTGGTGACGTCGAGCCGGGCGGCGACGTCCTCCAAGCTGACCGCCTCATACCCGCGCTCGCCGAACAGCTCCGCCGCAGTCGTCAGGATCTGCTGGATGCGCTGCCCCCGTTTGCGTTGCACGCGGCTCTGCACGGGCGGGACCGTCTCGCCGTCGACGGCCTGCTGCGTGCTCATCGCGGCGCTCACCCTCCGATTCGCCCCCTGCTGCCGATGCCAGGGTACTCATTTAAACCACCGGGCAAGTATTGACTTAAGAGTCAAAGTTCATCATCGTCGTCAAATAACCGGAACGTGTGACGCCCGCCGCACGGACCGCCGACACCTGTCACCGACGCGGTCGGCCGGTCGTCCCCGATGCCTCTGCGAAGGAGTCAGCAGTGACGGCACAGCCCTACGAGGACATCCGCTACGAACTCGACGGACCAGCCGCGATCATCACGATCAACCGGCCGGAGCGCTACAACGCCTTTCGCGGTAAGACCGTCGAGGAGCTGATCAAGGCGTTCCGCGAGGCCTGGGCCGACCGGCGGGTCCACGCGGTCATCCTCACCGGCGCCGGAGACAAGGCGTTCTGTACGGGCGGCGACGTGAAGCAGCGGGCCGAGACCGGCGATTACGGCCCCACCGAGAGCGGCATGTTCGAGATCGGCTACCTGCACAAGCTGATCCGGGACATCCCCAAGCCGGTCATCGCCGCCGTCAACGGCGTCGCGATCGGCGGCGGCCACGTCCTGCACGTGCTCTGCGACGTGTCGATCGCCAGCGAGACGGCTCGGTTCGGACAGGCCGGTCCCAGGGTCGGCTCTTTCGACGCCGGTTTCGGATCGGCCTACCTGGCCAGGGTCGTCGGTGAGAAGAAGGCGCGGGAGATGTGGTTCTGGTGCCGGATGTACGACGCCGCCGAGGCCGAGCGCATGGGACTGGTCAACGCCGTCGTACCGCCCGAGAAGCTGCTGGAGGAGGCACGGGCGTGGGCCGACGAGGTGGCGGAGAAGAGCCCGACCGCGATCAGGTTCCTCAAGCAGTCGTTCAACGCCGACACCGATCACCAGGCCGGTCTGAGCAACCTGGCCATGTCGGCGCTGGACCTGTTCACCGCGTCCCCCGAAGGGCAGGAGGGCGCCGCCGCGTTCGCCGAGAAGCGCAAGCCCGACTTCGCCCGTCACGTCACCTGGCACTGAGCCGCGGGGATCCACCATGGATTTCGTGTTCGACGAAGACCAGGAGTCCTACCGCCAGGAGGTGCGGCGGTTCGCGGCCAAGGTGCTCGCGCCGCACTACCAGCCGGACGACAGAGCCGCCCGGCTCCGGCGGGGGCTGGTCTCCGAGATGGCCGGGATGGGGCTGACGGGCCTGCGCATCCCGGAGCGGTACGGCGGTCAGGAGACCGGCGCCGTGCTGGCCGGCATGGCGACGGAGGAGGTCGCCCGGGCCGACTTCAACGCCACCTATCTGATCATCAATACGGCGCTGATCAGTGATGTGCTCGTCCGCAACGGGCGGGCGGAGCAGCAGGCGGCGTGGCTGCCGGACATCGCCGCCGGCACCGTCATCCCCGCGCTGTGCGTCACCGAGCCCGAGCACGGCACCGATGCCGCGCGGCTGGAGTTGAGAGCGGAGCCGGACGGCCAGGGGTGGCGCCTGACCGGTGAGAAGACCTCCATCACCCTCGGCATGGACGCCCACACCGGGCTGGTCCTCGCCCGCACCGGCGGCCCGGGGGCGCGCGGGGTCAGCGCGTTCTACGTCGATCTCGACGAGCGTCACGTCACCCGGTCGGCTTTCGACGACCTCGGCAGCCGGGCCATCGGCCGGGCGTCGTTGCACTTCGACGGCCTTCCCGTGACCCCGGACCGGCTGGTCGGGCAGGAGGGCGGCGGGTTCGTCTCCGTCATGCAAGGCTTCGACTACTCCCGAGCCGTCATCGGCCTCTGCTGTCTCGGGGCGGCCCAGGTCTCGCTGGAGGAGGCGCTGCAGTGGGCACGCGACCGCAAGGCGTTCGGTGAGCCGATCGGCAGGTTCCAGGGCGTCTCATTCCCGCTCGCCGAGTTCGCGACCTACCTCCGAGGTGCCCGCCATATCTGTTATGAGGCGTTGTGGCGGAAGGACCAGGGCCTTGAGCACAGCGCCGAGGCCGCGATGGCGAAGTTCTGGGCGCCGAAACTCTCGGCCGAGGTCATCCACCAGTGCCTGCTCACGTTCGGGCACGTGGCCTACTCCACGGAGAGCCCGCTGGGCCAGCGCCTGCGGGACGTCATCGGCCTGGAGATCGGAGACGGCACCGCCCAGGTCTCCAAGCTCGTCATCGCCCGCCACCTGCTGGGCCGCGAGTACGCGCCCTGACACCACCGACGCAGTGAAAGGCCCGACATGGGAAAGCTGAACGACAAGATCGCAATCGTGACGGGAGCCGGGCAGGGCATCGGCCGGGGCATCGCGGAGAAACTCGCGGCCGAGGGCGCGACCGTCGTCGTCACCGACATCAACGAGAGCACCATGGCCGAGACGGTGGCCGCCCTCGGCGGCGACGCGATCGGCGTACGCACCGACGTCACCTCGCGGGAATCCGTCGAGGCGATGGTCGAGCAGGTACGAACCCGGTTCGATCGCATCGACGTGCTCGTCAACAATGCCAGCTGGGACAAGGCGGGCCCGTTCGTGGACTCGGACCCGGCCGACTGGGACCGGGTCATCCAGATCAACCTCTACGGGGTCCTCAACACCTCCAAGGTCGTACTCCCGATCATGGCCGCGCAGGGTCACGGCTCGGTGGTGAATCTCGCATCCGACGCCGGCCGGGTGGGCTCGTCCGGGGAGGCGGTGTACTCCGCGGCCAAGGGCGGCATCATCGCCTTCACCAAGGCCACGGCCCGCGAGGTGGCCCGTTACCAGGTCAACGTGAACTGCGTGTGCCCGGGCCCCACCGACACCGCGCTGTTCGGCTCGATCGGCGGCGACAACCCCAAACTGCGCGACGCCCTGACCAGGGCCATCCCGTTCCGCCGCCTCGCCCAGCCCAGCGACCTCGCCAACATGGTCGCCTTCCTTGCCTCCGACGAGGCCGCCTACGTCACCGGGCAGACCGTCAGCGTCAGCGGCGGCCTCACCATGAGCTGAAACAGAGGTCCCGATGACCTTCGAGACAATCCTCACCCAGGACCGGATCGACGATCACACCGGCCAGGGCCACTGGACAGGCCGGATCATCACCGACCACCTCGACGAGGTGGTCGGTGATGATCCGGACAAGATCGCGTTCATCGACCCGCGCCGCCAGATCACCTACGGCGCGCTGAGACAGCAGGTCGATCACTGCGCCCTGGGGCTGCTCGAGCTCGGTGTCCGGCCGGGCGACGTGGTCTCCTTCCAGCTGCCCAACTGGATCGAGTCGATCACGGTGCACTACGCGGCCACCCGGATCGGCGCGATCAGCAACCCGCTCATTCCGATCTACCGGGAACGTGAGCTCGGCTTCATGGTCGGGCTCGCCAGGTCGAAGGTCATCGTGGTGCCCGGTGAGTTCCTCGGGTTCGACTACCCGGCGGTGATCGAGAAGGCCCGGGTGGGCTGGCCGGCCCTCCAACACGTATTGGTGGTGGACGGCAAGCCGGGACAGGGCACCTCGTGGGCGGAGTTCATGGCCACCCCGTGGCACGAGCGCCGGAGCCCCGGCGAGCTCCCCACCCTTCGCCCCGACGCCAACGACGTGACGCTGCTGATCTCACCTCGGGGACCACGGGCGAGCCCAAGGGCGTGATGCACACGCACAACACGGTGATGGCGGCGAATGCCCCGCTGCCGGCACGGCTCGGCCTCACCCGTGACAGCGTGATCCACATGGCCTCGACGCTGGCCCACCTGACCGGCTTCCTGTACGGCGCCCGGCTACCCGTACAGGTCGGCGCGACCGGAGTCCTGCAGGACGTCTGGAGCGCCACCCGGTTCGTCGAACTCATACAGGAGCACGGCATCACCTACACCTCGGCGGCGACGCCGTTCCTGCACGACTTGGTGAACGCCCCCAACCTCACCGACCACGACCTGTCCTCGCTGACGCGCTTCTGTTGCATGGGCGCGCCGATCCCCCGCGCCATCGTGCGCGAGGCGAGACGGAAGCTGCCCGATCTGGTGGTGCTGGGTGGCTGGGGGCAGAGCGAGAACGGCCTGGTCACCCTCGGCATCCCGGGCGACCCGGACGAAAAGCTCATCGACACCGACGGCTATCCCTGGCCCGGCATGCGGATCCGGGTGGTCGACGCCAAGGGCGACGAGGTGCCCACCGGGCAGGAGGGCCGGCTACAGGTCACCGGCCCGTTCCTGTTCGTCGGCTATGCCGAGCGGCTGGAGCTGACCCGGGCGAGCTTCGACGGGGAGTGGTTCGACACCGGCGATCTGGCGAGGATCGACGCCGACGGCTACCTGACCATCACCGGCCGGAGCAAGGACGTGATCATACGCGGCGGCGAGAACATCCCCGTCGCGTACGTGGAGAATGTGCTCTACGAGAACCCCAAGCTCGCCGCGGTCGCCGTGGTCGCCATACCCGACCCGCGCCTGCAGGAGCGCGCGTGCGCGTGCGTCGTACCGGCCCCGGGTGTCGAGGAGTTCACCTTCGAAGAGATGCAGCGGTTCCTCAAGGAGAAGGGCGTCGCCAAACAGTACTGGCCCGAGCGGCTGAAGATCCTCACCGATCTTCCACGCACGGCCAGCGGCAAGATCCAGAAATTCCGGCTGCGCGACCAGGTCAGGAACGACGCCTGACTTGAATCCATCGATCAATGTCGGGTGACGACGGGGCGGCGATGGCGATGCTCTTAGACCACCGAAAAAGCACCGACCGATGTCCGGTCACTTGGCGAGGCGGACGCTGTGCACGACCTTGTCCATGTCGCCGTCACTGAGCGCGCCGGGCTGACCGGTGTGAACGTACAGGACGAAGAGCAAGCGAGCCGCCGCCGCGTACGGGCAGCACGACGATGCGGATGGTGGTGCCGGTCGACCCGCAGTTGTCCGAGTCCGCGCTGTTGCCGACCCGGGCCGTGATCTGGACGGCCTGGTGCAGGCCCTTGAGCTTGATGTCCTGCGGGCTGCCGATGTTCTTGCGCGGTGCGGAGACGACCGCGCAGCCCTAGGCAGCCGTCCGCTACCAGGCCATCGTCAATATCGCAGCCATGAGCCAATGGCACTAATGATCATTTATGAAGCAGGTCGCAGGCCGACAGGGGAGCTATATCCGGCCGATTCATGTCCGTATCCGGCCAGGGTGGTGCGCAATCTACGTGATGCGCGTAGAACAGGTGGACATCGGGCAGGCCGTTCGTTCAACGGGGGAATGGAAGGAGCCTTGCCGTCGCGGCTACCGAGCATCCGTCCACAAGGTGAACGCATCGGGATTCGCGACCGACTGATCAATTCTTCGCCGCGGGCGCGAAGATTCGTGAGGTGCACATGTTGGACTGGCCTGTTGCCCTGGCCGCCGGAGGCGGGGGCGGATTGATCGTCGAGGCCGTCGTTCTTCTGCAGAACCTGGAGACCTGGCGCGACGCCCGGCGTCGTACGCGTTCTTCCACCGAGACCGCTCCGACACACTTTTCGGATCATGTGGACGTCGTGCCCGACGCCCTCGCCGCGCTGACCCGGATGGTCATCGGCGCGGCCATGGGGCTGCTGTTGCATACGCAGATCACCGGCACGTGGGCGGCCGTGGCCATCGGCGCCTCCGCGCCGGCCCTGGTACGCCAGTTAGGCGCGATGCAGAGCGTGCGGGAGGCGGTCGGTGCCGGCGCGGACGCCGCCGGCGACCGCGTCGGCACGGGATCGTGACTGCCATGAGCGGCCTGGCTCGGCGGTACTGGAGTTCGCTCGTCGACGACCGTCCGATGGCGACGGCGCCCGCGTCCCGAGGCCGGCGGGGTTACAGCCTGTGGCAGCGGTACCTCGCGGCCCTGCTCGGCGTCCGTCTCCCCGCTCGCCGCGATGCCGTCCCCGCGCCGGCGCCGGTCGACCTCCGACGGCCGCCGATCGCGGCATCCGTCAGTGCGATCGCCGGCCGGTTCCTCCTTCCGTTTCCTCCCTCTCGCGGAGTGGTCGCCGCCGGAGGGCGCGACGACCTCGTGGTCCGTGCCGTGGCGGGAGAGCATGGGGTGGAGTTCCTCCTCTATCGATCCGGCGACGAGTACCGCCTTGAGATCATCGTGCGGGCCGTCGCGACGATGCCGCTGGTCGTCACGGTCTGGTACAGCGATCACGGTGCCGAACGGACGCTGCTCGTGCCGGTCGGCCGTGCGCCGTTCGGTCCTCCCACGTCCGCGGTCAGGCTGAGCGGCTACGATCCGGCCACTCGGGTGCAGGCCACCGCGCCGGTGGCCCCGGAGGGAGTGCCGGCCTGGGGGCCGGACCTCGTCCGCGCATCGGTCGCGGCCGCCGCCGACGCGGGAACCGTCGCGGCCTGGCGGGAGCTGGCCGGCCGCGTTCCCGCCGAGACGGCCCGCCTGATCCTGTCGGCGCTGCCGTGATCCGCCGTCGGCGGTGGGGTCGGTGGCGATGACCGCGCGCGCGGAGCTGAACCGGCTGCGGGCGGGCCTCGATGCCGGCGAGGTGACACCTCAGCAGGTCGTGGACGCGCTCATCGGCGAGAAACGTCTCTGGTGGGAGTGCTGCCGCGAGTCGGTCCGGCATGACCCTCGCTGGCTCCTGGACGGTGACGCGGCCGCCGTGCTGCGGTTCCTCGCCGCGCGCGTCACGGGACCGGCGGAGCGGAGCGCAGCTGCCGTCGAGGGGGCCACGGTGGCGTTTCATGCCGCGCGGGCGCTGTGCGGGGCGCCGATGAGCGAACTCGACGCCGCGATACGACGCTGGAACGTCGCCCGAGTGGTGCCGCCGCGGCCCATCGGCGCGGAGCTGCTCGGGACGGCGGGCCAGGACATCGCCGAGGAGTCCACGCGCCGCCGGCTCTACGCGGTGATCGAGGCGATCCCCGTCGAGTACGGCGATCCGGCTCGGGCCATGGCGGCGCTCACCACGCTGCTGCTGGCCGCGGACGAGGTGAGGGAACGGCCGCTGGTCCGCGTCTCCGTCGTCTTCGGCAGGCCTGGCGGCGGTCAGGCCGAGGAAGGCGCCGCCGGGACGTTGGAGCTCCGGGAGCTGCGGGGCGGGCCCTCCGGGATCTTTCCCGATCCGCGCTCCATGGCCGCCGTCCACGCCGACGAGGCCTTCCTGCGCGCGCTCGCCGTCGCCTGGGAGATCTCCCCCGGCCGGCGCGGCGGCCGCTGCGTCCTGTGGCGTCTCGTGGTGGACGACGCGCCCGCGACGTCGGTCGAAGGGCCTTCGCTGGGTGCCGCCTTCGCGCTCGCGCTCCGCGAGGTCCTGCGCCGCCCGGTGTCGCCGCGTCCCTCGGTGGCGTGGCTGCGGTTGCTGATGCACCGGTTCTTTCACGGGCCTCGGCCACGGACCGCGCTCACCGGTGAGGTAGATGAGCGAGAGGTTCTCCGGGCGATCGGCTATATGGGCCAGAAGTTCCTGACCGCCCATGAGAAGGGTTGGCGGCTGGTCGCACCGCAGGGCAACAGCGGGGAGATCGGTTCCGCACCCGATCCGGACGCGGTGGAGTTCGCCGAGAACCTCGACGAGGCCGCCGCGTGCATGCGTCGCATGCGCACCGGGCGCGCGGCCGGCGTCGTCGCGGGCGTCGCGGTCGTCGCCACGGCGATCTACGGCACGTACGCGGTCGGGTCGCAGGCCGCGAGCCGGCAGCACACGGCGGATCGGCTGGCGAGCCTGTCGAAGTCGCTCCTGAACACCGATCTCCGGCTGGCTCAGCTGTTCGCCGTCCGGGCCTACCGTACGGCGGCCGACCCGCAGACCAGGTCGGCTCTGTTCAACGCGGTCGCCGCCGCTCCGCATCTGGTCCGTTTCATGGAGGCCGGCGAGCAGGTGTCGGTGCTGACGGCCTCGGGCGACGGCCGTACGGCCCTGGCGGGGACGCGGAGCGGCACGGTGCTGCGGTTCGACCTGGCGAGCGGCCGGCGCGGCGTGGTCTTCCGCGCCGGTCCGTCCCTGACCGGCCTCTCCACCGACGCGACCGCCACAACCGTCGTCGCGCTGGCCGGCCATACGGCCAGGCTCTGGACCGCCGACGGAGGGGTACGGGACCTGGTGATGCCGGCCGGTCAGGATCCGTCGGGGATCGGTGTCTCGCCGTCCGGTCGTTCCATCGTGGTGTCGACCACGGACGCCGCCGGAGGCCTGGACACGCCCGGCCAAACGGTCCTGTACGACCGGGACGGCCACGTGCGGGCGTCGTCCACGGCGCACGGGCCGCTCACAAGCTTCTCCGAGGTCACCATGCCCGACGACACTCAGGTGGTCTCGTTCGAGGGCGGTTACGGCGGCTGGGAACGGCGCTCCCTGCCCGGCCTGCGCCTCCTCGCCGGCGCGGTGGCGGGTTTCGGGACGCACAACTACGCGACCGCGATCTCCCCGGGCGGCGGTTACTTCAGCTACACCAACAACGGCGACACCCTGCCCATCTGGACCACGGAGCGGACCCCCGCGACTTCCGATCAGCCGGCGAAGACCGTGCCGACCCACGCGAACCGGGCGACCGCGCTCGCCATCAGCGGTGACGGATCCCGGATCGCACTCGCCTCGGACGGCGCCCTCTACGTCACCGACGTCAAGGCCGCCACCGGCGCGGCGCAGACGCCTCTCGCGCTGACGGGGAGCCCGGTCGTCAACCAGGACGCGCTGGTCTTCGCCGGTGACCACGACCGTCTGCTCGCGGCATCGGGCAGCCACGTCTCCCTGTGGGACCTGCGGCAGACGGCCCGGATCGCCGACAGCACACCGATCGACACCCCGCTGGCCTGCAACGCCTGCAGCGCGCCGCTGCTCGCCGCCCAGCCCGGCGGCCAGGCCGTCGCGGTCGTCGACGGGAACGGCAGCTCCTTCACCGTCGGCGTCCCCGGCTCCCTCCAGTCCCTGCACGCGGACGACATGGGCGGGCAACTCTACGGCCCGCCCGCCTGGAGCCGGGACGGCCGACGGCTCATCCTCGTCGGCCCGCACGACGACGGCGCCCGGCTCCGCGCGTTCACGGCGGGCCTGCCGGTCAGCGATCGCTGGTCACCGCCCACGCCTCCCGGCAGCGAGCCGGAGGATCCGGTCGCGTACGCACGCGTCTCGCGCGACGGGCGTCTCATCGAACTGCGGACCTCCGGCGTCGTACAGGTCCGCGACATGCGCAGCGGAGCGATCCTCCGCCGGGTGGACGGCCCGCGCGACATGACCCCGAGCGACGGAGGCTCCAACCTCACGCCGGCCGGCCATGCCGTCGTCGACGACACCGGTGCGCATGCCGCCATCGTCGATGACGTCGACCAGGACCATCCCGTCGTCGTCCTGACCGATGTCGGGCGCGGCACCGCCCGTACGATCTCCGGCGCAGCGGTCTCGGGCATCGCCTTCCTCGA